>CAZVES010000068.1:0-4171 GCA_964625835.1 uncultured Hyphomonadaceae bacterium
TCCGACGACCTGGCGCGGGGGCGCTCGACATTCATGGTCGAAATGGTCGAGACCGCAACCATCCTGAACCAAGCCACCCCGGACAGTTTTGTCATTCTCGATGAGGTCGGCCGGGGCACATCTACCTTTGACGGGCTCGCGATTGCCTGGGCTGGCGTTGAGCACCTGCACGATACAAACCGTTGCCGGGCCATATTCGCAACGCACTACCACGAACTGACCGACCTGGCGTCCCGGCTCAAGGGAGCGGCCAATGCGTCCCTGCGCGCGAAGGAATACAAGGATGAACTCGTCTTCCTGCACGAGGTGCAGCCCGGGCCAGCCGATCGCTCCTATGGCGTGCAGGTCGCCCGCCTGGCGGGCCTGCCCAGGCGAGCGGTTGCAAGGGCGCGGCAAATTCTGGATCAACTGGAAGGCGAGGCAGGCCGGGGCGAAGCGCTTCCGCTGTTCGCGGCCGCAGAGGCGCCAGCAACCCCTGCCGAATCACCGGGCCCCAGTCCGGTTGAGATGGAACTGGTTGACCTAAACCCGGACGAACTGACGCCACGACAGGCCCTCGAACTGATCTATCGGTTGCGCACGAAAGCGACCGAAAACCTCTCCTGACAGGCGAATCTGGAACAAATCTGGTCATTGTGCGGCCGATTCGGACACCACTCCGTGGAATGCAAATTTTTTCATTGTGCGGTTGCCCACGTCGTTTGGAAGGTCCAAAGATTGCATCTTTCGCTTAGGAAGCCGGTTCTGACCGGGCGAAAAAAGTGTGTGTGGGCCCCTTGCGGGGTCAAAAATTAGAGTTGTTGGGGAAGAAAATCATGGAACAAGAACTGGGCCTGGTTGAATTGGGCGTGGCACCGAAGCGTGTCTTCGCCCACTGGAATGAAGCGCGCCTGCACGAAGCTGCGATTGCGAATGGCGAGGCAAGAGTGGCCCAGGGCGGTCCGCTTGTCGTCGAGACGGGGCTCCATACGGGCCGTTCCGCCAGGGACAAGTTCACGGTCCGCGACGCCACCACCGACAACACCGTCTGGTGGGACAATAATGCCTCCATGACCCCGGCCCATTTCGACACGCTCTGGGAAGACTTCAGGGCACACCTCGCCACGAAAGAAGTCTACCTCCAGCACCTCTACGGCGGGGCCGACCTCGACCACCGCCTGCCTGTTCGCATCGTCAACGAGTTCGCCTGGCACTCCCTGTTCATCCGCCACCTCCTGCGCATCCCGACCGCTGCCGAATACGCGGACTTCACGCCGGAATTCACCATCATCAACCTGCCGAGCTTCAGAGCGGACCCCAAGCGCCACGGCACGGTGAGCGAGACCGTGATCGCGGTGAACCTTGCCAAGAAGCTCGTCCTGATCGGCGGCACCTCCTATGCCGGCGAGACGAAGAAATCGGTCTTCACCATCCTGAACTACCTGCTTCCCGAGAAGGGCGTGATGCCCATGCACTGCTCGGTGAACACGTCGCAGGACGACGATGCGTGCATCTTCTTCGGCCTTTCGGGCACCGGAAAGACCACGCTGAGCGCCGATTCCAAGCGCGTGCTCGTGGGCGATGACGAGCATGGCTGGTCCGAGAACGGCCTCTTCAATTTCGAGGGCGGCTGCTACGCCAAGATGATACGCCTCAGCGCCGAGGCCGAGCCCGAAATCTACGCCACCACGAAACAGTGGGGTACAGTGCTCGAGAACGTGGTCATGGACCCGGAAACGCGCGAGCTTGACCTCGACGACGGCTCCCTGGCGGAAAACTCCCGCGGCGCCTATCCGATCTCGGCCATCCCGAACGCCTCGCCCACCGGGCGCTGCGGCCAGCCGAAGAACCTCGTCATGCTGACCTGCGATGCCTTTGGCGTCATGCCACCCATCGCAAAGCTGACCCCGGCCCAGGCCATGTACCACTTCCTGTCGGGCTACACCGCCAAGGTGGCCGGCACCGAAAAGGGCGTCACCGAGCCGACGGCGACCTTCTCGACCTGCTTTGGCGGCCCCTTCATGCCGCGCCACCCCAGCGAGTATGGCAACCTCCTGCGCGACCTGATCGCCAAGTATGATGTCGATTGCTGGCTGGTCTCCACGGGCTGGACCGGTGGCCCCCATGGCCAGGGCTCACGCATGCCGATCAAGGCGACGCGCACCCTGCTGGATGCGGCCATGGACGGCTCGCTGAACGACGTCGCCTTCCGCACCGACGAGACCTTCGGCTTCGAGGTTCCGACGGCTGTGCCCGGCGTTGACGCAAGAATCCTCGATCCCCGCAACACCTGGGCCGATCCCAAGGCCTATGACGCACAGGCGGCCAGGCTGGCAGAGATGTTCGCGAAGAATTTCCGCATCTACGAGGCGCATGTGGATGCTGCCGTGCGCGCCGCAGGCCCGAGACTGCACATCGACGCCTAACTCCCGGCTCTGGCTCAGTTCATCCTCGACCCGGTCGCGATCATAATGGTCGCGACACTGTCCTTCGCCGCCATACTCGCCTGGCTCTTCCTCGAGGAGGGCTTCGGCCTGCGCCGCACTGTGGCCGCCGCTGTCCTTGCATTCGGATTGGTGCTTCTTCAGCTTTCCGGTTAACCGGGCGCAGCGCATTTCCTGCTAGGGCAAACCCATGAGCCTCGTCCGCCATCTCACCGGCTATGCACCGGCCCGCCTCGCCCATGCGGTGGCGGCCTTTGGCGGTGTCTACGTCTTCACCCGGCTGCTTGATGCGGATGAATATGGCCGATACGCGCTGCTGATCTCGATCCTGGCTCTCGTGCACACGCTGAGTGTGACCTGGGCCGAAGCGGCGGCATACCGTTTCGCGGGCAGTGCGCGGGAGGCCGGCAAGCTGCCATCCCATTATGCGCTGGCCCTGAGGCTGATGAGTCTTTCGAGTATCGCCGGGCTCACGCTTCTGGCCATCCTCTACCTCATACTTCGGGACCTGCCGGACTATGGCGCGGCCATGCCCCTGATCGGTGCGCTGCTCGTCACGGGCACGCTGATCCAGCTGGCCCAGGAAACCCACCGGGCTGAGATGCGGGTTGCGCGCTATAGCCTCAACGAGACAGCCCATATCCTCGGCGGCTTCATGCTTGGCGCGCTGATCGCCTGGCAAATGGATCTCGGTGCCGTGTCACCGCTCCTGGGGTTGCTGGTCGCAAGGGGGGTCATCGCCCTGAGGGAGGGGGCCTGGCTGACGTCTGCTGCGCGCGGAGGCGATGGCAACCTGCGCCCGGCCCGTGCCTGGCTCGCCTATGGCATACCGATCGCGGGCGCCCTCGTACTCGACATTGTCCTGTCTGCTTCAGACCGGTTCCTGATCGCCGCCTTTCTCGGCGAGGCGTCTGTCGGCGCCTATGCGGCGGGCTATGGCGTGGCTGACAAGACCGTTCTCATGCTGTGCGCCTGGCCGGCCATTGCGGCCTCGCCTCTGATCATGGCCCGATATGAGGCCGAGGGCGCGGGCGCTGCCGGGCAGGGCGCGCGCGACATGATCGCTACAGTGTTCTTCATCGCCATGCCTGCGGCGGCCGGGCTTGCCCTGGTCGCCCAGCCTCTTGGCGAGGCGATGATCGGCGAGGCCGTCAGGGACCAGGCCATCGAGGTCATCCCGTGGATCGCCTTTGCGGGCCTGTTCAACGGCCTGCTTGTCTATATCGCCAGCGAACCTTATCAGCTCAGCCGGCGCACGGGGCTGCGCGCGGGCCTCATGCTCGTGCCGGCCATCCTGAACATTGTCCTGAACCTCATCCTGCTGCCACAGCTCGGCCTGATGGGCGCGGTCTATGCCACGGTGGTCAGCTACGGGATTGGCGTTCTGCTGCTGGCGACTGTGGGACAACGCCTTGTTCCGCTGGCCTGGCCCTGGGGCGCGGCGGTGAAGATCGCACTGGCCTGCGCCGCCATGGCGCCGGTGATCTGGTTGGTGCCGGATTTCGGTGGCTGGACCCAGCTGTTCCTGGAAGCCGCTGCGGGCGGGGCTACCTATGCAGCCGCCGCTTTCCTGCTTGACGCCGCGGGCGTTCGCGGTTTCGTGATGCCTCGCATTGCATCCAGACTGCGCCCGAACGCGTAAGAGGCACCATGAGCACTGAAGGATCCGGCGCGGCCAAAGCCGCTGACAAAGCCAACCAGATCTGGGGCGACCTCGTCCCGGTCATCGCTTTCGTTGTGGTCTATAA
>CAZVES010000068.1:4271-14711 GCA_964625835.1 uncultured Hyphomonadaceae bacterium
AACATGATCTGCACCTGGCCGATGCGCGCGACGGTGTACATGGCCAGCACACGCTCGATCTCGATCTCTGCACAGGCTTCCTCGCGCGCCTCCCGGGCGGCCGCTTCCTCTATGGTTTCGCCTTTCTCCATGTACCCCGCGGGCAGGGTCCAAAAGCCAACCCTCGGTTCGATGGCGCGCTTGCACAAGAGGATCTTGTCGCCTTGCGTGACCACGGAGCCGGCGACGATCTTCGGGTTTTCATAATCGATAAAGGAACAGTGCCTACACACGCGGCGTATTCGGTCGTCGCCATCGGGCACATGTGTTAGAAAATCCGGGGTCAAACCTTCTGTCATCTCAGCTTCAATCTATCGCGTTATTGGAGAAACGGGTTGATCCGCCCACGGTTGGAACCGAAGAGGCGTTTACTGGGCATTTTTCAAGGCGCTGGGCCTTGACGGGGCGAGAGATAAGATGAGCGAACTGGGCAAGGAAGACAATACGCCAGACGAATTCGACCTTGGCTCCTCGTTGAGCCACCTCTTGCACCGAGCCCAGCAACTGGCAGCCAATGAATCGGCAGAGAAACTCCGCGCAGCCGGCGTGACCCTGCGCCAATTCTCGGTCCTTGCGGCGACATCAAGGGAGAAGGGGCCCAGCCAATCGCGCCTTGTGGCCATGACCGGCATCGACCGCTCCACCCTGGCAGACATGCTCAACCGGATGGAGCGCACAGGCCTGATCCTGCGAACGACATCGGACAAGGATGCGCGCGCAAAGTCCGTCGAACTCACCGACAAGGGACGTGAAGCCCTGAGCATTGCCGCGCCCGCCGTGCGCGAGGCGGATGATTCACTGATTTCGACACTCGCCAAGAATCGCCGAACCGGATTTGTCGATCTGCTCTCCACCATGATCGATGCCCGCGCCGAAGGTGATGAAGCACCGGTCACAGAGCCCAAGCCGGAAAAGACCAAGGCCAAGGCGAGCAAGAAGAAGTCCGGGGCCAAAGGCAAGGGCAAGGGCAAGAAAAAGGTGAAGAAGAAGACCAAGTCCTGATCGTCAGGCGCCGCACTCTACATCCGAGACGAAATCCGCTAAGCGCCGCCCATGACCGGTGCCCTCCCCATTGACGGCGTCCTGCAGGACATCCAAGAGGCCATTTCTGCGGCGAATCGGCTTGTGCTTGCCGCCCCGCCCGGCGCCGGAAAGACAACGCGTGTGCCGCTACACCTGCTTCAGGCCGGTACCCTGGGTGACGGCAAACTGTTGCTTCTGGAGCCGCGCCGCATCGCGGCCCGTGGCGCCGCCCTGCGTATGGCAGAACAGATCGGTGAGCGGCTGGGCGAGACCGTGGGGCTGGCCACCCGGCTTGAGCGGAAAGTGTCCGCCCGAACCCGGATTGAGGTCATCACCGATGGCCTGTTCGCAAGGCGTATCCTGTCGGATCCGGAACTCACAGGCGTGGCCTGCGTGGTCTTCGACGAGGTGCACGAACGATCCCTGAATGTTGACCTTGGCCTTGCGCTGGCCCTCGATGTCCAGGAGGCACTGCGGGAAGACCTTCGCATCGTGCTGATGTCCGCCACGCTCCAGACCGGGAAGATCAGCAAACGAATCGGTGCCCGTGTGTTGACAAGCCAGGGGCGCGCCTTTCCGATAGACACGGTCTATGCGGGACGGGCACCAGGCCTTCTTGAGCCACATATGGCAAAGGTCATCCAACGCGCCCATTCCGCAACGGACGGTTCGATCCTTGCCTTCCTGCCGGGCGCACGGGAGATCCGCCGCACCGCTGAACTCCTCGAAGATGGGCACCTGCCGGCGAATACGGAGATACATCGCCTCTACGGAGCCCTGAGCCCGGCGCAGCAGGACAGTGCCGTGCGGCCAGCGGCACCCGGCCAGCGCAAGATTGTTCTGTCTACGGACATCGCCGAGAGCGCCATCACGATTGAGGGTGTTTCGACGGTTGTCGACAGTGGCCTGGCGCGCAGCCCGGTCCATGACCCCACCGGCGGAACACCGCGGCTGGTTACCGAGCGGGCGTCGCTCGCCTCCGTAGACCAGCGCCGTGGCAGGGCGGGGCGAACTGGCCCCGGCACCTGCTATCGGTTGTGGGACGAGGCGGAAACCCGCGGGCTCACCCCTGACATCACGCCCGAAATTCTGCGCTCCGACCTTTCAGGACTCGTCCTCAGCCTTTCCGAGTGGGGCGAGCGGGACCCCGCCAACCTGACCTGGCTTGATGCGCCGCCATCCGGGCGCGTGGCCGCCGCGCGTGCCCAATTGTCGGCCCTTGGCGCCCTGGATGATACCGGCGCTCTTACCCCTCGCGGGCGCGAAATGGCGCGTTTACCCTTGCCGCCGCGTCTCGGGGCGCTGGTTGCAAGCGGCCGGACGGCTGAGGCTCGCGCGCTCGGCGCTGAGATGGCCGCACTGCTGAGCGAGCGTGGCCTGGGCGGGCGCGCCACGGACCTTTCCGTCCGCCTCAAGGCATTCAGGGCAGACCCGTCCCCGCGTGCCGTGGCCATGCGGCGGCAAGCGCATTCCTGGGGCGGCGCAGGCAAGCCCGCGGGCGACCCGGCCAAGCTGCTGGCGAGCGCCTGGCCAGAGGCCCTTGCAAGGCGACGCAAAGGTGCGCTGGGCCAATTCCTGACGGCCGGCGGTGAGGCGGTGCAGTTGGTCGAGGAAGACCCTCTTGCCGCTGAAGACTGGCTGGTGGTGGCCGAAGCCCTGGGCAGTGCAAGGGGCGCACGCGCGACGCTGGTGGCACCGATCAGCGAAGCTGACGCCATGGATGCACACCCTCCACGGACAGAAGAAGTGGCAGGCTTCGACATTGCCACGGGCAAGATTCTTGCCAGGAAACAAAGCCGGATCGGCGCGATCCTGCTGTCTGAGCAACCCCTTCCAAGGCCGTCTGGAGAGGCGGCGCGCGCGGCGATCCTGCGCGCTCTGTCAGACCACGGATGGGCCGGCTTCAAGGCCAACTTGGACGTCGACACTTTCCTCGCAAGGCTTGCCTTTGCACGGGGCCAGGGCGGTGACCTTCCGGACTGGAAAGCGCAGGCGCTTGCCCAGACTGCCGGCGACTGGCTGCTGCCTGAAGGCCTGTCCTCAGTGCCGTCACCGCAGGACATTCTCGCGGCGCTGACAGCGCATCTTGGGTGGCCCGGAGGTGAAGAACTCAAAGCCCTCGCGCCTGAACGCCTCGCCTTGCCGTCCGGGCGATCAGCGCCGGTGGACTATCTGGACGATAAGGCGCCGCTGGTTTCGGCGCGGGTGCAGGAAGTTTATGGTCTCAAAACCCATCCGACGCTTGGTCGGAACAAAGTGGCTGTCACCCTGTCCCTGAACTCACCTGCCGGTCGCCAGGTGGCGCTCACCGCTGACCTGCCCGGTTTCTGGACAGGGGGCTACCTCGACATGGCCAAGGATATGCGCGCGCGCTATCCGAAACATGACTGGCCCGACGATCCTGGCAGCGCCCGCCCCCATGAGGGACGCACAAAGGCCCGTCTGCAAAAGGGCGAAGGTCGCAAGTGATCCGTCAACGGACTTTCCCCAGCTTCTCCTGGGCGGCGCGGGCCGCGGCGGCCTTCTGCGCCGCCGCCTCGGCTTCCCTGACCGAGCGTTCACGCGCAGCGTCCAGTGTTTCCGGCTCGGCGACAGACATGTCTCGCGGGCGTGGCTGCCAGAGCCAGCGATTGGCTCCGGTGAGAAAGACTTCCTCGCTTCTGGAACGTGTGGCGGCCCATTCGGGGTCCACGTCGTATTCGTGCCAGGGCTGAAACATGGGTGGGGTGTAGCCGGCGACGATGAAGACCCTGTCGCGATCGCTGAGAATCCGGCCTGATCCATGAAGGGTAGACTCGAAAAACAGCAGTGTGGAACCAGCGCTGGCCGTGACCTGTTTGCGCAGGCGCGGATCGGCCTCTGCGGCGGCCATGGCGTGGCGCACCGTTTGCGAATCCAGCCTGTGGGATCCGGGCACCACCACTGTGCCCCCGTCGTCCGGGCCAACATCCGTCAGCATCGTGAGCGTTTTCACAAAGGGGTAGTGGTAAAGCCCGCCTTCGATCCATCCCCCACCGGTCAGAGGGCCGCGGTGAAGACCGAACCCTTCCTGTTCTCCGTCCGGGCCCGGACGAAAAATCGACATATCCGATTGTTCGAGGCGCGCTTCGCCGCCAACCGCCTCCTCTGCCGCGCCCCACAGGAGAGGGTGGGTGATATAGTCCATGAAACACTCGTCGAGATGGGCGATGTTATCGACGCGGAACCAGAGCCGGGAAGCCGAATGAACATAGGCCGGCCTTGCAGGCGTTGCGCCCGCGCGTACTTCTGCCTCGAGCCGGTAAGCCGCCGACTTCAGGGTCTCCACTTCATCTGTACTCAGAGTGTTTTCCAGAAGGACGAAACCGTGCATTTCCAGGTGCATCCGGTCTGGCGCCGAAAGGGCGGGAAACAGCCTCGGCGACGCGATCGGTTGGTAGACTTCCATAGGATAAGCTCCCGCTTCAGGATTGCTTTTTACAGCGCCAGGCATATCCCTGCACAACAGACGAGACAAATGCCTGGCAGGGAGGGAGAACTGGCTGACATCGAATGCATCGCGCCGGTCGGCGACCATTGCGGCGAGGCCGCCACCTGGTCTCCCGATGAGGGCAGGCTTTACTGGAGCGATGTGAACCGTTTCCTCGTCCACCGGCTGGCACCCGAGACGGGCGCTGTGGAAACCTGGTTCTTCGATGAACCCTGTGTCGCCCTGGCCCTGACCGACACGCCAGGCACCCTGTTGCTCGCCCTCGGCTCGAAGGTCCTGCAGTGGCAGCCCGACACGGACACGCGAACGCCCTTTGGCTTCAGCCTCGACGGCTGGCCGCAAGTGCGGCTCAATGACGGGCGGGCCGGCCCCTGCGGAGAGTTCTGGATCGGGTCCATGGCCAACAATGTCGGAGCCGACGGCGCCCAGGGGCGGGTCGATGGCTTCAGGGGACACCTGTTTCGCCTCGCAATCGGCGCGCGCGCGGTGGAACAGAAGTCACAGATCGGCATTTCCAACACGGTGTGTTTTTCGCCCGATCAGACGCATCTCTATTTCGGCGATACAAACCGCAACACGATCTGGCGGTATGACTATGACCGCTTAACCCGGACGATTTCGAACGAAACTGGCTTTTTCGAGGGCTTTGACCGTGGCCTGCCCGACGGATCGGCGATTGATGGCGAAGGATGCCTCTGGAATTGCCGCTTTGGTGGCGGGTGTATCGTTCGTGTACGTCCTGACGGCGAGATTGATCGCATCATCGAAATGCCCGTCAGCAATGTCACCACATGTGAGTTTGGCGGCCGGGACCTGTCGACGCTTTACATCACCACGGCCAGTATCCTGCTGGAACGGCACGAACGCCTGGCAGGCTCCCTGTTTGCGATCCGGTCGACGGGTGTGCGGGGCGCCCCGCCCCTGCGCGTTGGGCTGCAAAAAGGAGCATCTTAGGCATGCGAGTCTCAGACGATCACCTCAATGAAGTCAGGCAGGCGGGCTTCACGCTGGTCGAGAACTTCCTGGAACCGGACCAGCTTGAGGCTGCGCGCGAGGCGCTCTGGCAAGTTTATCCGTGCCCGGCGGAATACTTCGCAAACCCCGAGGCCCATGCCAGCCTGGTGCGCCATCCCTTTGCGGGGCTGCGATACTTTCCCTACGCCTCCTGGGCCCTGAACCGGTTGCCGGTTGATCCTGACCTTGTCGACGCTGCCGAGCGTTTCTGCGGGACGCCGGACCTGGACATCTACAAGGTCGAGCTCTGGGCCAAGTATTCCGGTGCCGTGAACTATGACCAGCCCCACCACAGGGATTTCAACAACCACACTATCGTGGTTCCCAAGGCCGATGATGATTTCGTGCAGATGACCACTTTCATCCTGTTGTCCGACGTGACCGAAAAGGACGGTCCCACAAAAGTGGTTCCCCAGGCTGAAACCACGAACGTCCCGCTCAGCCCGCGTCACTTGGAAATGGGAGAGATGACCGATCGTGAGATTTCTATCACCGGGCCTGCCGGGTCGCTCTTCATTTACAAGACTGATGTGCTCCACCGCGGATCGGCGATGCTCGGCGAAAACCGTTCGCGGTTTGCCATGCTGGTCGACTTCCAGCCGCGCGGCCGTCCGTGGACGGGCAAGATGGCCTGGCCTGACCGCGCCACCTCGCCGGAGTGGCACGATGCGATGGCGCAGATGAGCCCCCGTGAGCGTTGTCTCTTCGGCTTCCCGGCGCCGGGCGATCCGTACTGGGACGAACAGACCCTGCGCGATGTAGGGCTTCGCTACCCCGCCATGGACATGGGGCCCTATCGGGATGCCCAAAGATGCACCGAATGACGAAGCCCGCCATTCTTGGTGACTGGGGCAACTCGAACCTGCGGCTGTTCCGGGCCGGTGAAGGTTGTACGCAAGTGCGCCGCGGGCGGGGCCTACTTCAGCTTGAGCCCGATGAGCGCGAGGACGAGCTTTTCAGTGTGGCGGGTGACTGGCTCGAAGAAGGTGGCCGTGAAACAATCCTGCTGAGCGGAGCGGCGGGTTCCAATATCGGCCTTTTCGATGCCGGCTACCTGCCGTGCCCGACAGCACCTGGAGACCTTGCGGACCACTTGCGTGTGCAGACAATTCGTGCCCGGAGTATCTTCGTCGTGCCCGGCCTGGCATGCCAAAACAGTCTCGGTGAGCCCAACACGATGCGCGGCGAGGAGACACAAATCCTTGGCTGGCTGACAGCCAAACCTGGCTTGCGTGGCCCGCATGTCCTGTGCCTTCCGGGAACCCATACGAAGTGGGTCAGGGTGGAAAACGATTGCGTACAGGATTTCACCACGGCCCTGACAGGTGAAGTGTTCCACCTGCTGTCTGAAGGCAGCATCCTGACGCGCGGCGCCGACGGAGCGTTCAATGATGAGGCATTCGAGGCGGGCGCCGCCCTGATCGAGAAGCATGGTGCGCGGCATCTCCTGAACCTGCTGTTCACGATCCGCGCCCGCCAGATCGCCGGGGATTTCGAGCTGGCCCACGCCCGCGCTCACCTCTCGGGCCTGCTTGTGGCCGCGGACATTGAAGCTGCAGTGGAGTTCCTGCCCAGAGGTGTTCCGGTTTGCGTGATTGGTGACGGCCGGCTGTCATCGCTGTATGCTAGCTTGTTGAGGCAACGAGGCATCGAACCAGAGGTCATGGATGGTGACCAGGCGGTGAGACTGGGTCTCGACGAGATCGCATCGCGTTTGAAAACGCCCTAGATGCCTCGCGGGGGATAGCCTGCTGCCTTTAGCGCATCGACCACATCCTGAGTGTGCTGGCCATCTCGGGTCTCGATCAGGATGTCGAATTCGGCGCCCTTGGCAGGCACATCAAGCACCAGCCGGTTATGGGCCACGTCTATGATGTTGGCGCCCTGGTCGCCGATGATCTTAGACACCATGGCCAGCAGGCCCGGCCGGTCATCCCCGACGATGCGGATATTGGCCAGCCGCTTTTCGCGAACCAGGGCACGGGTAAGGACCGAGCTGAGCAGGCGCAGGTCTATGTTTCCTCCGCAGAGGACCAGGCCAACCTTGCGCCCGGAGAATTTTTGCGGATGGGCGAGCAGCGCCGCGAGCGCGGCCGCGCCCGCCCCCTCGGCCACGGTCTTCTCCACGTCCAGCAGCAGGGTAATCGCCCGCTCCAGGTGCTCCTCTTCAACGAGGACGATCTCGTCCACCAGAGCGTCGATCACCTGGAGGGTCAGCCTGCCTGGCTGTTTCACCGCGATGCCCTCGGCGATGGAGGCGCCCCCACGCGGCAGCTCGCCCTTGGAAAGCGCCGCGATGACGCCAGCATACATGGCCGCCTGCACGCCGACCACCTTTGTGGCAGGCCGCAATTCCTTCACCACTGTGGCGATGCCGGAAATCATGCCGCCACCCCCAATCGGCACAACGATCATGTCGAGGTCGGGCACATCTTCCAGCATTTCCAGCGCGATCGTGCCCTGGCCCGCCATGATGAGCGGGTCGTCGAAGGGGTGAATCCAGGTCAGGCTCTCATCCTCGGCCACCTTGTCGGCGAAGGCCTTGGCCTCGTCGAAGGTCTGGCCTTCGAGCAGGACGCGCGCGCCATGGGTCTGGGTGTGTTCGACCTTTGTGAAAGGCGTTGTCTCTGGCATGACGATAGTGGCGGGAATGCCGAGCCGCTTGGCGTGGTAGGCCACGCCCTGGGCATGATTGCCTGCGCTGGCGGCGATGATGCCGCGCTTGCGCTCAGCCTCGCTCAGGTGGCTGATGCGGTTCAGGGCACCGCGCTCCTTGAAGGAGGCTGTGAACTGGAGGTTCTCGAACTTGATCCAGACGTCTGCGCCGGTGATTTCAGACAGGGTGTGCGAATGGTCCATGTCCGTGCGCAGGACCTGGCCCTCGATCACCTTTGCGGCGGCCTGCACATCGGCCAGGGAGATGGGCAGGGCAGTGGTCTGGGTGTCGGGCATGGATTGGGCTACCGTGTCAGGTCAGAAGTCGCCGGACCCTAGTCCCGCCCTTCTCAGAGGACAAGGCAGGCCTGCCATGCACCGATTGCAGCGCGCGGCGCAGCGGCGTACATCGGGGCCATGAGCGTTGTTCGCGTCTTGTTTCCCCTGCCGCTGCCCGAGCCGTTCGACTATGAGGTGGCCGAAGGCATGGCCCTGGAGCCTGGCACCTATGTCACCGCGCCGCTGGGCAAGACAGAGCGCACCGGCGTGGTCTGGGCGCAGGGCGAGGCCCAGGAAGGTCGCACGCTGAAGCCCATCACGGGTGTTCTGCCAGCCCGGCCCATGCCAGAAGACATGCGGCATTTCATAGACTTCGCCGCGCGCTACACGGTGCATCCGCCGGGCACCATGCTGGCCATGGCACTGCGGGCGCGAGGTGGCCTGCGGCCCTCTCCGACAGAGACGGTCTATCGGCGCACGGGTCCGCCGCCCGCCAAGGTGACCCCGGCCCGCCAGGCTGCAATCGACGCCCTGCCCGAAGGCGAAGTGCTGACCGCGGCGGAGATCGGGAGCGCATCGGGCGTGTCCCCTGCAGTGATCAAGGGCCTGGTCGAGGCGGGCACCTTCCAGTTGCTGAAGCGCCCTGTGGACAAGCCCTACGCCCTGCCGGATCCAGGCCGGCCCGGGTTTGACCTGACATCGGAGCAGGCCGCAGCTGCGTTTGAACTGCGCGAAGCGGTGAAGGCGGGAGGCTTTGCGCCCTTCCTGCTGGATGGCGTCACCGGATCGGGCAAGACGGAGGTGTATTTCGAGGCCATCGCCGAGGCGCTGCAGCGCGGGCAGGGCGCGCAGGTGCTTGTCCTCCTGCCAGAGATTGCCCTGACCCAGGCTATACTGGAGCGGTTCGCGCGCCGGTTTGGCGCCGCGCCGACGCCCTGGCATTCCGGCCTCAGCGAGAAGGAGCGCCGCCGCGCCTGGCGGGAGGTGAATGAGGGCCGCGCGCGGATCGTGGTTGGCGCCCGCTCGGCCCTCTTTTTGCCCTACCAGCACCTCGCGCTGATCGTCGTGGATGAGGAGCATGACGGCTCCTACAAGCAGGAAGAGGGCGTCACATACCATGCCCGCGACCTGGCCGTGATGCGTGCCAAGTTGGCCGGCGCGGCCGTGGTGCTGGCTTCGGCCACTCCGGCGCTGGAGAGCGCGGTGAATGCAGAGCAGGGCCGGTTTCGGGCGCTGAAGCTGGCGGCGCGACCGGGCACGGCGCGTTTGCCCGATGTGGATGTCATTAACATGCGCGAGCAGCCGCCGGAAAAGGGCCACTGGCTGAGCCCGCCTTTGGCCGAGGCCATGACCGAGACCTTCGCGGCGGGCGAGCAGAGTCTCCTGTTCCTCAACCGGCGCGGCTATGCTCCGCTCATCCTCTGCAAGGCGTGTGGGGAGAAGCTGAAGAGCCCCGGCACAGACAGCTGGCTGACCGAGCACCGCTATACCGGCCGCCTCGTCTGCCACCTCACCGGGTGGTCCATGCCCAAGCCGACCCATTGCCCGAAATGCGGCGCGGAGGGCGCGCTGACCGGCATCGGCCCCGGCGTGGAGCGCGTGGCAGAGGAGGCCCGCCGCCTCCTGCCCCAGGCGCGCGTGACTATCTTCAGTTCCGACACCGCCCAGACAGGGGCCGACACGCGCGATCTTGTCGAGCGCATGGCGGCCGGCGAGATCGACGTGCTGATCGGCACGCAGATCGTCGCCAAGGGGCACAATTTTCCGGGCCTGACGCTTGTGGGCATCGTGGATGCCGATTCGGGGCTGAAGGGCGGAGACCTTCGCGCCGGGGAGCGAACCTTCCAGCTACTCAGCCAGGTGGCGGGCCGGGCAGGGCGGGCGGAGAAGCCGGGCCGCGCTCTGGTGCAGACCTATGACCCTGACAATCCGGCCATGATCGCTCTGGCCCATGGCGACCG
>CAZVES010000069.1:0-14698 GCA_964625835.1 uncultured Hyphomonadaceae bacterium
CGGGGGCCACGGGCGAAGGCCTGCAGGTCGCGCTCAACGCTGATGCGACCCCGGCCCTGGTCACCACGCTGCTGCAGGCCATAGGCTATGTGAACACGGCCGGTGACACGCCGGATGCTGCGGCATCGCGCACCTTCGACATTACGCTCAGCGATGGCGACGGCGCAGACACGGTTGTCTCGACCACGGTGAACGTGGTCGCGGTCGACGATGCTCCAGTGGTCACGCCGCCTGCGGCCCAGTCCTTCGCGGTCAATTCTACCGGCAACACCATCACCGGGCTTTCTGTCGCGGACGTGGACAGCCCGACGCTGGCGGTCACCCTGACCGTCGAGGGCGCGATCACGCTGGCCCAGACCACCGGCCTGACATTCGATGCCGGCGCCGATGGCACTTCCACCATGACGATCTCAGGAACCGTTGCGGACATCAATGCGGCGATCGCCACGCTCACCTACACACCGGCTGCAGATGACCGCGATGGCGACACGCTGTCGATCACGGTCACGGACGGCGCCACGCCGGTCGGCGACACGGTGACGATTGCCCTGACCAACACCGACCCGGTGGCGGAGGACGATGCAGCGAACGTTGGCGAAGATGGCCCGGCGCTGATGGGCGATGTGCTCATCGACAACGGGAACGGCGCCGACAGCGACGCCAATGGCGACATGCTGACGGTGACCGAGGTCAACGGACAGTCGGCCGATGTGGGCACGCAGGTCACGCTGGCTTCGGGCGCGCTTCTGACGCTGAACGCCAATGGCACCTTCACCTACGATCCGAACGGCCAGTTCGAGGGCCTTGACGAGACCCAGACCGGCTCCGACAGCTTCACCTATACCGTCGATGACGGCTTCACTGGCACAAACACGGCGACGGTCAGCCTCACGATCAATGGTGCTAATGACGCCCCGGTTGCGGCTAACGATGCGGTGACCGTTGCCGAGGATGGTCCTGTGGTCAGCGGAGATGTGTTCGCAGACAATGGCAACGGTGCCGACAGCGACGCGGACGATGCCGTCTTCACTGTCACCGAGGTCAACGGCCAAGCGGCTGACATCAACACACAGATCACGCTGGCCTCCGGCGCGCTTCTGACGCTGAACGATGACGGCACATTCGACTACGACCCCAATGGTGCCTTCGAAGGTCTTCAGACCGGCCAGGACGGCTCTGACAGCTTCACCTACACAATCAGCGACGGCAGCGGCGGGACCAGCTCGGCCACGGTCAACCTCACCATCAATGGCTCCAATGACGCTCCCATCGCTGCAGATGACGCGGTCGGTGTCAGCGAGGACGGTCCGGCGATCCTGGGCGATGTGCTGGTCGACAATGGCAATGGCGCAGACTCCGACATTGATGGCGGCTTGCTGGCCATCACCGAGGTCAACGGACAGTCGGCCGATGTGGGCACGCAGGTCACGCTGGCTTCGGGCGCGCTTCTGACGCTGAACGCCAATGGCACCTTCACCTACGATCCGAACGGCCAGTTCGAGGGCCTTGACGAGACCCAGACCGGCTCCGACAGCTTCACCTATACCGTCGATGACGGCTTCACTGGCACGGACACGGCGACGGTTTCGGTGACCCTGCAGGGCGTCAATGATGCGGCCGAGATCGCACTGCCCGGCGCCCAGTCCTTCGCGGTGAACTCCACGGGCAACACGATCACCGGCCTTTCGGTCAGCGATGCCGACGACACCGAGGTGACTGTGACGCTGAGCGTGGAGGGCGAACTGACGCTGGCCCAGACCACGGGCCTGACCTTCACGGCGGGCGATGGCAACTCCGACGCGACGATGACCTTCTCGGGCACCCTCGCCGACGTGAACGCGGCCATTGCGAGCCTCAACTACGCGCCGACGGCGGATGACAATGACGGTGATACGCTGTCGGTCAGCGTCGATGACGGAACCGATGTGACGCCCGGAAGCGTGGCCATCGCCCTGACGAATGACGCGCCTGTGGCGGCTGATGACGACCTGGGCACCGACGAGCTGACCGGCATCAATGGCGATCTGTTCGCTGACAATGGCAACGGGCCGGACAGCGATGCCAATGGCGACCCGCTGACGATCACCGAGGTCAATGGCTCGGCCCTGAATGTCGGCGCCCAGATCACGCTGGCCTCCGGCGCGCTCCTGACCGTGAACGGCAACGGCACATTCAGCTACGACCCAAATGGTCAGTTTGCCGACCTTGACGAGTCCGAGACCGCGACCGAGACCTTCACCTACACGGTGGATGACGGCGCAACCGGCACTGATACGGCAACGGCGACCATCACCATACAGGGCGTGAACCAGGCGACCGCGATCACCGCGCCAGCCACGCTCGATGTGGTGTCCGGCTCGGGTGCGAATGCGGTCGGCGGTATCAGCCTTGCCGATCCCGATGATGCGGCCACCCTGGTGACGCTGACGACCGACGGAACGCTGGACCTGGCCCAGACGACCGGGCTCACCTTCCTGGCCGGCGACGGAACGGCGGATGGCACGATGGTCTTCTCCGGCTCGCTCGCCAGCATCAACGCAGCCCTGGCGACACTGTCCTACACGCCGACACCGGGCGACCATGATGGCGACACCATCAGCCTGTCAGCCTTTGACGGCACGGACACTTCGGGCAGTGACATCATTGTGACCCAGTCCAACACCGACCCGGTTGCCAATGACGATGCGTTCGCGGTCAACGAGACCGACCCGGCGCTGAACGGGTCGCTGTTTGCTGACAATGGCAATGGCGCAGACGATGATGGCAATGGCGATGCCCTGACGATCGCAGCGGTCAACGGGCTGAGCGGAAATGTCGGTGGCCAGATCACATTGGCCTCTGGCGCACTGCTCACGGTCAATGCCAATGGCACCTTCACCTACGACCAGAACGGCGCGTTCGAGAGCCTGCCCGAAGGCTTCACCGGCACCGACGGCTTCACCTATGAAGTCGATGACGGCTTCGGTGGCAGCGACACGGCGGCGGTGACCTTCACGATCACCGGCGACCAGGCGGGCAATGATGTTGCGGTGCTCACCGGCCTCGATGACACCCTGGCCGGCGGCATCGGCGACGATGACTTCAACGGTAGTGCGGGCAACGACACCCTGTTTGGCGGGGATGGCAATGACCGGCTGATCGGCGGCCCAGGCGATGACATCCTGAATGGCGACAATGGTGACGATTTCCTCGGCGGCGGCAACGGCAATGACGAGCTCTATGGCGGGGCCGGCAATGACGAGCTCGTCGGCGCGGCGGGTGATGATCGCCTCATCGGCGGGGCCGGCAATGACCGTATCGAAGGCATCGGCGGCGATGACTTCATCGGCGGCGGCAATGGCGACGACGTGGTCTTCGGCGGCGATGGTGCCGACACCATCCAGGGGTCCGGTGGCAATGACCAGCTGGTGGGCCAGAACGGCGACGACACCATCTTCGGCGGCGAAGGCGACGACTTCATCCGGGGCGCTCAGGACAATGACATCCTGAACGGCGATGCCGGCAATGACGAAGTCCGCGGCGACAATGGCGATGACCAGGTCTTCGGTGGAGCGGGCGACGACCTCCTGCGCGGCGGTGACGGCAATGACACCCTGCAGGGCGCTGACGGCAATGACACGCTCGAAGGCGACCAGGGCAACGACACCCTGTTCGGCGGCGAGGGTGACGACATCATCCGGGCTGGTTCAGGCGATGACATTGCCCAAGGCAATGCCGGCAACGACATCATCATCGGTGCCCTCGGCAATGACGTCCTGGAAGGCAATGAGGGCGATGACATCATCGAAGGCAATGAAGGCGACGACGTTCTCGGCGGCGGGGTTGGCAACGACCAACTCTTTGGCGGTGCGGGTAATGACGACCTGCAGGGCTCTGATGGGGACGACCTCCTCGGCGGCGGTGCCAACAATGACTTGCTTCAGGGCGGGAACGGCAATGACGACCTGCGCGGCGGTGGCGGCGACGATACGCTGGCCGGTCAGGCGGGCGACGATATCCTGCTGGGTGACAGCGGCGTCGACACCTTCGTCTTCGCCTTCGCCGAGCCGGGCAGCGATATCGTGCTCGACTTCGAGGCTGGCGAGACCGTACGCCTTGACGGGTTCGGCTATGGCAGCGTGCTGGAAGCGGCGGCAGATTTCGCCCAGGTTGGAGCGGACGTGGTCTACACGAAGGGCAACCAGACCGTCACGTTCAAGAATGCCGACCTGGCCGACGTCACCGCCGGGATCGACATTGGCGGCAGCATGGCCCGCCTTGGCCCTGGCGAAGGGGTGACCATCGAAGCGACCAAGCCGGTCTGGCTCGATCTGAAGGATGCCATGTCTGACAGTCTGATGGGCGACCAGACCGGCACAATGGAGCCCGCGCGGTTCGACTGGATGTCCGGGGACTATGGCAGCGACGACATGTTCGACTTGTCACTGGTCAGCGACACCGATTTCGACTGGGGCGGCTGAACAAGCGCCGTCACTCTCCAGGTGTGAAAACAGCAACGGCCGCAGACATGTCTGCGGCCGTTGTTTCATTGGGCAGGATCGTTCCTACCGCACCATCGCCTGCGCATAGATCTGCCGCATCGGCAGGGCCCGGGCCTGCTCCACATACTCGGCCGGAACACCGATATTGTAGACCGGCATTGTGGGGTCGCCGCGCCAGCGGTCTGGACCGAACGGGTCCATGAAGATGTCGAACAGGCGGTAGCCCAGATTGTCAAACAGCGAGAAGAACTCCTCGGCGGTGTAGCCGGCGATCTGCGCGGCCTGTTCGCGGGCATTCTCGAAGGCGAGCATCGGCCTGTCGCGCCGCAGGAGGCCCTGCGCGCCCTTTACTGCCGCGAACTCGTTCAGCTCAAGGTCGAGCTTCGCAAACCGGGTGTTCGAGATCAGGTGAGCGGTGTCATCCAGGGTGATGATCGGCGTGAAGAAGCGCGTGATGTTCTCCTCACGCGTGTTTGGGGGCTTGTGCCGCTCGAAAAGAGACGACCAGCCATCCATGTCACGCCGGAAGAAGAACTCAGCCACATCGTGCTTTTCACCGAGGGCCGCGGTCACAAGCTTGATCTGGCGCAGCCCGTAGCGGCGAGCCTGGGCGTCGATCATGTCAGCCAGAGCCGGCACCGGCTCAAACGCCAGAACACGCCCCTCGGGACCCACCAGGTTGGCCAGCTGAAACGTGTGATGGCCGCGGTTCGCGCCAGCGTCGATCACATGGTCGCCCGGCTTGCACCAGGATTTGTAGAGATGTGTGATCACCTCTTCGAACAGTCGCCCGTCGCCGCGATGCGCTTCGATGAAGCCGAGCTTTTCATCCGGCGTAAAAGCCATTTCCATTCCGTGTGTCCTCCAGTGGGGCGTCGTGTGTCGCTCAAAAAGCGCCCCGGGTTCTGAGCCGGCCTAGTCCAGCGTTTCAGTCTGATAGCCAAAGAAGTCGAAGACCGGCCTGAAGCGGCGCTCCAGGCTGTTTTGCGCGTCCTGGTCGAGGTGTTTGCGAAAATTGCCTGGCGACACCTGCCGGATATGGGAATCAGGGCGCTCACTGTCCGGCCGGATGTCGTGTCGGTCAGCAATTTCGTTCAGTATTCCGGTGTCGAGGTCAAAGCCACACACCTTGTTGATGTCGGCGACCCATTCGCGCTTCTTGAAGATGACGTCCTCATAGCGGTAAACGCGGCACAGCTCGTCGGAGTCCACCAGGCGGGAAAAATTGCGCATATTGTTGAGCACAAAATCGCATCGGCCCGACTTCACGAATGTGTTGATGTCGATCTGGTTGGCCTGCTGCCGCTGCTCGAGCATCTTGTCGCGCACATCGCCGCTGTCGGGTATGGTATGGCTCTTGGTCACCGAAAAATAATAGGACACCGCAATGTCGCGCGGGTCTCGCACCAGGATCAGCTTCCGCGAGTTCCGAAACTGACGCACATATTGCAGGATCCACTGTGTGCGAAAGCCGTGGAAGACGTATCCTGGTCTCTCAAGCATCTGCATGAGCTCGAGCGGGCAGTCGACCAGAGCAACGCCACGCGTGAACAGCTCGGTCTCCAGGGCAAAACAAGGCTTGCCGACGGCCTGGGCCATCTCCTCGATGAGATTGTAGAAGAGGACGCTGCCGGACTTGTGGAGGGCCAGGCAGAACTGTGACTCCTGGAACGGGGAGTCGGGAAACTCGAAGGAAAGCTCTGTCCCCTTTAGCGATGTGGTGTTGATCGTCTGCACACTCTACTCCGGATGCTCTCTGCCGCCTTCGGCTCCAACCTGGTCAGTCCTCGCGCAGTCCCGCGCGGTCTCGTTGACGTCTCATCAGTCCGACCTCTCGGGACGGATCATGTGCCATATCCCGCGAGCCGCCCTGAAGCGAACGGATTCGCGCGGAAGCGAATGGGCAAGCCGGCCTGCCAGTTCGGCCATTCGGTCGCGCCGACCGTTTGCATCAACGATCATGTGGCCGTTTCCATTCGGCTTTGGCTTCGGCTTTTCACCAGACCCGACCAGGCCCGCATAGCGAAGGTCATAACCCAACGCAGGTCCGTAAAAATCGTGGATGCCATCCCCGGCACCATAGGTGTGGGCAATCTCATACCATTCGGCCTGGCAGCGCTTGAAGCGGTTGGACGACATCCCGCCCTCATAATAAAGAGCCACTGTCTCCATACAATGACGGAACTGAGCTCCCTGTGAGCGCATCCGGAACATGAACTCATGGTCGGCGGCAATGATATAGCGCAGGTCGTAGCGGTATTTCTTGATCAGCTCGGTGCGTGTGAAAGTGGCCTGGTGGGCGGGTATGCCCGAGAGCCATTCCCCTGTCAGGTAGCCTTTCTGCAGGGTTTCCCAGGTCCATTCGAACGTCCTGGCGCGGTGGTGGAGTTGCGCACCGTCTTTTCTGACCCAGACGTGATCTCCGTAGACAAAGTCCACATCATCATCTGCAGCGGCCATGGCGCGCTCGAGCGTGTCGCGGGCATACAGCACGTCGCCGGCATTCAGGAAGTAGACGAAGGTGCCCCGGGCCAGTTCGGCACCGCGAACCATGGCGTCATAGGGGCCATCGTCGGCCTGGGAGATGAACTCATCCACCAGGTTCGCCAGGGGCCCGACTTCATCCATGAGATCGACCGCGCTGCGACCATCAAGGACAATATACTCGAAATCGAGAAAGGTCTGGCAGGCCACGCTTTCCAGTGTGCGCTTCAGGCCGGCCGCATCATCCTTGACGACGGTGACAATCGTCAGCTTCGGGTTTTCTGGTCGGTCCATACGCCCAAGGTAGCGCCTCGGTGCTTTCGGTTGCGCCGGGGAGGGCGCGGTCAGCTCGGGGTGGACCGAGCGGCTGGCGAGCGCCGGGAAGTCGCGTTTCTCGGCCAGTTTCGACATCTGGCTGGAAAAATCTCTGCGCCTGGCCGGGGGGCGCGACAGGGCGAAGAGCCGGTCAATCAGGCGTGGCTTGTCGATCTCCCAGCGCTCATGACCGCGGCGGATGCTTTCACGGGCGCGCGCGCCAAGGCGACAGAGTTCCGGCGCGCTGAGTCTTGGCAGCCTGTGCTCGGAGCCGGCGTCGAAGAGGAGTCCATTTTCGCCGTGGTAGATGTATTCACTCATCGTTGGCGTGTTGGAAGACACCGGGCAGATGCCCATGGCCATCGCTTCGAGAAACGAAAAGCCGATCCCTTCAAAATACCTCGGTGAGACGTAGAAGTCGGCGCGGCCCTTGGCATCGCGCAGGTCATTCTTCTCCGGATACCAGTCAGACAGTTCGAGATTGTAACGCGCGACTTCATCATCGCTGGGAAGCACGATCTCGTGTTTGTTGTCATCGTCATCAATGGCCACGTGCAACTGGCCGGAGCCGGTGCCAATGGCATTGAAAATTGACCTGACGTCCTCCCATGCCACGCCATCCCAGGGCCGTCTCAGCCAGGCGAACCCATGGGGTTTTTCCCGGTCCAGCCCATAGGCCGATGTGTCGGGCACCAGGTCCGGATTGGGAAAGAACTGGAAGTAGTTGGAATCGAGCTGGCGTTCCTGGAGCTGGTTGTGCAGCGCCCGGCAGAAGCAGATGACCCGGACCAGGCTGATGGAATTCCAGAATTCCGGACGGTGCAGGCGTGCGGCATCGAACATGGGGATGGCCGCAACGCGCTTGCGCGCGCGCAACAGCTGCGGCGCCAGATACTCGGTCTGCCAAAGGTAGATGGCGTCATGGTTGCCATCCAGCAGGCGCTCCATGCAGGTGGACTCATTGGTGTAGAAGAAATCATCATAGATGAATTCGATGTCGAAACCGGCCTCCAGCAGGAGGTCGGTGAAGAAGTCTGCGGATCGGGTTTTCTGGTGGTAGGGATGACCTACGAAGGCGATCTTCAAAACAATCCACTCCAAGTCGCAGCGGGCTCTGTAGACTCACCCTCAGGCACGGGCAATAACCCGCCGCTGCCAAGGAGAATAAGGCTCCAGATTGCCCGATTTCCCATCGTAAATCACGGTGCGGTGACTTGGTAAACCATCGAAGCTGCTTTTGCCCAGCCCGATTGAGGGGGATCAGTTGACCTTTATGAACAGACCGCTAATGACGGGACTGACGAAGGCATGGACTCGCGCGAGAGGATATGACGTCGTTGGTTGAATGAGCGACCGGGCCGGGGGTCGGATTGGCCCTCACAGTCGCGAGGGTGTGGAGCGTTCTATGAAAATCATGGTTGTGTCTCCGCTGGCCTCCCACCAGCCAACGGGCGGTGCCAAGCGGCGTATCTACAACCTGCTCTGGCACCTGAAGAACCACGGTTGCGAGATCCATTTCGTCTATACCTGCCATGAAGCCGTCGACCACAGGGGTGCGGCGTCGCTGATGGCAAAGGACTGGGACAGCGTCCACTCGATCCCCTACTCCGGCGCCTACGAGAAGTCACTTGGGGACGATTTCGGCGTCGATGACTGGATCGAGCCGGGCTCGGAGGAAACGGTCGCGCGCCTGTGCGATGAGATTCAGCCCGACATCGTCCTGATCCAATATGTCTTCCAGTCCTACTACTGCGATGCCATCCCCGATCATATTCCGACGGTGATTGACGCCCATGACAAGCTCTCGCGCCGCCATATCTTCGAGGCGGCTGGTATAGAGCCGGGCTTTTTCTACACGACCGAGGAGGACGAAACTCGCGGCCTGTCTCGCGCCGACCTCATCCTGTCGATCCAGGACAATGAGGCCAGTTACTTCGAGCGCTCTGGCCGCCCCGTGGTGGTTGCGGGGCATATCGAAGACGCCAAGTTCGACAATCGCCGGTTCAATTCGCTCTCCAGGATCGGCATTGTTGCGGCCTACAACAAGTTCAACATCCGCGCCGTCGAAGATGCGCTGCCGCCGGTGCTTCAACGCCTCGACGATCTGGGGGCCAGCTGCGAAATACACCTCGCCGGTAACATCGTGCATGGCGTTTCGCTGGAGCATCCCAAGCTCATCAAGCGGGGCTTCGTTGAGAATGTCGCCGATTTTTATGGCGAAATGGACCTGATCCTCAATCCGACGCTCGACGGCACGGGCCTGAAGATCAAGACTGTAGAGGCGATGGCGTTCGGCCTTCCCCTGATTTCAACTGAAATCGGCTTCGACGGACTGGGCGCGCGCACCCCGTTCCATGCCGCCAGCGATGGCGCGGCCCTGGCCGACCTCGTCGAGGAAGCGCTGCGCAGCCAGTTCGGGACGCTGACCAAGCTCGCCAATCTGTCCCGGGCCATCTTTACCGAGTACCAGCACAATCTGGAACGGAATCTGAAAGCCGTCTTCAGCCGCGACTTGTGCGACCGTGTCAGCTCTTCCGAAGCCCTGCTGTCCTATGTGTCCGAGAACACGTCCTTGCTGGGCGATCCGGATGCGCCGAACCATGTCAGGCTGCGCGACATTCGCGTGCCGAAACGGAGCTATCGCCTGGCGCACGTGGTCAACCCGGTCGATCTGAAGGCAAACTCCGACCTCTACATCGCCCAGCCGGTCACCTTTGAGTCGATGCGCCGGTCGAAGGCGTTTGCAACGGACATCGTGGACGTGGACCTGTTGGCGGTCGGATACGCCGAGGACCATGGTGCGATGCCGGACAGCGGGTTCACCATCCTGCCGGACCTGCAGCGCAGCGTTCTCGACGTGGGTGAGTTCGAGGTCCCGAGGAAGCTTCCCCTGCTGGCGGACCTGATTTCTGCCGGTTTCGAGGGTTCCGATGCCGATTATCTGGTCTTCACCAATGTCGATATTGCGCTGACCCCGCAATTCTATGCCCGCGTGGCCGAACTGATCGATGCCGGGCATGACGCGATCATTATCAATCGCAGGACCATTTCCAAGGCCCATTCCAATGTGAACGAGATCGGCGCGATGTATGCCGAGTATGGCAGGGATCATCCCGGATATGATTGTTTCGTTATCCAGCGCAGCCTCTATGAGAAGTTCAATCTCGGCCTGATCAGTGTCGGCGTGCATATGATCGGGCGAGTGCTGCTCTGGAACCTCAGGGCATTTGCACGCAACCTGCGGATCGAGACACAAGAGCACCTGACCTTTCACATCGGCGACGACGTGCCCAGCAAGGATGCACGCCTGCTCGACTATATCCGTCACAATGTGAGCGAGTCGCTCGCAGTGCTCGACGATCTGGAGAAACGGGCCGGTCTCCTGTCCGAACTGGATGCGGCCGGAGAGCGCAAGCTGCTGACGTTGAACTTTGGACCCAACATGTTCAAGGAGTTCAGCGGCGGTCGCATTCGCCCGGCCCTTGCGCGCCCGATCCTGATCCACGCCCTGTTTCGGGCGGGGTCCACTTATCTCTGGCGCAAGATGCGGCAGAAACCGCACCTGAAGACCTATTACGAGCCCTTCCACGAGGACCTGGCGATGCTCTCGCCCAAGTCCCTTGAGAACCTGAAGAAACGCCACAAGGCTTCGAGCTTCCACAAGCTGGACGTGAAGGGCTGGCTGTTCGAGGAATTCGAGTCGGTGATCGAGAGCGACCCCCAGGGGCGGGTGACAGGCTATCACCGGGCCTTTGCCTATGACGAGTTTGCCGATCCCGAACATCCCGAGGCCATGCGGGCCTATGTTGATGGCCTTCTGAACGAGCAGGACGAGAAAACGCCGGTCCTGCAGTTCAACAGGTCGTCCCTGCGCCAGAACTGGTTTCGCCGCCAGTATCCGGATGCCCTGCACATTTACATGCAGCGTTCCGCGCGTGGCCAGTGGGGCTCTTATGCGGGCTTTGTGAACCGCGGGCGCCTGGGCTTTGTGCGCAACACCATGATGCTCGCGGGCAAGAATGCCAACAAGCCGAGCTTTGCGCCCCTGGCGTCCCTCGTCCCGCTAGCCTATTCCGACAATGTCACGCACATGCATCAGATCTATGATGCCGCCTATGACGCCTACAGCCTCGAAGAGCTCTACACGATCTTCTACTATGTCTGGCTGATGTCGACCCTCATGGGTGTTGCGAATGCCGATGTTTTCCTCGACACCGAGCGCCTGAGTGTGGATCGACGCTACCAGCTTGAGATTGAGTTTGAGCTCATGTGCGCCAATGTGGTCGTCGACCTGTCCGATGCGCACATCCCGACCTATGACCCCGACACGTTGGGCCTTTCATCTGAAACCCTGACCGCCCTGGAGGGCCGGGTGCATGCCGCGATCACCCATAGCGGCTGGCCCTTGCCCATTGAGCCTTTGCGCGCGGCCTCCCAGCACGCGCTGGCAGATCGTCTTGAACAGGCTGCTTCGGGCCCGCCACCGGAGACGGTGCATGACCTTGCGGCCCGCCGACGTGATATAGAAACTATCCTCGAGGCGGAACTCAGCGCCATCTCAGCAGGCACATGGACACCGCGTGACAATCCTGACCCGGTGGGCTTCAAACCGCGCGCTCTGATGCCGCTCCCCGGGACGGACCAGCTTGAATACAATCAGGTCTTCCTGGCCGGCGGCCAGCTGGCTCGGGAGCTGCTGGGGAAAGGTTGGGACGTGCCGCAGCCGCGCCACTGTGCAACCGAGGCGCCCGTTGCAAGCCTCGAATTCTCTCTTGCCCAGGGCGAAAATGTGTCGATGGCCCTGCGTGTGCGCGGATCCTGCGAAACCCGAACAAGCGTTCCCGTCCTTGTGAAATTTCACGATGTGCCGCTGTACGAAGGCATGCTGAACGCTGACAGCCAGAAACTGGCCTTTGCCGTGCCGGACGAATTTGTCGCCGTGCGCGGTCGTCATACGGTGGAAATCCATTGCGCCACCGAGTGGGTCAACGGCCGTTCCGTCGGCCTCTACCTTGAAGCGCTTGAAGTGACAGGGCCCGAACCCGTGGCCCCGGCGCCGGTCGAAACGCCAGTGAAGCCGGCAGGAGCCACCATGCCGGGTGACGCTGTGGCGGCTGCGCAGCCGGAGGCTGAAGGCCCGCCCCAGCTTAGGGATATTTTCCCGCTGTCAGACAAGAGCCAAGAAGCGCTGCTCTATGGTTGGGATGTCCCGGAAGGGCGCCATGTCTGGACCAATGGCTTCGTGGCCGCCCTTGCCTTCAGGTTCCATCATGACGTGGCTCCGGACTGGTTGGCGATGGACCTGGCCACGCTAAATGAGCTGTCCGGCGACGAAACCATGTTTTCTGTCCGGCTCAATGGCCGGCTGGTCTATGCCGGCAAATTATGGCCGCAGATACACAGGCTGGCCATCAAGGGCGTTGCGCCGCTCCTGAAACCGGGCGAAGCGAATGAACTGGTGTTTGAAACGCGACAGCTCCTCAAACCCGAGAACGACCATCGCTCGCTCGGCCTGCGCATGCGCAATGTCGGCGTGGCGGCCACCTTGAAGGTGCCCGATGCCGACAGGCTGGTCGACTGCAACCAGGTTGACGGCGTCAGTGTCATGGCATGGAGCCTCGAAGCGCTGCCGGCACCACCACCACCACCGGCTTCCGTCACGGAGTCCGCTCCGTCGGAAACTCCCATCGGGCCAAGTGAGCACGTCACCATGGATGATGAGCGCCTGAGCCTTGTTGACGGTTGGAGCTATCGGGAAGGCGGTCACGTCTGGGCCGTCGAGCCGAAGGCTCACCTGGAATTTCTCGCGAATGGCAGACTCAGCTCCGCGCAGCTCATGCGAGTTCAACTTGGCGTGGCAGCGACAGACGAGAGAAGCTTCACCGCCCGGCTGAATGGCCATGATCTTGGAACACATGTGTGCAGCGCTGAGGATACAGAGATCGATCTTCCCCTGATTGGACAGGCCATTCTGGAAAACAGTATGAACCGCCTCGAAATCGAGGCCCTGGACGCAGAGGGTGCCCCGGTCGATGCGGCGGGACGCCGTCTCGTCCTTTGCGTCAAGGGTCTGTCATTCGAGCCCTGATCGCGACCACCACCAGTTCATGGCATCGGTGACTTTCGGCGAATGCCACGGGACACCGCAAAGGCCCCCAAACGGCACCCCTGTTTTTGGAGAAAGTGCAAAATGAGTAAGAAGACAGCATTGATTACGGGCGTGACCGGGCAGGACGGCTCCTATCTGGTCCGGTTGCTGCTTGAGAAGGGCTACGAGGTTCACGGCGTGAAGCGGCGCTCGTCTTCGTTCAACACGGCACGCCTCGACGATATCTACCGCGATTTCCACGATGAGAATGCCAAGTTCTTCATGCACTATGGCGACCTGACGGATTCGACGAACATCATCCGCCTCGTGCAAGAGACCAAGCCCACCGAAATCTACAATCTTGGCGCCCAGAGCCACGTCCAGGTCAGCTTCGAAACCCCTGAATACACGGCCAATTCCGACGCTGTCGGCACGCTGCGTGTGCTGGAGGCCATCCGTATCCTGAAGATGGAGGACACCTGCCGCTTCTATCAGGCCTCGACCTCCGAGCTGTACGGCAAGGTGCAGGAAACGCCGCAGACGGAAACGACCCCATTCTACCCGCGCAGCCCCTATGGCGCTGCCAAGCTCTACGCCTACTGGATCACGGTGAATTATCGCGAAGCCTATGGCATGCACGCCTCCAACGGGATCCTGTTCAACCATGAGAGCCCTGTGCGCGGCGAGACCTTCGTGACCCGCAAGATCACACGCGCAGTCGCGGCCATTGCCAACGGCCTCCAGGACACGCTCTATCTCGGCAATCTGGACGCCCAGCGCGACTGGGGCCATGCGCGCGACTATGTGGAGGGCATGTGGCGCATCCTCCAGCAAGACGAGGCCGACGATTACGTGCTCGGCACAGGCGAGATGCATTCGGTGCGCGAATTCGTCGAAAAGTCCTTCGCGCTGACCGGTGTCACGCTGGAATGGGAAGGCGAGGGCGTCGACCAGATCGGGCGCAACGTGGCCAATGGCGATGTCCTGGTGCGCGTCGATCCTGTCTACTTCCGGCCGACTGAGGTGGACCTGCTCCTTTCCGATCCGAAAAAGGCGAGGGAAAAACTGGGCTGGACGGCAACCACATCCTTCGACGACCTCGTCAAGGACATGGTGCAAAGCGATATGGCGATCATGGAACTCGAACGGAAGAAGCGAGGCGCCTGAGCGCCCTGAAACGCCCGAAGGACGGCTGATATGGTTGATGTGATCTACCCGCTTGAGGGCAAACGCATTTATGTGGCGGGGCACCGCGGAATGGTCGGATCGGCCATCGTGCGGCGGCTGCATCAGGAAGCGCCTGGCGAGATCTACACGGCGACGCGACAGG
>CAZVES010000070.1:0-14232 GCA_964625835.1 uncultured Hyphomonadaceae bacterium
TGCCCGAACTGGCAGAGCGGTTGTCGCCGCCGAACTGGGAGGCCTGCGCGCGCGCCTTCATGACCACCGACACCTATCCCAAGGGCGCCGGCTGGAGCACCGATATCGACGGCGTGCGCCTCGGCTTCGCCGGCATTGCCAAGGGCTCGGGCATGATCGCGCCGAACATGGCCACAATGCTCGCCTATGTCTTCACCGATGCGGCCGTCGCGCCCAGCCTGCTGCAAGCGATGACGGCCCGTATCGCCGACGCCACCTTCAACGCCATCACCGTGGATGGCGACACCTCAACCTCGGATACATTCATGATCTTCGCCACCGGGGCCAGCGGCATGGCGCCGGTCAGAGATGCTGGCGATCCGCGCTATGGCGCCATCGAAGAGGCCGCCTTGCGGGTTGCGCTCGATCTTGCCCACCAGATCGTCAAGGACGGCGAGGGCGCGCAGAAATTCATTTCGATCCGCGTCACCGGCGCGGCGAGCGACGCCTCGGCCCGCATGGTGGCCGCGTCGATCGCCAATTCTCCGCTGATCAAGACCGCACTTGCAGCGGGCGATGCCAATTGGGGCCGCATTGTCATGGCAGTCGGCAAGTCGCTGGAACCGGTGGACATGCACAGGCTCGCCATCTGGTTCGGCGACCTTCTGGTGGCCGAGGACGGCGCGCGCGCAGATGGTTATGACGAGGCGGCTGCCAGTGCGGTCTGCGCCGGGCGCGAGATCGATATTGCGGTCGATCTCGCCGTCGGCGCGGGCGAGGCGGTGGTCTACACCTGCGACCTGACCCACGCCTATATCGACATCAACGGGGCCTACCGAACATGAAAACCGTGCTGGTCGTGGCCGCCGCCCTTTTCGACGAGGCGGGGCGTGTGCTCCTCGCGCAAAGACCGGAAGGCAAGGCCATGGCCGGGCTGTGGGAATTTCCCGGCGGCAAGGTCGAGGTCGGTGAGACACCGGAAGTGGCACTCGCGCGGGAACTGAAGGAAGAGCTTGGCATCGCAATCAGCCACAAAGCACTGAAACCAATAACATTTGCCAGTCACACTTATGAGAATTTTCACCTTTTGATGCCCTTATTTGCCTGTCGGTCATGGGACGGGGTTCCAAAAGGCGCGGAGGGTCAGGCCCTTGAATGGGTCGAGCCATCGCGGCTTCATGGGTTTCCAGCGCCCGCAGCAGACCTGCCACTCTTTGATGTGCTGGCGGAACACAAGACGTGGTGAGAGATGAAACAGCCTGTTGCGAGCCTGTCCGAGTTCCTATGCGATGATCGCGGCGCCACGACGGTGGAGTACGGCTTGCTCATCGTTCTGCTCGTCCTGGTGATCTTCTCGGCCGTGGCCGCGGTCGGCAACCCGGTGCAGCAAAACTACGAGTCCGTCGGCAACATGTGGCCCAGCTAGGCCGCCCCCGCCTCGTGGGGAAGTGCCCGGTCGACCAAAGCAGGCCTTGACTGCCCACCCGCTTACCCCCTCTTGTGTCGGGAAAGCCACAGCGCATGCAGGAGGACACCATGGCTGATCAGGACCCCGTTGTAATTGTAGGCATGGCCCGCACCCCGATGGGGGGGCTTCTGGGCGACCTCGCGGCGCTGAGCGCCAATGAACTCGGCGCGATCGCCGTCAAGGCCGCCGCCGCCGAAGCCGGGCTTGGCGCCGACGAGGCTGACGAAATCATCATGGGCAACTGCCTGCCCGCCGGTCAGGGACAGGCGCCCGCCCGCCAGGCCGGTTTCAAGGCCGACATGGACAAGGGCCTTGAGTCCACCACCATCAACAAGATGTGTGGCTCGGGGATGCAGGCGGCTGTCATGGCGCGCAATGCGATTCTTGCGGGCGAGGCCAATGTGGTGATCGCGGGCGGCATGGAGTCCATGACCAATGCCCCGCACCTGATCGACATCCGCAAGGGCCACAAATACGGCGACATGACCTCGAAGGACCATATGGCTCTTGATGGCCTGACCGATGCCTATGCCGGCACGCCCATGGGGCTTTTCGCCGACCAGATCGCAACCGAATACCAGTTCACCCGCGAGCAGCAGGACGCCTACGCCCTCGAAACCCTTTCACGCGCCAAGAAGGCCACCGAAGAGGGCAAGTTCAAGCGCGAAATTGCGCCGGTGACCATCAAGTCCCGCAAGGGCGAAAGCGTGGTCGATGCCGACGAGCTGCCCCGCACGGCACGGCCCGACAAGATCCCCTCCCTGCGCCCGGCCTTCTCAAAGGATGGCACGGTGACGGCCGCCAACGCCTCGGCCATTTCCGATGGCGCGGCAGCGCTCATCCTGATGCGTCGCTCGGAAGCGGAAAAGCGCGGCCTGACGCCCATCGCCACCATCGTTTCCTCCTCCAGCCACGCCCACGAGCCGGAGAAGTTCACCACCGCGCCCGTGCCGGCCATGCAGAAGGCCCTCGCCAAGGCCGGCTGGGACACAGGCGATGTGGACCTCTGGGAGGTCAACGAAGCGTTTGCCGTGGTGCCCATGATTGCCATGAAGGAAATGGGCATTTCCCATGACATCGTGAACGTGAATGGCGGCGCTTGCGCCATGGGCCACCCGATCGGCGCGTCCGGTGCGCGGGTGCTCATCACGCTCCTGGCCGCCATGGAAGACCGCGACGTGAAGAAAGGCGTGGCCAGCCTCTGCATCGGCGGCGGCGAAGGCATCGCCATGTGCGTCGAGCGCGGTTAGGCGCCACGCGACATCTGAAACCGCCCGCTCCGGTCTTTCGGGGCGGGCTTTTTTATGTAGGGTGGGTGCCAAGCTGAAGTGACACTTGATGGCTGATCCTGATCTCTACACCCCGCCGCTGGCGCAGGCCGAGCCGCGCACGCTGTGCACCGATTGTGGCATCTCGCGCACCGAGGACCCGAAAGCCTGCGGGCGGGCCTGCCAGTTCATCGCGCCGGACTATCCGGGCCTCGAAGAACAGGTCCACGGCCGCGCGCGTGACGAGACCCGGCCCGACGAGACCCATTTCGGCGTGTTCCGGGCCATGCATCGCGCCCGGCTCGCGAAACCAGCCGAGGGCGCGCAATGGACCGGCATCACAACGCGCCTCGCCCAGAAGCTTTTGGAGGAAGGCGCTGTCGACGCGGTTGCGACGATGGCGCCGGACCCGGAGGACCGCTGGAAGCCCGTTCCCGTCCTCGTCACCGACCCGGCTGGCATGGCGAAGGTGCGCGGCATGCGCATGGGCTATGCGCCCCTGCTCGCCCTCCTGAAACCCGCCATCGAGAAAGGCTACAGGCGGCTCGCCATCATTGGCATCCCCTGCCAGGTCTATGCCCTGCGCGCACTGGAGGCCGAGCTTGGCTTCGAGCGGCTCTACGTGATCGGAACGCCCTGTTCGGACAACACGACCACGGAAAACTTCCACGATTTCCTGGCCCTCCTGTCAGACCGCCCCGAGACGATCACCTATCTGGAATTCCGCGCGGACTACCATGTCGAGCTGCGCTTCGAGGATGGCCGAGTGCGGACGATCCCGTTCCTGAAGCTCCCCATCTCGGACCTGCCGAGCGACTTCTTCCCGCTGACCTGCCGCACCTGCGTGGACTACACCAACGCCCTGGCGGACATCACGGTGGGCTATATGGGCGGGCAGGGCGAGCAATGGCTGCTGGTGCGCAATGAGCGCGGGGCGGAGCTTCTGGCGCGGCTGGAGGGCGAGATCGTGCTGGACACCCCGGGCAGCAAGGGCAAGCGCGCCGGGCCCGTGAAGGGCTTCATCGCAAACACGGAACGCGCCGCGGGCGGCCTGCCCCTGCGCTCCATGCCCGACTGGGCGCGCCCGCTTGCCGGCTGGCTGATGCCCAAGATCGGGCCGCAGGGGCTGGAGTTCGCCCGGGCGCGGCTGGAAATGAAGGCCGCAGAAACAGTGCTCCACCTGCGCCGCGCCATGCCGGCCAAGGTGAAGAATATGGTACCGGGCCATGTCTGGCGACTTCTGGAGCCCTACGGGATCAAACCGGAGAAGGGGGAGCGGGACTGAGGGCGTGACACACCCAGTCAGCCCTTCCGTGCCTTGAAGGCAGCCATCTGCTCCGGCGTGGCCTCAGTCTGGTAGCGGTCTTTCCACTCGACATGGGGCATGCCGTAGACATGTTCTCGCGCGGCATCCTTGCTCAGCTCGACGCCCCCGGCCTCTGCAGCCTCGCGCACCCAGTCGGCCAGACAGTTGCGGCAGAAATCGGCCAGGATCATCAGCTCGATGTTCTGGACGTCCTTGCGATTGTCGAGATGGGACAGGAGCCGACGGAACGCCGCCGCCTCGATCCTGTCGCGTGCGCCTTCGGGCAATTTCGACATTGGCCTTTCCTCCTAGCTATAGTCGGCCACGCGGGCGAGCAGGCCGCCCCTCATCTCGAAGAAGCTCGCGCCGCGGATCTTCACCGTCTCGCCCGCTGCCACGCCCGTAGGCAGGTCGACGGCGGCCTTCCCTTCGAATTCCACTTCGGCGGCGGCCTTGGTGCCCGTGGAGACGATGTTCACAATGCGCTGGCGGCGATAGGAAAAGGCGTTGCCCGACAGCTCCGCCACCTGGCGCATGGCCGCCTTGCCTTCAAGCCGCATCGACTGGCCAGCATTGGAAATGTTCTCGAATACAACATCTTCGGTCACGAATGAGATCATGCCGTCAATGTCCCGGTTGTTGTAGCATGCAATATACTTGGCGATTACATCTTCGATCATGGTGCGCCTCCGATAAAGAATATAAAATCATCCGTAAGTGGAGTTTACACAAGCCCCCTTTGCGCCCTAAGCCCCACCGTCCAGGGAGAATTCGACCATGCCTCTTCGCATCGCCATTGTTGGTGCCACGGGAAATGTGGGCCAGGAAATGATGAACATCCTTGAGGAAAGGATGTTCCCAGCCGACGCGGTCCATGCCGTCGCCTCGCGCCGCTCCAAGGGCCGGGCCGTCAGCTATGGCGACATCGAGCTGAAATGCGAGGACCTGGAAGAGTTCGACTTCTCGAAGATCGATCTGTGCCTGATGTCAGCCGGCGGCAAGGTCTCGCGCGAATGGTCGCCCAAGATCGCCGACGCCGGTGCGATCGTCATCGACAATTCCTCCACCTGGCGCATGGACGAAGACATCCCCCTTGTGGTGCCAGAAGTGAATGCAGATGCCGTCATGGGCTACACGGCCCGGGGCATCATCGCGAACCCCAATTGCTCTACAGCCCAGCTGGTGGTTGCCCTCAAGCCGCTGCACGATGCGGCAACCATCAAGCGTGTCGTGGTGTCGACCTACCAGTCGGTCTCAGGCACCGGCAAGGCAGCCATGGACGAGCTCTGGAACCAGACCAAAGGCATTTACGTCAACGATCCGATTGAGCCGGTCGAATACCCGAAGCAGATCGCCTTCAATGTGATCCCCCATGGCGGGGATTTCCTGCCCAGCGGCTACACCACCGAAGAGCAGAAGATGACCGATGAGGTGAAGAAGATCCTGGACCCGGCGATCAGGCTGACGGCCACGTCCGTGCGGGTGCCGGTCTTTGTCAGCCACTCTGAGGCTGTCCATGTGGAGTTTGAAAACCCGATCACGCCCGGCTCGGCCCGCAAGATCCTGCGCGAGGCCCCCGGCCTGATGCTGGTCGATGACCCAAAGGAGGAGCTCTACATCACGCCGGTCGAGGCGGTTGGCGAGTGGGCGACCTTCATCTCCCGCGTGCGCCGTGACGAGACTGTTGAAAACGGTCTCGCATTCTGGTGTGTGGCCGACAATCTGCGCAAGGGCGCGGCACTGAATGCCATCCAGATCGCCGAGGAACTTCTCAATCGCGGCGTCCTGAAACCTGACAGAACCGCCGGCTGATGAGCGGCCAGACCGTCAGAGCGCCGACTTACAGGCTGCAGCACTGAGCAGGCCGTGGGAAAAGCCACTCCCGGTCCAGATCTCACCAAAGTCAAAACTGGGTGTGTTCGTGAAGACGATCACGCTGATGTCGTGGCCGGGCAAGAGGATGTTGCGCGCCTGTATGCCACCAATGTCGCCGCGCCGCTCCACGATGGCGACCGCGCCCTCACACCCCTCAAGCGAGGCGGAAAAACTCCATTGACCCAGGGCGACATAGCCCAGGCTTGGATCGCCATCCCAAAGCGCATCGCGGGCCGATGGTGCCAGCAGGCGGCCCTCCAGCAAAGCGCGGTCAAAATCCAGAAGGGCCTGCGGTGTGCCGTATAGCGCGCCGGACGCGCCATATGCGGTCAACGACAATCCCCGCGCATCCGGGCCGCCGGGGGGCGCGACCGTTTCGGCCTGTCCCGGGTTGTCCAGATAAACCCCTGTCATGCCAGCCGGCCCGAACACGCGCGCTTCGAGGCTCTCCAGCCATGTGCCACCATCAACGGCTTCCAGGAGCGCGCCAAGGACGATGAAATCGCAATTGTTGTAATTGAAGCGCTCACCCGGCGGCCCTGAGACAGCCGAAAGGCACAGGTCCGCAGGGTCTGCGTCCGATGCCATGATCTTCGCCAGCTGCCCGCTGGGCAGGTCAAAGGGGTCGGTAAGGCCCGATGTATGCTGGAGCAGGTTGCGCACGGTTATGCCGGCTGGCGCGCGGGGCAGGATCGCGGACACGGGCGTGTCGAGCTCGAATGTGCCCTCGCTCGCCGCATCGGCAACCGCCACGGCCACCACTTGCTTCGTCACTGATGCCCAACGCCAGAGCTCATTGGTCGTCATGGCGCGGCCGGGTTCGGCCTCCCCAAAGACCCGGTCGAAAACGACATCATCGCCGCGTGCCACCATGACATGGCCGGAAAAGCCCCGGGCGGAGGCGACGGCGTCGGCCATTGGATCGCCAGTCAACGGCGTATCTGGTCCGGCCGGATTGGCGCAGGACGCAACGAGGACGCAGGCGAAGCCGGCCCCGATCATTCGAAGTAACATGAAAATTCCTTCAAGAGGCCTCAGATCTCACTCCAGCACAGATCCGGATCAAGCGGGTTGAGTTCAATATGTGCGATACCCGCATGTCGCACAAAAGCCTGTGGATCAGCCAACAATCACATGAATTGTGGAGACTTGCCCGCCGGGAACACCTTTGTAGTGCAGCACGTCGATGAAGTCCCTCTCAGCCGACACAAACCGGCGCCAGTGAAGGGGCGCGGCAAACTCGGCCCCGGTCTCGTCGGCGATTTCGAAAGGCGAATCCAGCCCCAGCAGGGTCTCGCTAACCTTCTCCATGACTAGATCGCCCAGCGGTGAGGCCGCCATCACCTGGCAAGCGCCTTCACGGGCGTGGAGATTACCAAGCAGCATGGGGCCTTCCAGTGTCGGAAGGGTCCACATGTCACCGGCCTGGGGCGCAGCAATGAAACGCTCCAGCGTGTCCTCAGTCGCACCGGATACTGCGCCGGCGGGAAGGCTCTCAAACAGGCTGCGCTCGCCGCGCAGTGTGGGCACACATACGTCCAGCACCACTTGCGTCATCGCAACGGGCAGGGGAGCCGGCCGCCCGTCTTCGCCGTCATCGCCTTGAGGACCCGGCACTTTTGCCGCCGCAGCAGCCGCCGTCACCTGCGGCGCTCCGGCCATTTCAGCCACGGGCTGCGAAACGGGAACAGGCTTCGGTTCGACACTTGCCTCAGCGGTCGGCTCGGGGGCGGCTGTGTCCGGCTTGGTCACAGTTTTCGGCTTTTCCGGCAGCATCTCAGTCTCGGGCGCATCGGTTTCGGCAACAGGGGCCGCGGCCACTTCGCCCGCTTCCGGCGCCGCCGGTGTCGACACGGTCTTGCTAGCCTCGAGCTTGGAAAGCTCCTTGGCTGAAAGCTCTTCCTGCGCCGCAATTTGTCCCACTTCGAAGGCGAGGAATACCGCAACCGCAATACATGTTTTTTTCATCAGACCCACCCAATCAAACCCTCTTTTGGCTAGAGGCTCGCCTGCCTGATGTAAAGTGCCAAAAGATCACAGTTCGGTGTGGCCCGCGGGCCGGCCGGAAAAAGAGCAGGCCGGATGCTTGGAATCGCCACGAATCCGGGCTGGATTGTCATCAGGAAGGAGGCCGCCCATGCGCCTTGTTTGTCTCGCAGCCTGTCTGATTTGCGCCGTCATGCTGGCCATGCCTGCGCTGGGCGAGCCGGCGACTCCTCCCCAGGGAGGGTCATCGGCCGATGAACCCTTCGGCGACGAACTGGCCGCCTTTGCGCGCGACACCCTGAACGCGTTGCAGAAAAACTCAATCAAGGGCCGCCGGGAGTATTGCGGCTTCATCGGCCGCGACGCGGCGAAACAGCTGGTCGCCTCGCCGGCGCGCCCGGGAACCCAGGCCGCATGCACAATGCCCCGCCTGCCACGCGGCTTCAAACCGATTGCCACCTATCACACCCATGGCGCGTTTGACCTTGGCTATGACAACGAAACCCCGTCCTATCAGGACCTGCGCAGCGATATTGACGCCGCGCTGCATGGTTTCATCTCGACGCCTGGCGGACGGCTCTGGTTTTCTGACAAGGACGCCGAAGAGGTCCGGCTGGTGTGCGGCCCGCGTTGCCTGATCACCGATCCGCGCTATTCCGAAGCGCGCCACGGAGAGGTCGCGCCGGTTTATTCACTCAAGGCTCTCGCCCGGCGCTGACGCGCACACCAAGCCTTTTCGGCTGGCCATTGCAGGTCGCTCGGCGTAATGCCGCGGCATGTCCCGGGATACACGCATAGGCTTCCTCGCAGCGCTGGCCGCTTACCTGATCTGGGGCAGCCTGCCTCTGTACTTCCGCGCGCTGGATCACATCCACCCCGACGAGCTTCTGGCACACAGGATCATCTGGTCGGTTCCCACCGGTCTCACCTTTGTCGCCCTGGCCGCCAGCTGGCGCACGCTGGAGCGCCTCCTGACCCTGAAGACCCTGGGATGGCTGTTCCTCTCGGCACTGCTGATCGGCACCAACTGGATGCTCTACATCTGGTCGGTCTCGGCTGAGCGGGTGATGGAGGCCTCGCTTGGCTATTATATCAATCCGCTTGTGAACGTCCTTTTCGGCCTGTTGTTCTTCGGCGAAAGGCTGCGCCGCGCACAATGGCTGTCCGTGGCCATCGCAGCGGTGGGTGTCACAGTGCTCGCGTTTGCCTTCGGGCGGCCACCCTGGATCGCGCTGGTCCTGTGTTTCACCTTCGCCTTCTACACCGTGGTGCGAAAGCGCATCCAGGTGGACGGCCGGGCGGGATTTGTCGTCGAAGCCGCACTGCTCTCGCCATTTGCCGCGCTCTGGCTGGGCCACCTTGTCGGATCCGGCGCGGTGGGTCCCATGGGCCGCTCAGCGCTGGACATTCCGCTGATCCTGATCGCGGGACCGATCACCGCCATCCCGCTGATCTGCTTTACAGTGGCGGCCGCGCGCCTTTCGCTGTCCACAATCGGAATGATGCAATATATCGCTCCGACATTGCAATTTGCGACAGCCGTGTTGCTTTTTGGTGAGCCATTTTCGAACATCCACGCCATAGCCTTCGGCCTGATCTGGCTGGCGCTGGCCATTTTCACCACCGACAGTGTGGCTGGAAACGCCCGGGCAAGGCGCCTGGCGCGTGCCGCACGCCTGTCCTGACGGGGTTTCGTGAGGCAACTGGCCCGGGAATCGCACAAAAAATGCCCCGGACGGGAGGGAACCGGTCCGGGGCAAAGAGAGGCGTAGATGTAGAGTTTCGGAAAACTCAAGTCTTACTTTGCACAGGTCGTGCCAAACTCGCCCATGGGGCGAAGCCTCACAAAACTCACAGGCAACCATAAAGCGCGGAGACGAGCGCCAGCGCGCGCGGGTCCCCCTGCAGGATGTTCGATTGCCGGTTCATCACATAGGCCGCCGACAGCCCCCGGTCCGGGTCGGCCAGGCCAAGCGAGCCGCCCCAGCCGGAATGGCCGAAACTGGCCGGATTGGGCCCGTAGACTTTCTGGGTGTTGCGCATCACACCGGCTGCGAAATCGATCTCATAGGGCAGCACCCGGTCGCGTCCATGGCTGCGCACCCTGGCCAGCGCGTCGAAGGTCTCGGCCCCGATGCCGACATCCAGCATGCCGGCATAGGCGCCATAAAGCCGGGCCGTGGCCGCCGCTGTTCCATGTCCATTGGCTGACGGGATCTCGATGCGCTTCCAGTCCGCCCCGCCGCGATTTGGCGCCGCCCATTTCGTCAGGAAGGCCGCTGTGTTGAACGCGTTGACGGGGCCAAGTTCCGCCATGGCACCGGGGCGCTTCAACTCGGCCACGCGCCCGTGCTCACTGTCCGGCAGGCCTATCCAGAAGTCGATGCCACCGGGCGCGGTGATCTCCTCGCGCAGGATCGTGCCCAGGCTGCGCCCGGCCATCCGATGCACCAGTTCACCCGCGAGATAGCCCCAGGTCAGCGGATGGTAGCCAGACCCCTCTCCCGTGGGCCACATGGGCGCAAGGGCGGCGAGCGCTGCGGCAAGCGCGGGCGGGTCCATCCACAATTCCGGGTCTATCGGCTCGGGAAAGCCCGGCAGGCCTGCCTGGTGTGACAGCATCTCGGCGATCGTGACGCCAGCCTTTCCTGCGGCTGCAAACTCCGGCCAGACCGCACTGACGGGCGTGTCATAGGTCACGTCCGGGCCTGCCTCATCAATCACCCTCGCCACGATCAGGGCGCTGATCGGCTTGGTGGTGGAAAAGACCGGCACGAGGGTCTGGCTGTTCCATTCACGCGTCTGCCCCCGGTCGGCCCAGCCGCCCTGGAGATCGACCACAAGATCGTCGCCGAGCCAGGCCGCAAATCCTGCCCCCAATTCGCCGCCGGCCTCGAAATTGGCCTCGAAGGCCTCCCGGACCGGTTCAAAGCCCGCAGCCACCTGGCCAGACACGGGATATTCAGACATGGGGCAGCCTCCAATTACACCCTGCCAGCCCTGCGCCCTGGCCACCGGGGCGTCAAGCCAGCCGCTTCTCCATCTGGTAGCGGATCAGGGTCTGGCCGGCACGTTTCACCTCGTCGGGTCGGACAATTTGGAAACCGGCCCGTTCAAAGGCCGGGCGGGCATGCAGGCTCGCCAGTGTCCAGAGCCTGTCGAGCCCCTCGGCGCAGGCCTCGTCTTCCAGCGCCTGGTACATTCGCGCGAACAGGCCCCGCCCCTGCCAGTGACCGAGGATGTAGGCATAATCGACATTGTTGTCGCTTCGCAGCGTGACGAACCCCACCGGACCCCGGCCACCGGCCTCGCAGACCCAGATGCGCTGGGATTGTAGCCGGGTGCGCCAGAACCGCCCGCTCGGCGGATGGGGCATCCAGGCCCGGCGCTGGGCCAGGGTGTAAAGGGGCGCGCCATGGTGCACGGCTTCATACATGATGCGGCCCAACGTGGTGAAATCGCGGGGGCGCCCCTTCCGTATCTGGACTTGATCTTCCATTACGGGCATCCCAGCCTGCAATGTCCCCACCGTCAATCATTGGCAGATCACATGACAGTCACCGCCCATCGTCCACGCCGCTCGGCCCTTTACATGCCCGGGGCGAACACCCGCGCCCTTGAGAAGGCTAAAACCCTGGCCGCCGACACGCTGCTCCTTGACCTTGAAGACGCCGTGGCCCCCGAAGCCAAGGCCGAGGCGCGCGAGGCCGTTTGCGCCGCGGTCCGAGCCGGCGGCTACGGGCCGCGAGAGGTGATCATCCGCATCAACGGGCTCGACACCGAGTGGGGCCTCGATGACATGGCCGCCGCTGTCGCCGCAGGCCCGGACGGCATCCTGGCGCCCAAGGTGATCGATGGCGGCGATGTGGACCGGCTGAACGACGCCATGAGCCGGGCCGGCGCACCCGACACGATGGGCCTTTGGGTGATGATCGAGATGCCCAGGGCAATCCTCAACATTCAGGAGATCGCCGAAGCGGTGGGCCGTACCCGGCTGACGGGCTTTGTCATGGGCACCAATGACCTGGCCAAGGAAATGCGCGCCCGGCCAACGCAGGACCGTGCCGCCTTCCAGCACAGCCTCGGCTTGGCCATCACTGCGGCGCGGGCGTATGAACTGGTCGCCCTTGACGGCGTCTTCAACGACATCAGCGACACTGAAGGGCTGGCCGGCGAATGCGAGCAGGGACGCACACTGGGCTTCGATGGCAAGACGCTGATCCACCCCAGCCAGCTCGAACCCTGCAACCGCATCTATTCCCCCGACCCCGAAGACGTGGCCCAGGCCCGCGACGTGATTGATGCGTTTGCAAAGCCCGAGAATGTCGGAAAGGGCGTGATCAAAGTCAACGGCAAGATGACAGAGCTGCTTCACCTTGAGGAAGCCCAGCGTCTGGTGGCCATTCAGGCGTCGATTGACGCATTCACCAAAATGTCCTGAATATTTGCATTGTAGAGGAAGGATGTCAGACAGCGGTGATACAAGCGCCCCGAGGGGCTGGGGGGGCTGATGGGTCCGGGGTGCTTGTTAAGTACCGCCGTCTGACAAGGCTGAAGGTGGCCCGGACTAAAGGCGTTTGCAAGACGTAAACGTGATGAATTGTGGCAATTGCGGATTAAAAGACCGACACATAATTACAACAGTCAACGAAGACCCGAGCGGAGCGCACGATTTCAAACCCAGACGTGACCCCCATACAACCCAAAAAACCACCTAAAATCAAGGTGGCGTTTCACAGGACCGAGATGTCTCCGATTCTGGATGTCTATGGCCGGCTGGTCCAGTCGGGCCAGGCCCGTGATTATGCAATTGGCATGCACAAGGACCGCGCAATCTTCGCGATTTTCCGCCGGGCGGCCGAATCACCCACCTATCGGATCGAAAAAGTGCCCGCCCTGGCGAATCGCCAGGGCGCGTTCGTGGTCTATGGGTCGGCCGGCCAGGTGCTCAGGCGCGGCCATGACCTGCGCAGCGTCCTGAAAGTGTTCGACAGCCGCAGGTTCGACGTCATCTCCGGCTAACCCGGCGATCTGCGCTTCATTCTCGCGCACTTCTATCCTATATCGCGCAATCACACTGGCTGCTCCGGGCCTTGAACCCGGTTGGAGATACACATGTCGAGCGACACCGGCGCCCCCGCCTGGGATGGCGCAATCAACTCATTGGGACTGGCCAAGCGGCCTGAACACACGCGTGTGGTGGCGGCCATGTCGGGCGGCGTGGACAGTTCCGTGGTCGCCGCTCTCCTGTCTGACCAGGGCTATGACGTGGTCGGCATCACACTCCAGCTCTATGACCATGGCGAGGCAATCCGCCGGAAAGGCGCCTGTTGCGCCGGACAGGACATTCACGATGCGCGCAATGTGGCCGACCAGATCGGCATTCCGCACTATGTGCTGGATTACGAGTCCCGCTTCAAAGAGCAGGTGATGGATGATTTCGCCGACACCTATCTCGCCGGCTCCACGCCGATCCCCTGCATCCGCTGCAACCAGACTGTGAAATTTGCAGACCTGCTGGCCACGGCGAAGGATCTCGGCGCCGATTGCCTGGCCACGGGCCATTATATCCGCCGGGCCGTGGGGCCAGGCGGGCCCGAGCTGCACCGCGCCCATGATGACAGCCGTGACCAGTCCTACTTCCTGTTCGCCACCACGCGTGAGCAACTGGACTTCCTGCGGTTTCCGCTTGGCGCAATGCCCAAGACTGCGGTTCGCGAACTGGCCGAACGGTATGCCCTGCCGGTGGCGAGCAAGCCCGACAGCCAGGACATCTGCTTTGTGCCCGATGGCAATTATGCGGAGGTGGTGAAGACGCTGCGTCCGGGCGCCGGACGGTCCGGCGAGATCGTGCACCTGGACGGGCGCGTCCTCGGCACCCATCGGGGCGTCATCCATTACACGGTGGGGCAACGCCGCGGCCTTGGCATTGCCACGGGCGAGCCCCTCTATGTGGTCAGGATCGATGCGGGCACGCGGCGCGTGATCGTTGGCCCGCAGGAGGCCCTGGCAACCACGGGGCTGGCCATGGAAGAACTCAACTGGCTTGGCGAAGGCACGCTGGAGGATGCCGCGGCGAGATCTGCGCCTGTGCTGGCGCGCGTGCGCTCGACGCGTCCGCCGGTCCCGGCCCGCCTGCAACTGCGCGACGGACAGCCCATAGTGGTTTTCGATGCCCCCGAGCACGGGGTGGCCCGCGGGCAGGCTTGTGTGCTGTATGACCTGGACGGGGAAACCCGGCTGCTGGGCGGGGGGTTCATCGCCGCCACATTCAGCATCGCCGACCAGCTGGCGGCCTAGAGTCTGGGGTGAAAACAAGAAAGGCGGCCCAAACAGGGCCGCCCTTCCGA
>CAZVES010000071.1:0-14231 GCA_964625835.1 uncultured Hyphomonadaceae bacterium
ACTGGAATTCCAGCCGCTCTCGCGAGAAGAAAAACAGGGACTCGGTGTTGGCATCGAGCGTCTCCGGGTCAGCGTGCAGCAGGGTTCGCATCGCGCCCTGGCGCAGTTCCCGTGCGCGATGAAAGTCCTCTTCGATCAGTTGCTTGACGCCTGACGTCTCGAGACCCTCGACGACCTGGCTGTAGAGACGCACAGACCCTGCAATGAACATGGACTCATAGGCGATCTTGCTCGCGATCTTTTCGTGGATGTTGCTGTAGGCGAACTGGTCGAACATCCGGCCGACGGACTTCACGATGAAATCGACCTCCTGGTTGAAGCGTGGCGTGCGCAGGTAGAACATCTTGGCCTGAAGAATCTTGCGTTCGATCTCCTTTACGGTGTCGTCGCTGAGCCCCTCATGGATGATGATGATGTCGATGTCCGATCCGCTGACGGTCTGGCCTGTCTGCTCTATGCGCCGGGGTTCCTCATGTCCGAGGAAATAGGCATTGTCGCCGGCAATGAACGCACACATGGTGCCGCGTTCAGCCTGGCTGAGATCGGCCATGGCATCGGTCATGATGGTGCGCGCAATCTGGATCTTCGCCTGGCTGACCGTGCGATGATAGTTGCTGAGTGTCACCTGCCGGTCGATCACCGCGCCCCGCTGGCCTGCCAGCGAAAGCAGCGTGAAAGAGAGGAAATCGCGCAACACTGAAGGGCTGAGCCGAACCTGGTCAGCCCGCTGGATGTCGTAGCGCAGGTAGTAGCTGGCGAAATGCGAGATCTGGATGTCGTCATCGCTGAAACAGGCCTGCCAGAGCGCCAGGTGGGACACGTCCGGCAGCAGCGCCGCGAGCTCCTTTCCCAGTTGAGGCCCTTTGTCCTTAAGGACGGTCCAGACCTTTTCGCTGTTTTCCGTCAGGCTCATGGGCCCTGTTCCCTTGCCGCCGCGACCAGTGCGGCCGCCCGCTTCGCCAGTTCGGCGCGCTCTATGCCCGGCGCGAAAAGCGATGCGCCAATCCCGAACCCGGACACGCCGGCCACCCTGAATTCTGACATGTTATCTGCCGTCACGCCCCCGACCGCAAGCAGGCAGGCCGACACGGGAAGCACGGCTTTCAGAGCCCGGATACCCGCAGCCCCAATCACACTGGCCGGAAACACTTTCAGAGCATCGCCACCCGCATCGATCGCCTCAAAAGCTTCGGTTGGAGTGAGACATCCCGGACACGAAACCAGGCCGCTTTCATGTGTCTGCCTGATCACTCCGGCATGGGTGTTGGGGGAGACGATGAGCCGTCCGCCTGCATTGCCAACACTCGTGACCTCTTCGACCCGCAAGACGGTTCCCGCGCCAATAAGGGCGTGTCCGTCATATGCAGATGCCAGTTGCCCGATCGAGTGCAGCGCGCCGGGCGAGTTCAGGGGCACTTCCAGTATTCTGATCCCGGCCGATATGATCGTATCACCAACCCAGGCGGCATCGGCCGGGGCAAGCCCGCGCAGAATGGCAATGACCGGCATCTCGTCAAGATGGCGTTTCAGGAGGTCGGCTGCATCGCTCATGGGCAAGGCTTTAGACAAGGCCCCAGTCCCGCATGAGTATGTCTGCAAGCCTTTCGGTTCGCTGTCGCACCACATCCGCCGTCCAGGCTTCCTGTTGTTCCAGGTCACGGGTCAGCGCAAAGTGCGCCCCGCCCGAGCCATTGAAATACACCTTCTTCTTGGCGCGATAGTCCAGCCGGTCGGCCCGCTGGTTTTCCGAGTGGGGCAGAAGAATGAAGTTGCCCAGCGTGTCACAAAGCTCACGCCGCTTCTGGGCGTCGGGCCAGGTCGTGTTCCAATAGCTGTCTTCGCCAGGGTTGCGCGGAAGCACGTGCTCGACGGTTGCATCGGCTTCAGGGGGCAGCGTTCTGCCGCCTTCCAGCGCTGCATTCAGGCGCAGCGCCATGGCCCGTCGCTGGCCAAAAGTGGCAAACCGCCCAAGCAGGCGCTCACGGACCTTCTTGGCCTCGTCGCGTGAGATCGAAAGCGGGCTGGAGTCGGCAAAAACGGTCCTTGGATTGTCCAGTGCATCGACGACTCGGCGATAGCGCCGGTCCCGCTGGTCCTTCTTTGGAACGATCAGTTGCATGCAGTAGGACAGTCGCTCCAGCCGCCTGAAAAACTCGACCGCGGAGTTTGTTGCATTGCGATGTTGCACGAGGAACTTCAGAGCGGGTGCCCGCCAGCTGAGGTGGTCGAGTGCCCGCATCCTGTCGATGTAGGCCCCTATGGGTGCGCTGAGCGCACCGAACTCCAGCCGGCCCGATGTGATTTCCCCATAGGCGCGCACATGGCTTGGCAGGACTTCGTCGAGGAACACTCTTGCGGTGATCCTGGGGATCACGTTCCGGCGCAGTCCAGCAATCAGGTCGCCTTTGGACGACTTGTCATAGAGCACCCGGATCTGGCGCAACAGGTCGTCGAACGCGCCGCCGCCGATCATCGCCTCATACTCGGCCCAGATGGCCGAATACCGGTTGGCATCTTCCAGCGACAGGTCGGCGCGCTCCAGAATGTCGGTCTTTATGATGTCGTGTGTGTTGGGCGCCTTGCCGCGATCATTGAGGACGCGGAACACCTTGTAGCCCATATCGCGGTCCTGCACGGTCACTTCCGTCATGATGCAACGCGTCACGACCGTATCGGCGAGGTGCGCACGCTCTTCCGATGACATCTTTTCGACCTCGCGAAGGAAGCCCGAGGCAACCTCGCTCATTCGGCGCTGGCTCGCGCTTTCATGGGGCTCATCCTCATTGATCGCGGCGCTGCCACGGCGCTGGACCTTGGCCCGAAAATAGTCCCCATCGAGATGGTTCAGTGTCAGCCTCCAGGCCAGTGACCGGCCCCTGGCCTCGGTGGCCGCAATCAGGTCGTGCAGGGCATCGCTGCGCTCGGGGTCGGCTTCAAGGTCCCGCAGCACGGCCAGGAGTATCGTCAGTGTCGTCAGGCGCTGCTGGCCATCGACAATCTCGACTGGCTGGCCCGGCTCGGCCACAATCACGATCGTCCCGATGAAATGAATGCCTCCCATTTCCATCATTTCGGTGAGGTCAGCCAGCAGCGTCATGGCCTCACGCTCGCCCCAGGAATAGCTGCGCTGGTAGGGCGGCAGGCATAGCTGCCGACCCGGGCCGAACATGGCGGCCACATCAAGCGTCGTCGATGACACACCTAAGGTCATGGAATTCCTTTATTTCCCGGCCTTGGCCAGCTATCCCGAAACACGGGTCGGCCTCAATAGGATTACCGTCCGGTCACGGTCGATTCGGCGGGAGTGTGACGAAGGAAACACGGGCGATGCGGTGGATGACTTTTCGAGTCGGAGGCGAGGTGTGGACCGGCACCCTGAAGGGTGATGGGCTCCAACTCATTGGCAAGGGGCCGGTCGAACACCACCTGCGCGCGGGCAACCTGCGCGAGGCGCCTGCCACGGCAAACAGGTTTGCGCTGGAAGATGTCGAGATCCTCCAACCCATTCTCAGGCCGGGGAAGATTCTGGGCATTGGCCTGAACTATGCCGCCCACGCAGCAGAGAGCACAAGTTTTGCCAATCTTCCCGGCAATGGCGTGCAGAAATGGTTCAACAAACAGGTCACAGCCGCCCATCCGCCCTATGGTTCGGTGCACCTGCCAAGGGTTTCGAGCGCGCTCGACTATGAGGCGGAACTGGTCGTCATCATCGGAAAGCATGGCCGCCACGTGCCCGAGAACCGGGCCTGGGAGGTGGTCGCGGGCCTCGCGTGCGGGTGCGACTATTCCGTGCGCGATTGGCAGAAGGCCAGCCCAACCATGATCATGGGGAAGGGCTTTGACACCCATGCCCCCTTTGGCCCGGCCCTCGTCTCGCTGAATGAAGCCGGTAATATCGACGAACTGGAGATCAGGGGCTTTGTGAATGGTGAACTGCGCCAGAAAGCGCAGGCTGGGTCCATGACATTCTCCATCCCCCAGCAGATCGCCCATCTCAGCGCCGCTTTCACCCTGGAGCCGGGCGATGTGATCTTCACCGGCACACCAGCGGGTGTGGGGCAGGGCTTCTCACCGCCCAGGCACCTCAGGGCGGGCGATGTCGTGCGGGTCGAGATCGACCGGCTGGGGCATATCGAGCACGGTGTCGTGGCCGAGCCGGACACCCGGCGGTTGGGCTGAAGGGCGATCAGATGCGAGCCTTGATTTCATATGTTCTGGCCCTGATGCTCGTGTGTGCTTGCGGCGCGGCCTCGCCCACCGGGTCGGAAAAGGTTGCTCCTGCCTTGAATATGCGGGTCGAACCCGATGATTTCGTGGTGCGTCGATGCCCGGACGTTAAGCGCGGGGTGCCCTGTCTCATCGTCCAGGCTGGCGGAAAAGTGCTCCTGATCGGCGCACCGGAGGGCGCAATGTCGGCGCTGGAGCAGATCGGAGCGGCGGTTCCCGATGGCGTGTTCATCCAGACGCTGGACCCGGCCTCCCTGAACGGTTTGCCAGCCCTGCGCAATGACAGCTGGATCGCGGGTCGCACCCGAAAACTCCCTGTTTCAGGCCCGGAGGGCATCAATGCCCTGGCGGCGGGTCTGGACGCGGCCTATGCCCGCTCCGATGCGATTGTCTATCTCCGCGACCGTCCACCCGGCGCGTTCGAATCGGCTTTGATCGATCCCCAGGCCGTGACCCCTGGCCAGTCCGCACAGGTTTTTGATACGGGCGACCTGCGCGTCGATGCGGTGGCGGCCCAGTCCTCGGAATTGACCCTGTTCGTGCGGTACCGGGGCAGTGTGCTAAAGATCGCGCCATGTGACGCACCCGCCAGCGACTTTCCGGGACTCGTCATTGCAGCGGTCGTGGACTGCGCCGCGCAACGTGAGCCGGCCGCCTGGCCCGAGCCCGGGGGCATCACTTTCCTACCCCGCCAGGACGGGAGATAACAGTTCGCGCCATGGAATCGCCTCGAATTCCGGGCAGATCCATGTAATTCGTTAACTTGTGAGCCCTATCGATTAAGAATGTGGGCGTGAAAGTTGCGTTGGACAGGGGCATGAGAGCGATCTTTTTCATCATCTACCTGGCCATTGGTGCGGGTGCGGCCTTTGGTTTGCAGTCCCAGCTCGGCTTTGAATGGACCCTGGCCGGTGCCGGTGGAGCCATCACCGCGCTCCTGCTTGGGCAGGGGCATTTCTTCCTGTTCTCTGCGAGCACGCCGAGGAGTGATCCGCGCACGGAAGAGGCCCTCGCGGCACAGGAAAGCCTTTCGCGGCGGGTTAACGTCCTTGAGGCGCGTACTGACGCAGTCGAGACCTCTCTCAAGCATGAACTGACCGAACGCCGCGATGCCCTTGTGTCAGAGATGAAGCAGCTCGAAGGCCTGATCGAGCGGCTATCCACCACCGTGGCGGCGCGCACGGGCAATGGCAGCGCACCACCAGCTACACCTGTTGCCGCTGCGCCGGACCCGATCCTGAAGGATGTAAGGTCTGCGCTGGAGCACGACCGCGTCGACCTGCATCTCCAGCCGGTGGTTTCCCTGCCGCAGCGGCGCGTGTCGTTCTACGAGGGCCTTTCGAGGCTTCGGCGTGAGGATGGATCCCTCATCGCCCCTGCCGAGTTCATGGATGCCGCACGCCGCGCGCGCCTGCTCGGCGTGATCGACGCCTTGACCCTGTTCAGGTGCGTGCAGATTGTTCGCAAGCTGGTTTCACGCGAGCGGCGCGTGGGCGTGTTTTGCAATGTCTCCCTGGCATCTCTGGAAGATGAGAGGTTTTTCCCGGTCTTTATCGATTTCGTATCCGAGCATCAGGATTTGTGTGGCGCAGTGATTTTCGAGATGCCGGCGGACACTTTCGTTCAGAGGTCGCGGGAAACCCGGGAAAGCATGGATAAGCTGGCAGCGCTCGGCTTCAGGTTCTCGCTCGACCACGCCGCCAGCCTCGACCTCGACCTGCCGCGGCTCCAGGACGCGGGTGTGCGCTTTGTGAAGTTCAGGGCCAGCACGCTGATCGAGCAACTGCGTAATGAAAAGGGACCAAGGCCAACTTCATCTGTTCTGGCTCACATCAATGGCGAAGACGTTTCTGCTGTTTTCTCGCGCTATGGCATCACCATGATCGCTGACCACCTCGAAGACGAGGCCAGCGTGGTTGAACTGCTGGAATATTCGATTCCGTTCGGGCAAGGGCACGTGTTTGGTTCGCCGCGTCCGATCAAGGCATCCCTGATGGAAGAGACCGCGCCGCCTCGTGAATTCCACCAGCGCATCAGCGCCGCCGGGTAACGGGCTCCCCAGACCACTCCTGGCCGTAAAACGCCCTAGCCGTCGGTCTTCAGGGCCTCGGCTGCCGCACGGACTGTGCCGAGAATTGACTTGCGCAGTCCCGGATCCTCGATCTTCTGGAAGGCGGCAATCAATTCCATTGTGTCTGTCGATATCACGGGTGCCGCGACAGCGCCTGGATCGTCGTCTTCGTGGACGGCGGAGCGTGCTTTCTCAAGGTGTTCCTCGGCTCCGTCATAGAAATAGGTCACAGGTACGCCCAGCACCCCGGCCATTTCATAGAGCCGCCCGGCCGAGATGCGGTTGACACCTTTTTCGTATTTCTGAACCTGCTGGAAGGTGAGGTCGAGTAGGTCGCCAAGCTTCTCTTGCGTGAGCTTGAGCTCGCGTCTACGCCAACGCACCCGCTGGCCAACGATGCGGTCAATATCACTCGGGAGTTTGCTCTCTGACATGGTCACTTTTCTTGGCAACTGTGATACGCGTCACGCGTCTTGTAGACTAAAATTTTGCAATTGGAACTCTGTTTTCATGTTGCTGTCGTTGGGTTATGCTTAACGCCTCCAGACCAGAAAGGCGAATACTGCAAGCAGAACAAGCGTTACTGGAAATAATATCTGACCAGCGCGTGACTGGAAAAAAGGCGGGTTTTCAGGTGTGGGAAGGCGCGCCCGGCCGACCTGGCCGCGCCAATTCGGGATGTCCGAGCGGAGGCCGCTGGTGCGCATCACCTCGCGGCCCTTGCCATCGACCATGGCTGAGGCGCCCCGCGCGGCGACCCGCGCAATCGGCAGGCCGGTCTCGATTGCCCGGTAGCGGTTCTGGGCATAGTGCTGTTGGGGGCCGATCAGGGTGCCAAACCAGCCATCATTCGAAACAAGCACGATCCATTCAGCCCCTTGGCCAGCCGTGGACTGGGCATCCCGCGCGACGTTCGGATAAAGGCCCTCATAGCAGATCATGGCGACGAAGGGCGGCACGCCTTCGCTGTAAATGACACTGGGGCCGGGGCCTGGAGTGAAACCCGACGTGGCCATCCTCTGGACAGCCCCGGGCAGGATGCCTGCAATCGCCTCGCCAAAGGGCAGGATCTGGGTGGCGGGCAATTCCCCGACGGGTACGAGCCTGTGCTTGTCATAGAGCCCGGCCGCGCCCGTCCGGGCGCTGTCCTGGCCAAGAACCGCGAGGGAGTTGTACCAAGTCAGTTCGCCGTCGTTCTGTTCGTAGCGCGCCGTGCCGGCGATCAGAGTGCGCTCGCGCAGATAGGCTGTGGCTGGTTCCAGGTTGCGCGCGAGCAGCAGGGGGGATCCGATAGCCCCTTCCGGCCAGATCACGATGTCCCCTGGCAGCGAGGGAATGTCCCGAAGGAATTCCAGATACCTGCGAAACACCTCGGGATTGACACCCTCTGCGGTATATTTCTGGTTCTGCGGAACGCCCACATCCATCAGGACAACATCCGTCTCGGTCATCTCCGGGTCCACGGATATTCTTTCAGAGCCCCATGCCCACAAGGTCGCCAGCCCTATCACCGCCGCCAGGCATGGTGCAAAGCGCAAGACCATGCTGCGGTCTTGGCGTCCATCGACGAGCGCGGCGGGGGTTGCACAGGCCAGGACAGTTATCGCTGTCAGCCAGTACACACCACCCAGGCTGGCAGCCTGGGACATGGCCCCGCCCGGCACCCAGCTCGTTCCGGCGAGGTTCCATGGAAAACCGCCAAAAAGCGTTCCGCGGGTAAATTCGGCCATTGCAAGGAAAAGCGCGAAAGCGAAGATTCGCGACGGGGATGCGCTCCAGAAGGCGCCTGCCATGGCCATGGCTGCGCCCCATATCAGCGCCATGCCCCCGGGCAGGAGAATGAGGGGCATCCAGATGAAGACCGCGTGCTTTTCGGGCTCAACCAGAAACGGCTGGGCCGTCCAGTGCAGGGACGCCAGGAAAAAACCGAAACCGAAACTCCAGCCGCGCGCAAAGATCGCCTTGCCCCATCGCGCCTGTCCCCTGGCGCCGTCGATCATCCAGATCAGTCCCGTGAAACTGACCACAAGCGCCAGGGTCAGGTGAAAGGGTGCGAAAGCCAGGGCAGAGAATGCGCCGAACAGGGCAGACAATAGCCAAGCTTTCCACCCCGTCGCGAGGGCCAGGGTTTCGCGAAGGGGGCCCAGCAATGGCACCCCATGGCCACGGATCGCCTCAGCCATGAATCAGCTGGCGTCTGTTGCGGGCGGCGTGGGCCGCAGCCGCAGTCGCTTGATGCGCCGCGTGTCGGCATCGACGATTTCCACATCAAACCCCGCAGGATGGCGCAGGACTTCGCCGCGCACTGGTATGCGCCCCGCCAGGGCAAAGGTTACACCGCCGAGTGTGTCGATCTCCGCCTCATTGTCCGGTAGAGACAGATCATGGCCTGTCTCGTCCAGGAAGTCCTCGATTTCCATACGGGCATCCACCTCAATGAGATTGCGTGCGCGCCGCAGTAACGACACCTCCTCTTCATCGTGCTCGTCTTCGATGTCGCCGACAATCTCCTCGACAAGATCTTCCAGCGAAACCAGGCCATCGGTGCCGCCATACTCATCCACGACAAGGGCCAGGTGGATCCGCGAGGCCTGCATCTTCACGAGAAGGTCGGCGAGAGGCATGGAGTCGGGCACATAGAGCACTTCCCGGCGCACGCGATCAATCGGGCGCGCATCGTCTTCGCAGCCCTTTGCAATCTCGGCGACCATGTCCTTTATGTGAACAAACCCCAACGGATGGTCGAGTGTTTCACGGTAGACCGGAAGGCGCGAATGGGACTCCCTCGCAAAGGCCTGGAGCATTTCTGAAAGCGTGGCCGACTCCTCTATGGCAATGATGTCCGCCCGCGGGATCATGACATCGGAAACCTGTGCTTTTTCAAATCGCGCGATGCGAAGGCGCATATCGCTCGGGTGAGAGCTCCCATTCGGCCGGGCTGGTTCTTCGGTGGCCAGTTCATTGCGTCGGCCGAGGCGCAACAGCCTGGCGATCCGACTTCGTGCCGGCTCGCCTTTTTCAGAAGGGTCGGGGTCTGTCATCGCCATCGCTTCAAGGATTGGCCGAATATGGGTCAACGAGACCCAGTCTGGCAAGCGCAGAGACTTCCATGGCTTCCATTTCTCCGGCTTCCTCGTCGGTTTCATGGTCGAAGCCAAGCAGGTGAAAATAGCCGTGGATCAGAAGATGGGTCACGTGATCTTCTAGCGACAGGCCCAAACGTTGGGCATCACCGCTGCATACACCAAAGCCGAGGGCGAGGTCGCCAAGAAAGCTGCCATCGCGCTCGTCGGCCGGAAAGGAAAGAATATCAGTGGCCTTGTCCTTGCCGCGCCACTGGGCGTTCAGGCGTTGCATCTCGTCGTCACTGGCCAGCAGGATGGCAATCTCACCCTGACGGGGCTCAGCCAGTTCCCGCCGCCCCGCTTCGATGGCCCGTTGTGCCAGCGCCTCGGGTTGGCCAAGGCTGTTCCAGGCATCATCGGCAATGCGCAGGTCGATCTGCTGCAGGGTCATGGCGTCCCGGCCGCCTCATAGGCGTCGATGATGCGCGAGACCAGGGCATGGCGCACCACGTCTTTGGGGGTGAGGCGCGTGATCGCAAGGCCTTCAATACCGTCAAGGATTTCCAGGGCATGGGCCAGGCCAGAGGTCTGACCTTTCGGCAAGTCCACCTGTCCGGGGTCACCCGTCACCACCATGCGCGATTCGCGGCCAAGTCGGGTGAGCAGCATCTTCATCTGGGCCACCGACGTATTCTGGGCCTCATCGACCACGACAAAGGCTTTCTTGAGCGTACGCCCCCGCATGAAGGCGAGCGGCGCCACTTCGATAGAAGGCGTCTTGCCCGCCATGCGCTTTTCCAGTTCCTCACCCCGCATGAAGTCGCGCAGGGAGTCCCAGATGGGCTGCATGTAAGGGTCCACCTTTTCCTCCAGCGTGCCAGGAAGGAAACCCAGTTTCTCACCAGCCTCGACCGCGGGCCGGGTGACAATCAGGCGCTCGACCGAGCCCTGGAGCAGGGCGGAGGTGCCGGCCGCCACCGCCAGATAGGTCTTGCCGGTTCCGGCTGGCCCGACGCCGAAAACAAGTCCGTTGCCTGTGTCGGCCAACTGGCTGAGATAGGCTGCCTGGCCACGGGTCTGGGCGGTGACGGGCCGGCGCAGACCGCCGAGGCTTCCGAATGCGCCGCTGCCGGGCATAATTGCGGCGACCGAACCATCCACGTCGAGTTCGCCCGAATCGGCACCCTTCTGCAGACGGCGCTCGAATTCCGCCAGTGCGGCCTCGGCGAGGGAGACGCCTTCGGCCGTGCCGAAGATCATGATACCGCCACCCTGGCTTTCAAGGCGCACGGAATGGTCTTCCAGCTTCGCCTCGAAGCGCTGAAGGTGCTTGTGGTGGGGACCGCAAAGGTCGCGCAGGCGCTCGGCAGACGCCACCGCGTAGAACCGGCTGATCGGAGCGCCCGGCGAGGCGGCTTTGCGCGGCGACAGGCTCAAGCGGCGGCCTCCGCGGGCGATCTCAATTCGCCAGTCAGGGAATTCAGGCTGGAGCCGACAATCTCGACATCGACGATCTCGCCTTCGATCCCTTCCGGGCCATCGAAATGCACCGCCTGGAGATAGGGTGAGCGACCGTGGAGCTGGCCGTCCAGCCGTCCCTTGCCGGTGACGAGCACGGGCAGGATCTGGCCCACCTTGGAGGCGTTGAATTCCGTCTGCTGCTCTCTGATGAGGGCCTGGAGCCGTTGCAGCCGAGCATCCTTGGTGGCCTCGTCGACCTGGCCGAACATGTCGGCCGCCGGCGTCCCGGGGCGTGGGCTGTACTTGAAGGAGTAGGCCGAGGCATATCCCACCGCGCGGACCAGTTCCATCGTGTCCTCGAAGTCGCGGTCGCGCTCGCCGGGAAAGCCGACGATGAAATCGCTGGCGAGAGCGATGTCCGGCCGGGCCGCGCGCACCTTGTCGATGATGTCCAGATAGTGCTGGGCCGTGTGGCCGCGATTCATGGCCTTCAATATGGCGTCGGAGCCCGACTGCACGGGCAGGTGAAGATAGGGCATCATGGCGGGCGTGTCGCCATGGGCGGTGATCAGGTCGTCGTCCATGTCGCGCGGATGGCTGGTGGTGTAGCGGATGCGCTCGATGCCGCCGATCCCGGAGAGGTGACGCGCCAGGGCGCCGAGGCTCCATTCCGAGCCGCCCTCAATGGCCGGGGCCGCGCCATGCCAGGCATTCACGTTCTGGCCGAGCAGGGTGACCTCGCGCACGCCCTGGGCGGCCAGGGACCGGGCCTCAAGGGTGATGTCGTCCACGCTGCGAGAGACCTCGGCCCCGCGCGTGTAGGGCACAACGCAGAAGGTGCAGAACTTGTCGCAGCCTTCCTGCACGCTGAGGAACGCGGTCGGGCCATCGGCCTCGCGAGACTTTGGCAGGGCATCGAACTTGTCGAGGGTCTCGAAATCGGTCTCAAGCCGGTCGCCCATGGCGCGGCTGGTGCGGGCGATCATCTCGGGCAGCTTGTGGTAGGCCTGCGGGCCGAGCACCAGGTCCACAGCGGGCTGGCGGCGCATGATCTCCTCGCCCTCGGCCTGCGCAACGCAGCCCGCCACGGCGATCGTCATCCGCCCGCCGGCCTCTTCCTTCATCTTCTTGATTCTGCCAAGCTCGCTGTAGACCTTCTCGGTGGCTTTCTCGCGTATGTGGCAAGTGTTGAGCACGACAAGGTCAGCGCCCTCGGGCGCATCCACCGGGGCATAGCCGAGCGGGGCCAGCACATCGCGCATACGCTCGGAGTCGTACACGTTCATCTGGCAGCCATAGGTCTTGATAAAGAGCCGCTTCTTGTCCGGCCCGGAAGCAGTGTCGGTCATCGGTGGGTATATGGCTCAAACCACCCGCAAATGCCAGTGAAAACGGGGATATGGGTCAGCCCCCACTGATGATCGGGAAAACCTGACCGGCCGGCAGGCAATCACCCCCCCGTCTGGACGGGGCATGGACCCGACAGTCGCGCGACGATGTCACTGGCGGCGCTGCGCGTATAGTTGCCACTGATCAGGACATTCCCGCTGAGAATGGGCGTGTTGACGACCGGTTCGGCGATGAGTTCCTCATCCAGGCGAAGGGGGAGGGCCTGTCCGAGGCTCTCTCGCGTGATCTGGGCAACGGCGAGGGCATACTCCTCCGCCAGGTTGATCGAAACACCGTATTCTCCGGTTATGGGGGAATGCTGGAGTTGCGCGACCAGCTGGTCGCGCGGCACGGCAACCTCGCCAATCTGAAGCTGTGCGGGTGCAACACCGTCGGGGCGGCAAACTGCTGAAAGGTTCGGCGTGTCCCCGGAACGATCAACGCAGGCCGATAGTGCCGAGAGGCCCATCAGTATACCAACACCTGCGATCTTGCGCATCATCTCGACCCAACCTGCGAATACCCTGTGCTGTCGGCGCGAAACACGACCGAACACCCACCACCGCAAAGCAACATTGTCATTCGGGGCGCAGATACAAGAGAAAACCCCGCCGCAAGGCGCGCGGCGGGGTATAAATTTGTCTTTAATGAAGGCCTGCGGATCAGCCAGGGAGAAAGTCCCCTTAAGCCTCCCCACCATCGGGAGCGGCCTCTTCGGCGGCGGCTTCAGCCTCGGCGGCCTTGGCAGCGGCGGCCTCTTCCTCGGCCTTGGCCTTGGCGAGGGCTTCGCGCTCCTTGGCGGCGGCCTCCTGGCGGGCGGCCTTGTTGGCGGCGCGCTGGCGCTTGCGCTCGGTCTTGGAGACGGCAATCTCGACCTGCTCGATGCCGTGGCCAGTGGTGCGCTCTGCGATCCGGGCCGATTTTCCGCGACGGTCGCGCAGATAATACAGCTTGGCGCGGCGCACACGGCCTTTGCGCTTCACCTCGACGGAATCGACATTGGGCGAGTAGATCGGAAAGACGCGCTCGACACCCTCGCCGAAGGAGATCTTGCGGACCGTGAAGGTCTCGTTCAGGCCGCCGCCCTTGCGGGCAATGCACACGCCTTCGAAGCGCTGGATACGCTCGCGCTCGCCTTCCTTGATGCGCACGTTCACCGACAGCGTGTCGCCGGGCGAGAAGTCTGGGAGGGTCTTGTCGGCGTGGAGGCGGGCGGCCTCTTCGGCTTCCAGGGTTTCAATCACGTTCATCGCCAGTCTCCGGACGCTTGGGCTCTATACTCGATTTGCGATCAAGGAGGTCGGGCCGCCTCTCACGCGTGATCTTCTCGGCTTCGGTGCGCCGCCATTCGGCAACCTTTCCATGGTCGCCCGACGTCAGCACCTGCGGAACTTCCCGCCCCTCCCACACCCTTGGCCGGGTGTAATGGGGATATTCGAGCAGCCCCGCCTCAAAACTCTCTTCCTCCAGCGAGGCCTCATTGCCCGCGACACCGGGAAGGAGCCTCACACACGCCTCGATCAGCGCCTGGGCCGCCACCTCGCCGCCGGCGAGCACGAAGTCGCCCAGCGAGATTTCTTCCATGTCGCAGGCCTCGATCGCCCGCTGGTCCAAGCCTTCAAAGCGGCCGCAAAACAAAATCAACCCTGGTCCGGTCGCGATCTCTCGCACACGGGCCTGGGTGAGCGGCTTGCCCCTCGGGCTCAGATATATGAGTGGCCGTTCCCCACGGGGCGTACCACTGACCGCTGCCGCCGCCACATCGGGGCGAATGACCATACCGGCACCACCCCCAAAAGGGGTGTCGTCAACGGATCGATGCTTATGGTGTGAAAAAGTTCGGATGTCCAGTGTCTCAAGTGACCAAATTCCAGCCTGGCGCGCGCGCTCGAGGATCGAGACGCCAAGCACGCCGGGAAACGCCTCCGGAAAGAGGGTCAGGACAGAGGCCTTGAAGGTCATCCCTGGGCTTTAAGCGCAAATTTCAGCTTTGGGCAAAAGGGCGTATTCAGGTCTGT
>CAZVES010000072.1:0-14137 GCA_964625835.1 uncultured Hyphomonadaceae bacterium
GCCAGGCCATCATCGGCGTATTGGAGGAGGTGGTCGATCACGCCAGCTTCATTGCCGCCGAAATCCTCTTCGAACCATTTGTAGATGCGCGAAACCTGCAATCCGCCGCGTTCACGGATTGTCACGCCGCGCGGGCTGTTGATGAATTCGCGGGCGGCGCGGTCGAGGTCAGTGTCCAGCGTGGCCGCTTCCCAGGCCTGTGTCTGCAGGTTCGGGCAGCCGATGGACGCGCAATTCACAGCGTAGTGCACCCGGGGGTCATTCCATTCCACGCGCAGGATCTTGTGCTCGATGTCATCGAGGGAGACCTCGCGCCCACCGGCGAGGATCTTCACCTCTTTCCAGGGACCGATGAAGTAGCCTGACCGGATCGATTTGACCGGGTAGCGCCCGATCATGTGCTCGATGGTCAGCGCGTTGTAGAGATTGGCCCAGGCGGCGAAGGCCTCGTCGCTCGTGAGGGCGTCGAAATCCAGCGCCGCGAAGCTCGAAAGGTATTGGGTGAGCGCGGCGCGGTCGGCCTCGCTGGCCTTCAAGGCGCCATAGTCGAAGCGGTTCAGGCCGTCGGCGCCGGGTTTGACATATTCGGCGAGGATGGCCGTCCAGGCGGCATGGCGCTCTGGCAACTCGATTGCCGCCTCTGCGGCGCTGACCTGGCGCACCTCCTGCCCGAAGGCCGGAACCAGTGCGATGGATGCCGCGCCCAGCGCCAGGCTGGAAACAAGGATGCGGAGTGAATTCGTCATGTGGTGTCCTTCCCCCTTCAGGGTGTGTCTGTCACGCAGCCTGTCTATAGGACCACCGCATGGCCGTCATATCACGACCCGTCGCGCCTGCTCAAACACCCGTGAGCGGACGTGAGCGGGCCACAAGTGCTTGACAACATCACGCCCGTATCCGTACTTACGCGGTTTTCCGGCCACAGTTCCGACCAGAGATCAGAGGCGAGACGCCCCATGAAACGCACTTTCCAGCCCAGCCGCCTCAAACGCGCGCGCACCCACGGCTTCCGCTCACGCATGGCGACCAGGAATGGCCGCAAGGTGCTGGCGCGCCGCCGCATCAAGGGTCGCAAGCGCCTGTCAGCCTAAGGTGCCGCCTTGCCAGAGGACGCGCCCCCGGCCGCCTCTCCACAGCTTCGACGACTGAAGCGCCGCTCTGAATTCCTGGCCGCCAGGAATGGACCGTCAGAGCGGCGCAAGTCATTGGTGGTCCAGGCGCGTGCGCGCAAGGACGATGCCGACTGGATCGGCGAGGGGTACACAGCCACGAAAAAGGTCGGACATGCCCCGGCCCGCTCGCGCGCCAAGAGGCGCTTGCGTGAAGCGGCCCGCCAAGTGCTGGCTTGCCACGGCGTGGCTGGAGCAGACTATGTGTTCATCGCCCGCGGCAGAACGGGTCAGGTTGAGTGGGCGCGTTTGCTTGACGACATGAAAAGCGCCCTGATAAGCCTCGCGCCTGTTCTGGGAGCGCCCGCGCCTTCGACCCCGGACATCCCGAACCGCGCCAATGAGAAGATGTGAAAATGCAGCCCAAAGCGCCGAATGATCCTGATCAGACACGCAACCTGCTGCTTGCCATGGTTCTCATGCTGGGTGTGCTGTTCCTCTATCAGACATTCTATGTGCAGCCGCGCCAGGAAGCCGCCCGGGCCGCTCAGGAAGCGGCGGCTGAGCGTGAAGCTGAGATCGCCGAGCAGCGCGAAGCCCTGGGTGTGGAAACGCCCGTCATTGCGCCCACCGTGGAGGAAGCGCTGACGGCCGATGTCCGCATCCCGTTTGACGGACCCGCGGTGGACGGCTCAATCAACCTGACCGGCGCGCGCATCGACGACCTGAACCTGAAACGCCACTTCCTGACGGTAGAACAAGAATCCGAATTGCGCCTGCTGCGTCCGGCAAATGCCGCTAATGGCTATTTTGCCACCTATGGCTGGGACCAGTTCGACCCGGTTGAAGGCGCCGTTGTCGGCCGCGCCATCGGCATAAACTCGGCCTGGGAACTGGTCAGCGGCAGCGAGCTGGCGCCCGGGCGTCCAATCACCCTGCGGCGCGTGCGCGGCCCCCTGACATTCGAGCGGGTGATTTCCCTCGATGACAATTACATGTTTACCTATGCCGACCGGGTCGTGAACACGGCGGGCGCGCCGATAACGCTGCGCCCCTTCGGCCTTATCCAGAGACGGGGGGACTACCGCGACTTCCAGGAAGCGACCGATCCCGGTTCGGCGGCGGACAATGCGCTGGTGCACCAGGGCCTGATCGGCGTGATCGACAGCAAGCTGGAGCTGCGCGGCTACAAGGGCCTGTCCCAGGGCAAGGGCATCAAGGGTGGCGGCTCGGCCGACAGCGCGGGCTGGATCGGCTTTACCGACAAGTACTGGATGGCCGCCCTGGTGCCACGCCAGGGCGAAGCCTTTTCAGCCGAATTCGAAATTCAGGAACTGACTGGCGAAGAGCCCTTATACCAGATCCGGACCGAGGGCACGCCCGTCACAGTTCCATCCGGCGGCGAGGTTTCGATCGAACACCGCGTTTTTGCCGGGGCGAAGGAACTGGCCGTTCTGCGCGCCTATGAGGAGGAGTTGGGGCTGCCGCGCTTCGATGACGCGATTGACTGGGGCTTTCTCTACTTCCTGACCAAGCCTTTCTTCAATGTCCTCGTTTGGCTGAAGGGCATGATCGGATCGTTTGGCCTGGCCATTCTCGCCTTCACGGTGCTGGTAAAACTGCCTTTAATCCCGCTCTACAACCAGAGCTACAAGGCCATGGCGAAAATGAAGCTGCTCGCCGAGCCGATGAAAGAGATCCAGGAGAAATACAAGGACAATCCCCAGCAGCGCCAGCAGGAAGTGATGAAGCTCTACCAGCGCGAAAAGGCCAATCCCCTGGCCGGCTGCCTGCCGATCCTTGCCACGATCCCGATCTTCTACGCGCTCTACAAAACGCTCTTCGTGACCCTGGAGATGCGCCATGAAAGCTTCGGCTACATCTCCGATCTCTCCGCGCCCGACCCCCTCGTGCTCGGGAACCTGTTTGGTATACTGGACATTCCAGCCACGGAGGTGCGCGGCATATTTCTGCTGGGCCTGGTGCTGGGCATTGGCATCCTGCCCATCCTCTATGGCCTGACCATGTGGGCGATCCAGTCACTCAACCCGCCGCCAACCGAAAAGATGCAACGCCAGATCATGATGTTCCTACCGATCATCCTGACCTTCGTGTTTGCAGGGTTCGCGGCGGGCCTTGTGCTCTACTGGGTCTGGAACAACATCCTGTCCCTCATCCAGCAATATTTCATCATGCGGCGAAACGGGGTCGAGACGCAGCTCGACAAGCTGATCGACCGATTGCGTGGCAAGGGCGGTGAAAAACCGGCGGAATGAGCACAGCCGAGGGCGAATTCAGCGATGACGCGCTGGAGACCGGACGCAAGATGTTTGCCGGGCCCATTACCTTTGTGAAAGGTGTCGTGGACCTTGCGCACCTGCCGCCCGGCGACCGCAATGAGGTGGCCTTTGCAGGCCGGTCCAATGTGGGCAAGTCGAGCCTGATCAACGCCCTGACGAACCGCAAGGGGCTCGCGCGGACATCCGCCGAGCCCGGTAAGACGCGGGAAGTGAACTATTTCGACCTCGCTGAGGGGCGCGCCTGGCTCGTCGATCTTCCCGGCTTTGGCTATGCGAAAGTCTCGAAAGCACAGGCCGCCCAGTGGATGGCCCTGACCCGCGACTACCTGCGCGGGCGCGCCGGGCTGCGCCGGGTCTTCCTGCTGGTCGACATCCGGCGTGGCCTGATGGACGCCGACACGGAAGTCATGGCCCTGCTCGACACAGCCGCGGTGAATTACCAGATCGTCCTGACCAAGGCCGACAAGGTGAAGTCGACACGGGCCGGATTTGTGAAGGATGAGATCGAAACGGTCCTGAAGTCCCATGCAGCCGCCCACCCGCAGGTGCGCGTCACGAGTTCGGAAAAGGGCGAAGGCCTGCCCGAGCTCCGCGCAGAAATTGCCAAGCTGATCTAGGCACGGCATAGATGGGCTTGTTCGATGTCATCGAGGGGACGCGCCATGATCCGATCGGCAGTATTGGCTGTGGCAACCATGACCCTTGCCGCATGCGGATCCGGCGGACCTGAGCCGACCGGCAAGGCCTGGCGCATTGACGACCATGCCGATGCGCTACGGGCCGCATCCTGTCCGGATGGCGTGGCCTTCGCCCGCGCAGAAGCGATCAACCTCAGTATATCCCCACTGGACATGTCCGGCCTGCAGGAAGGCGTACACCTGTTCGGGCGCACATCCGTTGTGGGCGGCTGGGAACTCTCCAGCGAAGACCCGCGCTTTGGCGGCCTGTCCGGCCTCGCCGTCTACCCATCCGGCAACCTCCTCGCCGTCAGCGACCAGGGCGCCTTCATCTGGATCAACATCGGGGACGGCGCGCCCTCCAGCGCGACCCTTGCGCCTCTGCTGGACGACAAAGGCAATGTGTTCGAGGACAAAGCCATGGCAGATGCCGAGGGCGTAACCTTCGCGGAGGGGCTCGCCCTTGTCAGTTTCGAGCGCAGCCACCGTATAGAGGCTTACGACCTTGAAGGGTGCGGCGCTGCGGCGCGGGCAGCGCGCGTGAGCGACGTTCCGGCCCGCGTGCCCGGCTTGGGCTCTACCATGGAAGCCAATGGCGGCCTTGAGGCGCTGTCCTACAGTCCCGGAACGAAAACCCTACACACGGGCATCGAGACCTCGGGCGGTCTCGGCCAGCCGTTTGGCCGGCTCGATGAAAGTGGCGTGCCCGTCATCACCGACCGCCTTGAGGCCCCTTCCGAGTACGCCCTGACAGGCCTCGACACACCACGCTATCATCCCTTCGCTCTCTTCCGCCACTACACGCGCGAGACCGGCAATCGCAACATCATCGCCTATATCGACGGCTCGGCCACCCTGGCCAATGCCATGGTCGAACGTGTGCGCCTGGACCCTAGCGTGCCGGTGGACAATTTCGAAGGGATTGCCGTCCAGAACCTCGACACCGGCACTCAGCGCGTCTGGATCGTCTCCGATGATAACTTCTCCGACAGCCAGCGTACACTTCTGATGGCCTTCGACTTGAACTGATCGTCACACCGCGGGGGCTTACCAAACCACGCGCAGTACACTAGGTGTCTGTATCTGCAAGGGCTGCGGCGTTCGGCAGGGCTCTTCAACTCCGGGGACCTTACATTCCGTAAGGGAGCTGGCACGCTGGTCGGGGCCGTGGTCCCGGCTCATCTGGCGCCCACCTAGCAAGCTAGGGTCTACGGGAGTGAAACCATGTCCACCGGCGCGCGTGGTCCTTGCATCATGTTTCTGCATGCCGCCAAGGAAAGGCAAAAGCCATGACCGATAAGGCGGCCCTGCGCGCAAAATTGCGGGTCATGCGGGAGGAATTCAACGCCCGCGACCCGGACGCCGGTGAAACGCTCGCGGCAAATTTCCCGATGAAGCTGCTGGAGCGTTACGGGCCGGAAGTGGCGGGCTATATGGCGATTGGTGCAGAAATCGATGCCTTGCCGGTCATGCGGCGCCTGGAACGCGCCGGTGCGGAATTGTCCCTGCCAAGGGTGGAGGGCGAGGGTGGCATCACCTACCGGCGCTGGTCCCCCGGTGAACCGCTCGAGGCCGGGCCGTTCGGCCTGCAGGAACCCTGCGCGAGCGCACCCAGCGTTGCCCCGACCCTGATCCTGACGCCGGTGCTTGCCTTTGATGGTCTCGGCAACAGGCTTGGCTACGGCAAGGGCCACTATGACCGTTCCCTGCAACATCTGCGGGCGAACGGCCGCGCCTTTGCCTGCGCGCTGGCATTCCATGGACAGATGCTTGAGGCTGTGCCCGCCGAAGACCACGACCAGCCCCTCGACTGGGCCGTGACCGAGGCGGGCTCGGTGCCACTTTTCATGATGCGCAATATGAGGGCGATCTCAGCGGGCGACGGGGATAGCGTCGCTTGAAACCGGTGCCAGTCCGGGCAGGATGACCGACATGATTTCCTCGTCTGAATAGACTTCGATCGGGCTGTAGGCAAAGGCCTGGCCCATCACGTAGGCAACTCCCGACGCCACGAGCGCGCCCAGCCATCGCCGCCACCGTGCGGCCTTATCTTCGTCCACGCCCTTCATGGCGCTGGCCGGAGCAAGGGCCATGCCAGAGGGTTAGCGGAGTGTTAAAGGGTCATGGCAGCGATGCGGCTTGTGCCCCGAATGGGGCCTGGACTTGAATATCGGGCCAACAGTCCCACTCTGGTGAAAGGCTTGGGCTGCGGAGTTGCACCATGACTGGGTTGAGTTCCCTGAATCACCTCGAAAGCGAGGCCATACAAATCCTGCGCGACGGTGTCGCCGAGGCTGAAAATCCCGTGCTCCTGTTTTCAGGTGGCAAGGACTCCACCGTGCTCGCACACTTGGCCCTTCGGGCTTTCTACCCCTCCAAGCCGCCGCTGCCGCTGTTGCATGTCGATTCCACATGGGAGTTTGACGAAGTGGTGGCCTTCCGCGACCGATTTGCCACGGAGCATGGCTTCGAGTTGCGCACCTATCACAATGCCAAGGGCCGCGAGATGGGGCTCAACCCCATACACCATGGCGACACTTACACCACAATGATGCGCACGGACGCCCTGAAACAGGCACTCGACGAAGGCGGCTATGACGTGATCTTCGGCGGCGCCCGGCGCGATGAAGAGGCGACCCGGGCCAAGGAAAGGGTGGTGTCAGTGCGTGGCACGGGCCACACATGGGATCCGAAGAACCAGCGCCCGGAACTCTGGTCGAACTACAACTGGCGGCGCACGGAAACCCAGACCCTGCGGGCCTACCCGATTTCGAACTGGACCGAATTCGATCTGTGGACATACCTGCTCACCCACAGGATCGAGCTCTGCCCGCTCTATTTTGCCGCTGAACGGCCGGTTGTGGATCATCAGGGCCAGTTGATCGTGATCAACGACACCGCAGCGTCCCAGACCCTTGGTTTCGCAAACATCACCCAACGCACGGTACGGTTTCGCTCCCTGGGATGCTGGCCGGTAACGGCGGCGGTCGATTCTCAGGCCAGTGACTTGGATTCCGTTGTCGCCGAGACCCTGATGACCACAAGCTCCGAACGCAGTGGACGTGTCAGCGATTCCGGCTCACTGGAAGACCAGAAGCGACAGGGCTACTTCTAAGCCGCCAAGCCTTAATCGCGCCCGATACGCTGGCGCGCAATCCTGTCTGCGACGCGATTCGTCGCCACGCCCTCCTCAAGGGCCGTGTCCATCACATCACAGAGCGTGGCAATCATCTCGTCGAGTTTCGCCTCCACCCAGGCGCGGTCATAGTCGCCGCGGATTTCTGCGGCAACATTGATGATCCCTCCGCCATTGATCACATAATCAGGGGCATACAGGATGCCACGGCGGCGCAGGAACTCGCCCATTTCAGGGATCACAAGCTGGTTGTTCGCGCCGCCCGCGATGACCTTTGCCTTCAGGCGCGCCAGCGTGCCTTCATTGATCACGGCGCCCAGCGCATTGGGCGAAAAGACGTCGACGTCCTGGTCGTAGATCTCATCGGGGGCCACGATGGTCGCGCCGGTGGTCGAGGCCACTTTCGAAAGCGCCGCCTCGTCGACATCGCAAATGACAAGGCGGGCCCCGGCCTCCGCCAGGTGACCGCAAAGCAGGCCGCCAACCGAACCGACCCCCTGGACGGCCACCGTTCGGCCCTCCAGTTCATCGCTTCCAAACGCGCGCGCAGCGGCGGCCTTGATGCCGCGGAAAATACCAATCGAAGTGGTCGGAGAGGGATCGCCGCTTGCGTCCTCGCCCTCACCGAGCCCCGCTGCATAGCGGGTTTCCTCGCCGGCGATCTGGATATCGGCCACGTCGATGCCGACATCTTCGGCGGTGTAGTAACGCCCGGACAGGCTCTCCACGGCGCGGCCAAAGGCGCGGAACAGCTCTGGTGACTTGCCGGTGTGGCTGTCTCCCCAGATGACCGCCTTGCCGCCTCCCAGTTCCAGGCCTGCCATGGCGTTCTTGTAACTCATGCCCTGCGACAGCCGCAGGGCATCGGTCACCATCTGCGCGCCGGTCTCATAATTCCACATGCGGCAACCGCCTGCGCTCGGTCCCAGATGGGTGGAATGGATCGCGATGATGCAGCGCAAACCTGTCTCGCAATCGTGAAACGCATGAACGCCCTCATGGGCATCGAAGGAGGGATGATCGAACATGACGCCGCGCTTAGCGCCAGTGCGCCCCGCCGGTCAATGCACCGCGGCGGCATGAACCTCTTCGCCGGCATCCGGGCCCCAGGGCATGGGCGGGGCGCCGCTGGGCAGTTCTGCCGCCGGGTCGAGGAGAAATGCCAGCGTGTCAGCATGCACCACTTCGGCCTGCAGGTCGCGCAGGATCATGTGATAGCCGTTCTCATAATAGGCCGTGCGCACGTGCCCTGGCAGGACCTGCGCCGTGCGCGCCATGGCCTGGGGCGGGATCACGATGTCCCTGGCACCATAGGTCACCAGCACCGGAATATCGCGCGGTATCGCCGGGACCTGATCATGGGCGGTTTCCATCAGCGACACCACGCCATGGACCTGATCGATCCGGTTCTCGCGGGTCATGTTGGGATGGGCCCAGATCTCGCGCAGCATCTCGACATTGTCGGTCGGCTCGATCCGCACGACGCGGCGCGGCGGCTTGACGATCCAGCCCGGTCTCACCCGCGCCGAAACCCACAGGCTGGTCCTGTAGGCAAAGGGCAGCGCGCCCCAGCCGCGAAAGCCTGGCCCGGACAGGACGAGCAGGTCTGCGTCGGGCCGGTCATTGCTGCCGAAAGCCGACGCTGCCACCGCTCCGCCCATGGAGATGCCCACCACGGCAATGCGCGCGTCTGGATGACGATCCCGGGCGACCCGAACCGCTGTGCGCAAATCCTCGCGCATCAGCTCTTCATCCGGCCAGATGCCCTTGTGGGGTGAGCGCCCAAATCCGCGTTGGTCATAGGCATAGGTCGTCACGCCGCGCTCGGCCCAGTAGGGCGCCGCCATGAAAAAGGCGTTGGCCCAGTCATTCATGCCGTGCAGGCCAACCACGACGACCTCTGGCGCGCCGCCTTCTGCCGGCCAGGCGGTCAAACCGAGTTCGGATCCATCAAAGCTGACAAAGCGTTCCGTTGCCATATCAAAGTGGGGCGCTTGGGGCATGGCGATCTCCAGAGGGCCTTTCGTGACCGGTGTGCAGCCCGGCACCGGCAGGGCGAGCAGCGCCATCATAGCCAACAGCGCACCGAAGCCCGCAAGGCCGGCAGGACCTCGTCTTCGAACCAGGGATTGGCCTTCAGCCATGCATTGTTCCTCCAGCTTGGATGGGGCGTTGTGAAAATGTGATCGTTGGCAAACTCCTGCCATTTCTCAACCGTCTCACGCAGGGTTTTTCCGCGTCGCTCGCCCAGGTGCCAGGCCTGGCTGTAACTGCCGATCAGCAGAGTCACCCGGATGTTTGGTATCCGCCCAAGCAAGCCTTCGCGCCAGTGCGGTGCGCAGCGTTTCATGGGCGGAAGGTCCCCGCCATTCTTGTCATAGCCTGGAAAACAGAAGCCCATGGGCACGATGGCGACGCGGCTGGCATCATAGAATTCCTCCTCGCTGACGCCCATCCAGTCGCGAAGGCGCCGGCCGGAGGGGTCATCAAACGGCTTGCCCGACTGGTGGGCGAGGTTGCCCGGCGCCTGGCTGGCCACCAGGATGCGCGCCGTCTCGCTGACCTGAAAGATGGGATTGGGATCGTTCGGCATGTCGCCCTTGCATAAGTCACATGCCTTCAGGCGGGCGGTCAGGGTCTGGAGGTCGTTGTCCATGAGCCCATATCTGGACCAATGCCGCGCTGATCCAAGGAGCCCTCTCCCATGTCGAATGCGCCTGTGAGCCATGATGATGAACTGGACGCCATCGCACCCGATTGCGAGACGCTAGAACTGGTGATCAAGCCCCGGGAAAAGGACCTCGGTGACGGTTTCGTGGTGCGCCGCATCCTGCCTTTTCACAAGCGGCGTATGGTGGGTCCCTTCATCTTCTTCGACCATTTCGGCCCGGTCGACTATGCCCCTGGCCAGGGTTTTGACGTGCGCCCGCACCCGCATATCGGCCTGTCCACAGTCACCTATCTTTTCGAAGGCGCCATCGCCCACAGGGACACGGTGGGCAGTGACCTTGTGATCCGCCCCGGCGCTGTGAACTGGATGACGGCAGGGCGAGGCATCGTCCATTCCGAGCGCACACCGCCGCCCGAGCGCGCCAGCGGCCAGTGCCTGCACGGCATCCAGACATGGGTCGCCCTGCCAGGGGCCGAGGAGGAGACCGAGCCTGCTTTCCAGCACCACGCCGCCGACACCCTGCCGGTTTTCGAGCTCGGCGGCGCACAGATGCGCCTGCTTGCGGGCAATGGGTGGGGGCATGCCTCGCCCGTCGCGTTTCCACATCCGATCTGGTACCTGGCCGCTGACGCCCCCGACGGGGGTGGCTTTGACATCCCGGGCGATGCGGCGCAGGAGCGCGCGCTGTATGTCGCGGAGGGCGAGGTGCAGGTCGGCTCACAGACGCTTCAGGCTGGCAGCATGGGCATACTGAACCCGGGTTGCGATGTGCCCGTGCGGGCCGGAAACGGGGCAAAGTTCATGCTTGCCGGCGGGGCCCCCTATCCGGAAAAACGCCTTATCGAATGGAACCTTGTCGCCACGGACCGCGCGCTGATCGAACAAGCAAAGGCCGACTGGCAGGCCAGCATTGATGCGGATTGGTGGGGCGAGCGTTTCACCCTTCCCGATGGTGAAGAAGAGTGGATCCCGCTGCCCGGCTGACAGGCCTGTCCGTCTCAATCCAGGCTGCCGCGGTCCACTGACGCTGAGGAGATCGTGTAAAGCGGGCTCTTTTTCGTGTAGGGATCACTGAACACCGTTCCCATGAAGAGATCGATTTCGAGCGGATCGTCACTGCCATTGATGCGCAGGAAAACCGACCAGTCGGTACGCTGCGTCTCGCGCATGAAGACCTCCAGGCGACCCCGGTAGATCTGTGCCCATCGCCCGTCCTGAATGCGGGTGAAAACCATTCCGTCCGGCATGGTCACGGTGTTCACATTGCGACCGTTCACAGCGCCGAACCGTGAGGCCGGGGCCGCGTCGCTCTCTGTCTCGACCCGTTGCAGCCAGATCTCGATGTCATCGGCGGGCTCGAACGTCTCCAGCCCGGTGATGCGGGAAATCCTGAACGCCGGCAGGCCAGCCCGGCGGTTCAGCGTGTCGGCGATGGACTGGGCGAGAGGCTCGGCACTGTCGCGGAAGTAGCGCACCTGGTTGGCGGACGTTGGAGAGCGATCGCCCTGCTCGGGCACATAGTCCTCGATCTCGTGCCCGGCTTCCCGCAACACTTCGGCCACCTGTTGTCCGAGGTCTGCCTGGCTGGCATCGGAGAGATGCAACTGAACACGGGCCAGGCTGGCTGTCTCTTCGGCGGCAACGCTGGTTTCCGGCGGCGTGGAGGTGGAGAAAGAATTGCCCGCCATGAACAGGAAGGCCCCGCCGCCCAGAGCGGCAAACAACAACAGCGCGGCGACCAGCGCGCCGGCCCTGCCCCCCTTGCCGGTCTTGCCTTCATCTGCCGGAGGCTTGGGCGTGGCCACGGCATCTGTCATGTCCGAAAGTGCGCCGGGAGTTGCGCGCAGGATCGCGGCGCTGTCAGTGGCACCGGCGCTGGACGCCATGGAAATCTGAACGGGCGGCGCCTCTCCCGGGGCCCGGCCGACAAGTTCGCCGACCGCCTCCAGGGTGTGCTTCCACTCGAGTTGTTCATCGCTGCCATCCCAGTCCATCAGGCGTGAGGCCTCGATCTGGGTGAAGCCGAGTGGCGGCATGATGTTGTCGATGAGAACCGGCATGAGCACGCGCCGCTGGGCGCCGACGTCGGCTTCATCAAGCACCCATTGTGAGCGGACGGAATTTTCTGACCAAACCACCATCACGCATTTCGAATTTTGCAGGGCTGCGCCGATCACGTCGCGATAGGTTCGCCCGGGAGGGATGCGATGATCCCACCAGACATCAAAACCTGCTCGTGCCAGGCCCTCGGCGATGGGCCGGACCCGGTCGACATCCTCTTTTTTGTAACTGATAAAAACGTCCGTCATGGCCAACCTCCGCACGGGCGAAAGATGCACCATGGCCAGTCAGAATGCCAGCCGTTACCCGCGCGATCTTGAAACACCTCCCAAGCCTGATTAGTCACCGCGCCATGACGCAGAAAACCACCCGCTTCCATGACGCCCACGATGCGTCCCATGGGCTCTACTTCGATGCGACCCAGGTGCTGGAGCATGTCACCAGCGCGTTTCAGGACATCAAGATCATCGAAACACAAGTGCATGGCCGCGTCATGCTGCTGGATGATGTGACAATGCTCACCCAGTCGACACACCATGTCTACCACGAGCACATGGTTCACATTCCGATGGCCTGCATCGCCGCCCCCAGGCGGGTCCTTGTGATCGGTGGAGGCGACGGTGGCACCGTGAGCGAACTCGTGAAGTATCCTTGTCTGGAGGCGATCGAGCTGTGCGAGCTGGACGGAGCGGTGATCGATGTTTCGCGCAAATGGCTGCCGGACGTGGCCGCTGGCCTGGACGACCCGCGCGTGAACATCCGCGTTGGCGATGGCGCGGCCTACCTTTCGGCAAACCCCGGCGCATTCGACGTGGTGATCATTGACAGCACGGACATTTGCGAGGGCGCCCACGACAGCGTTGACAATGCCAGCCCACTGGCGACCGATGAGTTTTACGTCGACCTGAAGGCGGGGCTGAAGGAAGACGGGCTTGCCATACAGATGCTGGGCTCAACCACTTTTTATCGCCAGGGAATGACAAGGCTGTTGCCGCGCCTGTCCTCCATCTGGGCCCATTTCAGGCCTGTGATGATGCCTTGCCCATTCTACATTTCGGGTGACTGGAATGCCGGGTTGTTGTCAGAGCGCAACCGGCTCGACCCGACCCATGGCCACGACATTGATGGTCCCCTCAAATACTTCAATCTTGACATTGCCCATGGCGCGCTGGCCCTTCCGAACGACGTGCGCGCGATGATGTCACCCGCTTGATGGGCGACAAGGCGCGCTGTAACACGGCCCAAAGCTCACCTTTGAAGCGGATGAGACCCATGAAGGAAATCCTCGCCGCGCTTGGCGCACTCGCCCTGCTGGCTGCCTGCTCAAGCGAAAATCCCAAGACCGGCACCAACGGCGCACCAGCCCAGTCCAGCGGAGGCGAAGCCAATGCCCTGCCGATGCCTTTGCCGCAGGAGACCCGTATCGACATCACAGAGGACGACCTTCACGTGCGCATCGCGGCCCTGGCAGACGACGCTTTCGAGGGCCGCGGCCCTGGCGCGGACACAGGTGAGCTGGCAGCCGACTGGATCGCCCGGGAAATGGAGCGCATCGGCCTTCAGCCCGGCGGCGAGGACGGCACCTATTTCCAGACCGTGGGCATGGTCGAGCAGACACTGGATGAAGCGGCTTCCGGCCTGACCTTCACCGGCGGTGCGTCCGGCCGCGATTTTCCGATGACATTGCGCGAAGACGCCGTGATCTGGACCAAGCGGCAGAACCTGACCGAGACCTCGTTTGACGACAGCGACGTGGTCTTCGTGGGCTATGGCGTGGTGGCCCCCGAATATGGCTGGGATGACTATGCCGGACTGGACGCCGCCGGCAAGACGGTCGTTATGCTGGTCAACGACCCTGGCTTTGCCACCAAAGACCCGGAGCTCTTCAAGGGCGAGGCCATGACCTATTATGGCCGGTGGACCTACAAGTTCGAGGAAGCCGCCCGCCAGGGGGCCAAGGCCGCCATCGTCGTCCATGAGACAGAACCGGCCTCTTATGGCTGGGATGTGGTGGCCAATTCCTGGTCCGGCGCTCAGGCGGACCTTGTTCGCGGCAATGGAGGCGATGACCGCGCCCTGCTGGAGGGCTGGATCTCCACAGGGACGGCAAGGAAGCTTTTTGCGGAGGCCGGGCTCGACTTCGGGGAAATGAAATTCGCAGCCAGGCAAAGGGGCTTCACGCC
>CAZVES010000073.1:0-14126 GCA_964625835.1 uncultured Hyphomonadaceae bacterium
TTCGCGCAACGGGGGAGGCGCCGCCGTCCACTTTCGCCCGAAACCATGTGTGTTTCAGGGCACAGGGCTGGGCGGGCACGGTCTGCGACAGGTCGTCTAAAGCCGCGCCTTGAGGGCTGAGGCGAGCCTCGGGCCGAGATCGGGGCCTTGCTTGGGGTAGAGGTAGGGCTCGATGAGTTCCAGCTCCATGAGCAGGAGGCCGCCGTCGGGTGCGCGCAGCATGTCGACACGGGCATAGAGCGGGGGCTCGTCCAGGGCGGCGAGCACGCTGTGGGCCGCGTCCAGGTCGCCCTTGCCGGGCGTGATCGGCGTCTCGCTGCCGCCATAAAGGGACTGGATGCGATAGTCGCCGGGCTTTGCGGTCTTCAGGAGGGCGTGGGACAGGTCTCCGCCAATCATCACGAAGCTGATCTCGCCCTCTTCGACAATCGACGGCATGAAGGGCTGGACCATCATGGGGTGGGGCATGGCCGGTATGGCCTCGCCGCGGCCCAGCTTGTGCTGGCCATCGGCGCCGGCCCCGACCTGTCGCTTGAAGACAAGAGTGTCGCTGGCGAGCGTGTCGAAGGCCGCCTGTGCGGCGTCTTGCGTCATCTCCTCGATCCAGAGGGTCGGGATGAGGCGCGCGCCCTTCGCCTCAAGGTCCTTCAGATAGGTCTTGCGGGCGTTCCAAGCCACGAGGCCGGCGGGGTTGAAGAGCGGGGTCTGACGCCCGATGGCCTCTAGACGGGTCAGGAATTCCTCTGTCCGGTTCCAGTAGTCCCAGGTCGTGCCGATGATCGCGGCGTCATAGCCGGTCCAGTCCGCTCCCGCATCGTCCCAGGCCACATCTTCCACCGCCATGCCCTCCGCGGCAAAGGCGGGCCGCAGGGCCTCCATCATCCAGTCATGCTCAAAGGCGTCGCGCCGCCGGACGGGCGAGCCGGGCAGGGTGATGGCCGAGGCGAGATAGGCGATGCGCATGGGTCAGCTGTGTCCCGAATGGATGTAAGCCTTGCCCTTAGCGCGCACCGGCGATAGGCGACAGCCCATACCCCGCACAGAGGACATGCCATGAGTGAACCGCGCTATGATGTCGTCGGCCTCGGCAATGCGATTGTCGATGTCATCGCCCCCGTCGAGGATGCCTTCCTGAACACCTGGGACATTCGCAAGAATGGCATGACGCTGATCGACGAGGAGCGCGCGCAGGCCCTGACGGGGGCTGCCGAGGGCCGCGAGCTGTCTGGCGGCTCCGGCGCGAACACGATTGCAGGCGTGGCCAGTTTCGGCGGCAGGGCCGGCTATATCGGCAAGGTGGCCGAGGACCGTCTCGGCGAGGTCTTCGCCAGGGAGACCCGCGCTATTGGCGTGGAGTTCAACACCCCGCCGCTGAAGGACGGCCCGGCCACGGCGCGCTCCATTATCTTCGTGACGCCCGATGGCGCGCGCAGCATGAACACCTTCCTTGGCGCATCGGTGATGTTCTCGCCGGCGGACGTGGACGAGGACATGGTGCGGGCCGGCGCGATCCTCTACCTGGAAGGCTACCTCTTTGACCGCGACGACGCCAAGGCGGCCTTCGTGCATGCCTCCGAAGTGGCCAAGGCGGCGGGCCGCAAGGTGGCGCTGACCCTGTCGGACAATTTCTGCGTCGATCGCCACCGCGACAGCTTCCGCCACCTGATCGCCGGCCATGCCGACATCGTCTTTGCCAATGAGGCCGAACTGCTCTCGCTTTATGAGACAGGCGACTTCGCTGAGGCCCTCGCGCGGCTGCAGGCCGATACGGGCATGGCTGCCGTCACGCGCAGCGAGGTCGGCTCGGTTGTCGTGGGCGATGGCGACCCGATCCACCTGCCGGCCGAGCCCGTGGGCAAGGTGGTCGACACGACCGGTGCCGGCGACCAGTATGCGGCGGGCTTCCTTTTTGGAGTGGCCCGCGGCCTGCCGCTCGCCACATGCGGCCGGCTCGGCCATATCGCGGCCGCCGAGGTGATCACCCATTACGGCCCACGCCCTGAAATCAGCTATGCCGGTCTTGCGCGCAAGGCGGGAATAGAGGTCTAACCGCCACCTGCGCAGACTGGCGCGATAGGTGAAATTTCAACGGACCGCCAAACTATGGTGCAAGGCGTTCCTGTTAGGCATTGGGTGACCGATCGAAAGGACACGACCAATGCTCATGGCCGTTGCATACCTGTTGCTTGGAACTTCAGTCGTGTTGATCCTTGGCTGGCCGTTACTGTGGGCGATGCCCGGGCAGCGCAAGGCTGCGGTCACGGGGCCGGAATCGCGCTTCCTGACCAGTTGTGCTGGTGTGGTGGCCCTTGTCGTGCTCGTCGTACCATCGCTGACAAGTGTCGCCCAGCCGGGCGCGGAGAGCGTTTTCGCGGCCTTCCACGCCGCGTTCAACTTCAGCTTCGATATCTGAAGCCCGACCGGGTCGGCCTCCCCGGAATTTACCAGCGCAACTCGGCAGACCAAGTCCCGTCATAACTTCCGATCAGGCTCATGTGGAGCCCATTGCGCTTGCGATTGCAATGCCAATTCCGGGCAATCACACATGAACGTCTACAGATGTAGTCGATCTGCCACGCCCGCGCCGCTTTTACCGTTCATGAAGTCCTTGTGGTGCAGGCTTACCTCGAATTTCAAGGAAATTGCCATGAAACGGGTCGCGGTTGTCTATGGGGGCTGGTCATCAGAGCGTGACATCTCGATCAGTTCCGGCACCCAGATGGCCAGCGCGGCCCGTGCCAGCGGTTATGACGTGGTTGAAATCGACGCCACGCGCCAGCTGGCCCGCCAGGTCGAGGACGCCGCGCCGGATGTGATCCTGAACGGGCTGCACGGGCCCTGGGGTGAGGATGGCTGCGTTCAGGGCCTGTTCGAGGTTCTGGGCCTGCCCTATTCGCATTCAGGCGTCGCCAGCTCCGCCGTGGCCATGGACAAGCGCAAGTCGAAGGCCGTCTACGCCCAATGCGGAATGGACATTGCCGAGGATGTCGCCTGCACCCGGGCGGAGGCTGCGGCCAGGCACCTCCTGGAGCCGCCCTATGTGATCAAGCCGATTGCGGAAGGCTCCAGCTTCGGGGTCGTCATGGTCCGCGAGGGCGCTGCTGGGCCGCCGCGCGAGCTGCTCAGTGAGGCCTGGGCCTATGGCGACAATCTCATGGCCGAAAAGTTCATCCCCGGGCGTGAGTTGTCGGTTGGTGTTGTGGGCGATCGCGCCCTCGCAGTGACGGAAATCACCACCTTAAGGGAGTTTTACGACTTTGACGCAAAATATGCTTCCGGAGGCTCGCGCCATATCATTCCCGCTGACCTTCCCGATGCTGTCACAGAGGCGGCACTGGGAGCCAGCCTGAAGGCCCACAGGGCCCTGGGATGCCGCGGTGTGACCCGATCCGACTTTCGCTATGATGAGGAGGCAGACCGGCTCGTGATCCTTGAGACCAACACCCAACCCGGAATGACGCCGACCTCTCTCGTGCCCGAGCAGGCGGTTTATGCCGGCATCACGTTCGAGGAGCTTGTTGCCTGGATGATCGAGGATGCGTCATGTCCAAGGTGAAACGCCACGCCCCGCCTGAACCGAGCTTCGCGGACGAGGATGTGAGCATTGCATCGGTGGTTTTCGGCCTTGCCATGATCATGGCGCTGATCGTGGCGGCGGCGGCGTTCATGGGCGGATCCCTGTCCCAAGTGGAAAACCGCATGGCGAACACGAGCGATGCGATCGCCCGCTCCCTCGGCGTGGGCGTGTCCACTGTTCGCGTGGTCGGACTGGAACGCGCGCCCTTGCTTGAGGCAGACGTTCGCTCTGCCGCCATGATCGAGCCGGGTGAGAACATGTTTCGCGCCGATCCCCATGAAATCCGCACCCGCGTTGAGGCGACCCGGCAGGTGGTGAATGTGCGCGTGCTGCGGCTCTGGCCTGACCAGGTGGTGATCATGGCAGACCCGGCCCAGCCCCTGGCGCTGTTCCACCAATCTGGCGAGTGGACTGTGATCGACACGCTTGGCCGCGAAATGGGCGATCCTGGCGAGACGGACCACCAGCACTTGCCCAGGATCGCCGGCGAGGGTGCACCTGAAACGGCGCTGGAACTGGTTGTACACCTCGACAATGTGCCGGAACTGGCCAGCCATGTGATACTTGCCGAACGTGTTGCTGCGCGTCGCTGGGACCTGCACTTGCGCGGGGGTGCCATCGCCCAGTTGCCGCGCGACACCGAAATCGGAGGGGCCCTTCGGGAACTGGCTGATCTCACCGCCAGGACACCTGGCCTCTCCGCGCGTACACAGCGCATGGACCTTCGCAACCGGGGACGGCTTTACATTACACCGCGATCCGGCGGTCCGGATGGAGGCAACGCCTGACATGTCCAGCCCGATGCAACGCCGCTCCACAAGAAATCGGCCGACGCCCGGAGAAGTCGTCGCGGCTCTCGACATTGGTGGCTCGAAGATCACCTGCCTGATCGGGCGGTGCGATCCGCGCCAGACGGCGGGGTTCGCCCTGTTGGGCGGCGGGCGCCAGCAGTCGCGCGGCTTTTCCGGCGGCGCCATCACGGACATGGAAAGCCTTGAACGCGCGGTGCGTCTTGCTGTCGAAGACGCCGAGCGCCAGGCCGGCACCCGTATCGCCGCCGTGCGCCTTGGCATCACGGGCCCACATGTGAAAAGCCAGCTCACCATGGCCTCGCTCGCCCCCACAGGTCGTGAGATCAATGCCAGGGACATGCGCCGTGTTCAGGCCAAGGCCATGGCGCAACTGGAACTGGACGAAGAGGAAATCCTGGCTGTTTATCCCGTTGCCTACCGTGTCGACGGCCTTGAGGGCGTGCGCGAACCCGCTGGTATGGTGGCGGGCAAGCTCGGTGTCCTCCTGAACGTGGTCACTGCGCCGAGCGCGCTGATCCGCAACCTTGGCGAGGTGGTCAGCCGGGCCCATCTCAAGGTCGAACGCCTCGTGCCGTCTGCCATCGCCAGCGGTTTCGGCGCGCTGATCGAGGATGAATGTGAAAACGGTGCAATCTGCATCGACATGGGAGCGGACGTCACCGCTGTTTCGGTGTTCTTGAATGGCGCGCCCGCCGCTCTCGACCTTATCCCGGCCGGGGGCGGACATGTCACGGCTGACCTCGCCCAGGGACTTGGTACGACTTTCCCGGCTGCAGAGCGCTTGAAATCCGTTCACGGCCATGCTGACCTGACAGCCCCGGGCCTTGCCGAACGGATCGAGTGTCCGCGGCTTGGCGACGATGGCCGGCTGAATGCCCACAAACTGGCCCGGGCGCGCCTGGCTGAAATCATAGCGCCGCGCATTGAGGAGGTTTTCGAGCTTATTCGCCACCACCTCGATCAGTCTCGACTGGCAAAAGTGATGCCAAAACGAGCCGTACTGACAGGCGGCGCGAGCCAGTTGCCCGGCGTTCGCGAGGTCGCCCATTGCATTCTCGAGGTGCCGATCCGGCTTGGACGGCCCGTTCATGCTGAAATTCTGGGCGAAACACTGGCCACACCGGCTTTTTCCACAGCGGCAGGTCTGCTAACGTCAGAGTTCAGGGCTAATCTCGACGCGGAATGGGCAGGGTCGCGGCGGGGACAGCACGGAGCAGGTGGAACGGGCGGTACGCTTAATAGGACGTGGAGTTGGTTGAAGGAAAATTTCTGACGAAAGACTCCTTCACTTAACGCGTTTTTAGGCCGCCAGAGGCATGTTCCCCTCAAACGGCACGAAGGTGCTGGCCGGCGTAGATTTTGGAAGGCGACCTTGGAAATGACAAATGAACTGCAACCCCGGATCGTGGTGTTTGGCGTCGGCGGCGCCGGCGGAAACGCCGTGGACAACATGATCGAGGCCGACCTTCAGGGGGTGGAGTTCATCGTTGCCAACACCGACAGCCAGGCCCTGTCTCGCTCCAAGACCGAGCGTCGCATCCAGTTGGGCCCCGACACAACGGGCGGCCTCGGCGCCGGCGCCCGCCCGGACATCGGTGCTGCCGCAGCCGAGGAAAGCCTGGAAGAGATTTCGCGCCACCTCGAAGGTGCTCACATGGTTTTTGTCGCCGCCGGAATGGGCGGTGGGACAGGAACTGGCGCCTCGCCAATCATTGCCCGCGCAGCCCAGGATCAGGGTATTCTCACCGTTGCGGTCGTGACCAAGCCGTTTGGGTTCGAGGGCGCCCGCCGGATGCGCATGGCCGAGGAAGGGCTCACCGAGATCCGCGGGGCCGTGGACACGATGATCGTCGTCCCCAACCAGAATCTCTTCCGCATTGCGAATGAGCGCACCACCTTCGCGGATGCCTTTCGCATGGCTGACGACGTGCTGTATTCCGGCGTGAGGGGCATCACCGACCTGATGGTGATGCCAGGGCTGATCAACCTCGACTTTGCAGACGTACGCTCGATCATGTCGGGCATGGGCACTGCCATGATGGGAATGGGCGAAAGCGAAGGCGAGAACCGGGCGCTCGAGGCCGCCCGCAAGGCAATCGACAATCCGCTGCTGGATGACGTCACCATGCGCGGGGCGCGCGGCGTGCTGATCAACATCACTGGCGGCTATGACTTGACCCTCTTCGAACTGGATGAGGCGGCCAATGAAGTGCGCGCAGAGGTCGACCCGGATGCCAATATCATTCTCGGATCGACCTTCGACACCGAGCTTGAGGGCAAGGTGCGTGTCTCGGTGGTTGCGGCCGGCCTCGACGCCGTGGCTGTTGCCCAGCCGGCACCCGTTGCGCCGCAAGACGCTCCGCCGGCCACCGGCCCGGGCTCGCTGCCGATGATGGACCGCCCGGTCGTCGTGACGTCTGCGGGCACGATGACCGTCGAAGCGGAAGGGCCGTCCGAGGACTTGTTCGAGGAGGCCGACCCGCGCCCGGATTTTAACGGGCGCTCCCTTCCGGCCTCCCATGTGCCAGGCCAACCGGGCGCCGATGAGGTAAGGGCAGATACAGTTCTTGGCCACGCGCCGGGTCAGGTCGAGGCGTCCAACGACACAGCACCCGGACAACCGCAACCGGGCGAGTCCCCGGCAGGCTTTGCCAACCTTTTTGGCTGGCGCAAGGGCCAGGGCGACAATGATGATGAACCGGGCCGGGCGCCTGAAGGCGCGATTGTCTCGACACCTGACGATGAGGCGGAACCCGCTCCATTCGATGATGCGGACCTGGAAATCCCGGCTTTCCTGCGTCGTTCAGCCAATCACTGACCGCCCGGCGGTAGCTTAACAAGGTTTCACGTCAGTCTGCATCCCATGAAAGGGGCCGTCGTCATTGGGCGCGGCCCCGTTTTGCAACACAGCGTAACAATGCGTGTGTTGGGTCTGAACAGGTGCTGCGCTTTATAGGCAGTAGCTGGAGGTGATCCCCGTGAGTTCAGTTGAGTACCAGACCACACTGCGCGCGCCCGTCATGATCGCCGGGACCGGCGTCCACAGCGGCGCCCGCGCGCGCCTCGTCATCCATCCGGCCAGGGCCGACACCGGGATTGTTTTCGTCCGCACCGACCTGGATGGCAATGACACATCGATCGCAGCGCGCGGAGACAGGGTGAGCGATGTCATGCTTGGCACCACCCTTGCCAATGAGGCCGGTGCCAGTGTTGCCGTGGTCGAACACCTTCTTGCGGCCTGCTCTGGTATGGGGCTGGACAATGCACGGATTGAGATAGACGCGCCGGAAGTGCCCATCCTGGACGGGTCTTCGGCTGTCTTTTGCGACCTGATCAATCAGGTGGGTCTGGCAGAGCAGACGGCGCTTCGCCGACGCATCCGCATTCTGGAGACAGTCACCGTCGAAGATGGCGCGAAACGTGCGAGTCTCGCACCGGCGCGCGGCAAGGCGCTGACACTGCGCGCACGGATCGACTTTGAAACACGTGCCATCGGTGTTCAGGAAATGGCCCTGCGCCTGCGCCCGGGCATGTTCGCCCGCGACATAGCCTTTGCCAGAACCTTCGGATTCGCCCGCGACGTGGAATACCTGAAGTCCATGGGTCTGGCCCGGGGCGGGTCACTGGACAATGCCGTGGTAATCGACGGAGACAATGTCATGAACCCGGAGGGCCTGCGCGCCGAGGACGAGTTCATCCGTCACAAGGTGCTGGATGCGGTGGGGGACCTGTTCCTCGCTGGCGGACCGATCGCGGGCACCTACACAGCCGAGCAACCCGGGCATGCCCTGAACAACGCGCTCGTACGCAAGCTGCTGGAAACGCCCGAAGCCTGGTGCTGGGAAGATGACCGCGAGGCTGGAGAGGTGCGACGTCCGACAATGCCGGACATGGCGGCCAATGCCTGAACCACTGTTTGTGTGATAGCGTTTGCCCATGGCAGTCGGCAAAGGACGAGCAGATGACCACACACAGATTGTCAGAGCATCCCATTCACTTGGGTCTTGGCGCACGGGCCGAGGTCGAACCCGAGTTCACAGGGGACCTTGACTGGTATGGCGCCTACATGGACAGGCATGACGAAGTCGACGGCCAGGAAGCCCGGCTGGTCAGCGAACATATTTTCACCGAAGACTGGACCGTCTGGGAGTGCCATCCCGAAGGTTCAGAGGTGGTTTACTGCCTTGCCGGCGAGATGACGCTGATCCAGGAAACCGGTGATGGCGATCTTGCGAAAATTGTTCTGAAAACCGGTGACTACGCCATCAACGCGCCTGGCGTGTGGCACACTGCAGATATCGGTTCAGAGGCACGCGCCCTGTTCATCACGGCGGGTCGGGGCACACAGCACAAGCCCCGCTGAGTCCTGAGGCGCCAATCCTGGCCGTGCTGGTTCAGCTCTGGTCCGCTTGGGGCTGCGAATGGCCATTGGTGAGCCCGTTCGCATGGGCCATGGCGGTTTGGGCGTCAATCTCTTCGGGAGCTTCGCCCAACGCCCGCACAAGCGAAAGCACCGCCATGCGCAGGCGGTCTTCACTGATGCGTGAGTATCCCCTGACAAGTTCAATCACATGGCGCGGTGAGGACACGTCCTCGTCATCGACGTTGTCACTGCGCTGTTCACCAATGCCTTCGAAGAACCATGCAACCTGTGTTTGGAGCCGTTCGGCGATCTGGAACAGGCGGCCCGCGCTCACCCGGTTCGCCCCGGTTTCATATTTCTGGATCTGTTGGTAGGAAATTCCCAGCGCTTCGCCCAGCTGGTCCTGTGTGAAACCCAGCAGGATGCGCCGTCTGCGAATCCGGTCACCAACGATCGTATCGATCTCGGCGGCGTCGATGTCTTTCCTTTGAGCCATGTTTGTCCTGGGTTCCGGTAAGGTGCTCTATAGCACCTTGGCTGCGGAAGCTAGGTCAGGGACATCAACCGGCAAGCCCGAACGCCAAAGCTGACGCCTGGGTTCGGCACGTGCTTTTGCAGCTTGGACATTCGTGGGCTCGCGCGCTATTCAATAGAGAAACGCGCTGGCGGACGGCGCAACCATCCACACCAATCCAGGCCGGCCCCATGACGTCTCCAACGACCCTTTCGTTTCTCGCCCTTTCAGCCGCGCTTCTGGCCAGCGCGTGCCAGTCGACGGAACGACGCCAGTCCCTTGTTTATGTCGAGCGTCCGGTCGAGGCGCTTTTCAATCAGGCGGCAGCGGAACTCGACAACAATGACTATGAAGAAGCCATCCTCTATTTCAACGAGGTCGAGCGCCAGCACCCCTATTCGGAATGGGCGCGCCGTGCGACGCTGATGACCGCATTCGCCCATTATCGCGCGCGCCAGTTTGATGATGCCATCGGTGTCGCCCAACGCTATATTTCGTTGCATCCGGGCACTGAAGGCGCGGCCTATGCCTATTATCTGGTCGGCGTGTCCCACTTCGAACAGATCGTGGATGTGGGCCGCGACCAGAAAACTACTGAACTCACGCGTGCGGCCTTCACAGAGGTTGTGCGGCGTTTCCCTGAATCCGAGTATGCCAAGGATGCAGCGCTTAAGCTGGACATGGTTCGCGACCAGCTGGCCGGCAAGGAGATGGAGATTGGTCGCTGGTACCTGCGCCGAAACGACCATCTGGCCGCCATCAACAGGTTTCGCACCGTGGTCGAGGATTATGACACGACCAGCCACGTGCCCGAGGCGCTGCATAGGCTTGTGGAGGCGTACCTGTCGGTTGGCCTTCGCGGTGAGGCGCAGGCAGTCGGCGCCACGCTTGGCTACAATTTCCCCAACAGTGACTGGTACAGCGACAGCTATGCGCTGTTGACCGGAGAGGGCATCGAAGTCAGCGGGGAACAGCCGCGCGAGGGCTGGCTCTCCCGGATATTCTGATCACGGGAAAAAGGTCTTGTTCCTTTTTTGTTCTAGTGTTATCGGGCGCATATGATATGTGCGCTGTCCCTTCGAAATTTCGTACTGATTGACGCCCTGGATCTAGAGCCCGGAAGCGGCTTCACCGCGCTGACGGGCGAGACGGGGGCGGGCAAGTCGATCATTCTGGATGCCCTGGGCGTTGCGCTCGGCGGGGCGGCCGAGCGGCGGTTCATTCGCGCAGGCGCCAGCCAGGCCAGTGTGTCGGTGGCGTTTTCACTTGGACCCGGCCATCCGGCCTGGTGCCTGCTGGAGGAGAGCGGCGTGGACGCCGGCGCCGACGAGATGCTCACGCTCAAGCGCGTGATCCGCTCTGGCGGGCCCGCACGCGCTTTCGTCAATGACCAGCCAGTGGGTGCGGCGCTGCTTCGGCGAGTGGGCGAGTGCATTGTTGAAATCCACGGTCAGCATGCCGCGTCTGCCTTGCTTCGGCCGGCGGCGCACCGTGAACTGCTCGATCAGTTTGCTGGCCATGACGCCGAGATTGAAGCCTGCCAGGAGGCGTGGAACCAGGTGAAGGAGGCGGCTACGGCTGCGGATGCGCTGCGGCTGAGCGATGCAGAGCGTGCCGAAGAGCTGGAACGCTTGGAGTCTGAAGTCGGGGCCCTGGAAGACCTCGCCCCTGCCGATGGGGAAGCGGACATGCTGGCGACCCGGCGACTGCGCCTGATGCAGGCCGAGCGCGTGGGAGGCCAGTTGGACGACGTGCTCGAGGCCTTGTCGCAAGCCGACACAACGGGGGTGTTGGGCCGTGCTGCCCGCATTCTGGAGCAGGTTTCCAAGGCGCCGGGCTTTGATGATGACAGTGAGGCGGGTTGGGGTGCGCGCGCGGCGCGTGACGGCCTTGAGCGGGGGCTGATCGAGGTCCAGGAGGCCGAACGGGCGCTCGCGGCGCTGGGCGCTCACGCTGTCCAGGACCCGCAGGCCCTGGAGGCGGCCGAGACGCGTCTGTTTGCCCTGCGCGCAGCGGCGCGCCGGCATGGGGTCGAACCCGATGACCTGCCCGGGGTCCTGGCCCAGAAACAGTCGCGGCTGGACTCGCTGGAGCGTGCCGGCGTTCACCTTGCCGGCGCAGAAGCGGCCGAGCGAGAGGCACGCGCGCGCTGGCACGCGGCGGCCGAAACCGTCAGCGCGGGCCGGAAGGCTGCCGCGCGCCGCCTCGAAAAGGCGGTTGAAAAAGAATTGCAGCCCCTGAAGCTCTCCAGCACGCGGTTTCGGGTCGCGATCCAGGCCCTCGAGGAGAGCCGGTGCGGGGGGCTGGGCTGTGATGGCGTTGCCTTTGAAGTGGAGACGAATGCAGGGGCAGGCTTTGGCCCCCTGTCGAAGGTGGCTTCGGGGGGCGAGATGGCGCGCCTCTCTCTCGCCCTGAAATGCGCGCTTGCGGGGAGCGGCGCGGCCGGGACCCTGATCTTTGACGAGGCCGACCAGGGCGTGGGGGGTGCGGTTGCCGCAGCCATCGGAGAGCGACTTGCGCGGCTCGGCGCCGATCGCCAGGTGTTTGCCATCACCCACAGCCCGCAGGTGGCCGCCGCCGCCGAGGCGCAATGGTCGGTCTCCAAGACGGCCGCGCGCAGGGGAGTGGCGCAAACCCGCGTCAACGGGCTGGACAGTGACGGGCGAACTGAAGAAATTGCTCGCATGTTGGCGGGCCGGAAAGTCACGCCGGAAGCGCGTGCGGCCGCAGAGCGGCTCCTGGAGGACAAATGCCGGACCGATCACAAAAGCCGGTTGCCGACATGACCCGGGCCGAGGCGGCCCTTGAGCTTGAACGCCTCGCCGGTGCGATCGCACAGGCCGACAAGGCCTATTATCAGAACGACGCGCCCGAAATTGCAGACGCGGAGTATGATGGTTTGCGCGCCCGCAATGCGCAGATCGAAGCTCGGTTTCCCGAACTGGTTCGCGATGACAGCCCCAGTGGTAAAGTGGGCGCAGCGCCGTCCGGCACTTTCGGCAAGGCGACCCATCGCCAAGCCATGCTCTCGCTGGACAATGCCTTCACCGAAGCGGACGTGGCCGATTTCCTGGGTCGCGTGCGGCGGTTTCTCGGACTGGATGAAAGCGAAATCGTGGCCATGACAGCCGAGCCCAAGATCGACGGGTTGTCGCTCAGCCTGACCTATGAAGATGGCGCGCTGGTACGCGCCGCCACCCGGGGCAATGGCAAGGTCGGAGAGGATGTCACCGCCAATGCGATGACTATTTCCAGCCTACCCAAGGCCCTTGGCGGCAAGGGCTGGCCCGCGCGCATAGACCTGCGTGGTGAGGTGTACATGTCCAAGGCCGAGTTTGCTGCGCTCAATGCCCGCGAGGCCGCATCCGGCGGAAAGCTGTATGCCAATCCAAGAAATGCTGCCGCCGGAAGCCTGCGACAGAAGGACCCGGAAGTCACCCGGTCCCGGGCACTGGATTTTTTCGCCTATGCCTGGGCCGGCACCAGCGGGGAGTTCGCGTCGACCCAGTTCGAGGCGGTGGCCCGGTTCGCCGACTGGGGCCTGCGGATCAATCCGCTGTTTTCCAGGCACGAGACGCTGGAGGGCCTGATTGAGGCGTACCGGGCGATCGAGGCGGCGCGTGCCGGACTGGACTATGACATTGACGGGGTCGTCTATAAAGTCGACCGGCTGGACTGGCAGGCCAGGCTTGGTCTCCAGGCGCGCGCGCCGCGCTGGGCCATTGCACACAAGTTTCCCGCGGACCGGGCCATTACGGTGGTCGAAGCCATTGACATTCAGGTCGGCCGGACCGGCAGTCTCACCCCGGTGGCGCGTCTGGCCCCGGTCACCGTCGGTGGCGTCGTGGTCTCCAATGCGACCCTGCACAATGAAGATGAAATCGAACGCCTGGATGTTCGCCCTGGCGATCGGGTGGAAATCCAGCGGGCTGGCGATGTGATTCCTCAGGTGCTTCGTGTCCTCGACGCGGAGCGAGCCGGGCGGCCGGCCCCGTTCGACTTTCCGAAGACATGTCCTGTCTGCGGCTCCGATGCGGTGCGTGAGGTCGATGACAAGGGCGTCGCCGATGTACGCCGGCGCTGTACGGGCGGTTTGATCTGCAGCGCTCAGCGCCTTGAGCGGCTCAAGCACTTTGTTTCCCGAAAGGGACTCGACATCGAAGGCCTTGGTTCCAGGCAGATCGAGATGTTTCTCGCAGCCGGCGTGATTGCAGGACCCCAGGACATTTTTCAGCTTGAGGCGAAAATCGCTGCGGCGGGTCGCCCGCCACTTGCCGAGTGGGAGGGGTTCGGGGAAACATCTGCTGCAAAGCTGTTTGCAGCCATTGATGCGCGCCGCCGCGTACCGTTTGCCCGTTTCCTCAATGCCCTTGGCATTCGCCATGTGGGCGAGATCAGTTCAGGCCTCTTTGCGCGCACCTTTACCGATTGGGAGACGTTCTGGTCTACGGTCAAAGCGGCCACCGAAGGCGGTGAGGAGAGCCAGGCCTGGCAGGACCTGATCGCGATTGACGGGCTCGGTGTGTCGGCGGCCCGTGCGCTGACAGATTTTGCGGGGGAAGCGCACAATCTTGAAATGCTGGAGGCCCTGCTTGGTGAAGTGCGGGTCCTGCCCGCCGAGGCGGTTTCAACCGACAGCCCCGTGGCGGGCAAGACCATCGTTTTTACAGGCACTCTGGAGCAGATGGGCCGCGACGAGGCCAAGGCCCGCGCCACATCCCTCGGCGCGAAAGTGTCGGGCTCGGTATCGGGGAAAACCGATATACTGGTGGCGGGGCCGGGTGCCGGTTCAAAGCTGAAGAAAGCCGAGGAAATTGGCGTTCAAGTGCTGACTGAGGCGGAGTGGATGGAACTCATCGA
>CAZVES010000074.1:0-13944 GCA_964625835.1 uncultured Hyphomonadaceae bacterium
GCGGACATTACCGAGGCAGATTTCATCTTCGGTTAGAGTATCCGTCTTGGTCAAGCGACCTTTGGCGACCATTTTCGATCATCGCGGATGAGGGCGTTTGCCAGTTCGATGAGCTTTCGCATGATGGCGGTGAGGGCGACTTGGGCCGGTTTTCCGGTCTCTCGCATGGCTTGGTATCTGGCTTTCATGTCCGGATTGAAACGGGTGGCGACGAGTGCGGTTGCCACGGCAATGTCCCAGAGCAGTCCACCATCGAGCAGCGGTGCACTTCGCCGCCGCGGGGATTGCGTCTTGGACTTCGGCTCCAGTGGATCAAGGGCGAGCGCCATCCCAAGCGTCAGTTCCGTGATCAGGTTGGCCCAGAGAATCTGGATCGGCGTGATCGGCAGGGTCAGGCCAAACAACAGCGCAAGAGTGACCACGCTCGACTCCCCACCTCCCGTCGGGAGGGTCCGTCGCACCAGCTTGGTGATCTTGTCGTAAACCCGCTGGCCCTCCGTGACGGCGGCAAAGATCGACGCGAAGTTGTCGTCAGCCAGCACCACGGATCACCAGGCGGAGTTAGTGTTCCGGGCTGGTGCGCGCGAAGACGTTCACACGCCGTGCGGCATGATCCAGGGCGGCGTCATCGAGGGGCTCGAGTTCATCGCCAGTCAGGATGCGTTTGGGATGGTCCAGCCCGATCTCTCTGGCAATGGCTGAGGCGGTGCCGGCATGGTCGCCGGTGATCTCTCTTCACCTGGATGCCGGCAGCCCGGCAATCGCTTCTGGCGCGCCCTTGGCATAGATGCGGTCGCCCTGTTCCGTCTTGTTCCGCGTCACCATGAAACGATGGCGCGCATCGAAGGGAAGGACGTCTCGTCGTGGTTTCGCTGTGCGGGTGTCGCTGTCATTCTCCAGCACCTTGCCAGCCAGCGCGAGCAATGCACCTCAGGCAGGGTTGCCGCTTACATCCCATTGTCGATCCGATTGGATGAGGGAGGCGTCATTGCAGAGGGCTGCGACGCGGGCGAGTTCTTCCAGGCTTGCCCTGCCAGCGCCTTCATCCGGATCGGGCGTGATGCCGCCCGTCGGAGCGTAACCGTCTCCGGCCACGGTGTAGGCCTGGCCTGCCACAGCGAGGGACGCCACCATCATCTCTTGACGGGTCAGCGTACCGGTCTTGTCCATGCAGATCGCGGACGCGGCACTCAGGGTCTCGATGGCCGGCAGCCGCCGCACAATGGCATTCTTGCCAGCCATGGCGCCCACGCCCAAGGCCGTGGTTATGGTGAAAACAGCAGGCAGTCCTTCAGGGATTGCGGCAACCGACAGGCCGACATAAAGTTCCCGCTGAACTCGTCCTTGCGGATAAACACGCCGATCGCGACCAGCGCACCTGCACTGAGCAGGATGAGTAGCGTGAGCCAGCGAGCAAAGAGTTTCATTTGCATCAGAAGCGGGGTCTGTAGCCGGTCCACGCTCGACAGCGGACCGCTGATCCTGCCGATCTCTGTATCAGCGCCGGTGGCGATGACGACCCCCTTTGCCTGGCCCCTGATGACGATCGTTTCGCCGAAGGCCAGGCAGGTCCGGTCGCGAAGGTCTCAAGCCATTTCGATCTCCTTTCACGTGATGGCATGGGGACAATCTGGACGGAAAACGACCGCTGCAGGTTGATTTGATCAAGTCCGACCCGGCTTTTCTGTCGGGGCAGCCGGACTGCCAGCAAGACAAGACGCCGGATGGGACCCACGGGTGTTTGAAAGCCTCTTGCAACGGCGTGCCCATGACGTTAACGCTAACGTTACCGCATAACAATGCTGCGACGCTTAGGCTTTCTCTGGGGTCTTTTCCTGGCCCTTGTGGTGGTGGCGACCCAGGCCTTCGCCGTGTCGCACGCGGCCGAGCATGGATTCGAAGACCACGACCATGGTGAGGTGGCCTGCGAGATTGACGGTCTCGCCTCGAAGAAGGATTTGGCGGTGCCCGCATCGCCCGCCGCGCATCTTTTTCCTCCACCCATGTGGCGCACAGCCAGCCCGGCCCGCGCTTTCGGCCAGGTCTTTGTGCGATGCAACTGGCCGCCACCGGCGCGCGCGCCGCCCCGTTCCTGATCAAGACTTGTGCCTCCCGTGCCCGGCCCGCCGGGACCTTTGAAGTCTATCGATCCAAGGATCTGAAAACATGTCACTTTATTTCAGGGGCTGTCTTTCGGCGGCCTCTGCTCTTGCGCTTGGCGCTGGCCTTGCCCAGTCCCAGCAGCGCCTTGACACCGTCATCGTGACCACGGTCGGCCCGGAGCACTCGGCCGACGAACTGATCAACAATGCCGCCGCCCTGGACCGCGAGGAGATTGTCGAGCGGCTCTCCTCCAGCCTCGGCGACACGCTGGAAAACCAGCCGGGGGTCTCGTCCACCGCTTTCGGCCAGGGCGCGAGCAGGCCGGTGCTGCGCGGCCTTGGCGCAGAGCGCGTCCAGGTGCTGACCAACGGGATCGGCGTGATCGACGCATCGGCCGCCTCGCCCGATCACCAGGTCAGCGCGGACGGCATCGACGCCGAGCGCATCGAGATCCTGCGCGGGCCGGCGGCGCTGGCCTATGGCGGCCAGGCGATTGGCGGCGTGGTGAACGTGATTGACGGGCTGATCGTGGCGGAGTTGCCGGAAGAACCGATCAGTGCCGAAGGTCTTGCGGCCTGGAACAGCGTGAATGAGGGCCCTGAGCTTGCAGGCCGATTCCGGGGCGCAGCGGGTCCCTTCGTGCTGACATTGTCGGCCAGCGCCCGGGACTTCGACAATTACGACATCCCTGGCTTTGCTGAATCTGCCTTCCAGATGGCCGCCGAAGAGGCCGAGGAGGAGGATCACGACGAAGATCACGACCATGAGGAGGAAGAGGAACAGCGCGGCACGCTGGAGAACTCCTTCGTGGGGACCCAGACGCTTGCGGCGGGCCTCTCCTGGGGTGGCGAGGGTGCCTTCTTCGGCGTCGCCATCCGTCAGCAGACCGCCGAATACGGACTGCCGGGCCACAGCCATGAACATGGCGAAGAGCATGAAGGCGAGGAGCGGAACTCTTCATCGAGGCGCGCAACCTCAACGATGAAGAGGTCCGCTTTGCGACCTCTGTGCTGAAGGATGTCGCCCCGCAGCTGGGCCAGAACATCCACATCGGCCTGCGCGCGGTGTTATAGGGAAACAAGTCGCGCAAAAAGAGTCCCGGCGACTTGATCGCTGGGGCCGCCCGCCGCAGGTATTGGTCAACGTTTGAGAGAGGGTCCGGAGATGACGATGCGAACGATGAATACGCTGCTGGCGACGGTCAGCCTTGGTCTGCTTTGCGCCTGCGTCCAGGCGGGCAGCGGGCTGGACACCGCGCTCGCACAGACCGGTCCCGAGCCTGTCGCTGCGCCTGCCGAAGCGCCACAAGCGGTCGAGCGGGCCGAGATGGGCAACCTCGTCATGGAGAATATCCCGGACATCCCGGCCGATGTCAGCGAGCGCATCCGCCAGTACCAGAATGTGCGCGGGCACGGTTTCCAGGACTGGATCGGCGATGACATCCTGATCTCCACGCGCTTTGGCGAGGTCTCACAGATCCACCGCGTGAACATGCCGGGCGGCGCGCGCCAGCAGGTCACCTTCTATGACGAACCCGTCGGCGGCGCGCTGGTCAGCCCCGATGGCGGCGCTTTCCTCTTTGGCAAGGACACCGGTGGGGACGAGTTCTTCCAGGGACACCTGTTCAATGTCGCCGATGGCAGCGTGACCGTGTTCACCGAGCCGGGCACACGCAATGGCGCGCTCAACTGGTCCGGCAATGGCGACCTGGCGGTCTGGTACCGCGCAGTGCGCGGCGAGGCGGACTGGGACATATTGGCGGGCGACCCGACCGACCCCGCCAGCGTGCGTGTGATCCACGAGGGCGAAGGCGCGCTGGTGCCCATAGACGTGGACGAGACGGGCGATACGGTGCTGGTCCAGCAATACATTTCGATCACCAAGAGTCGGCTGTTCATCCTTGATGTTGCCAGCGGCGATTTCCGCGAGCTTAACCCGGACCTGGACGTGGCCTACAACGGCGGCCTGTTCCTGCCCGACAGGACTATCCTGACCGCCACGGACAAGGATTCCGAATTCGTGAATCTGGTGCGCCTTGACCCCGAAACCGGCGAGATGAATTCCTTCACTGATGCCATCGACTGGAACGTGTCGGACTATGACCTCTCGCCCGATGGCGAAACGGTGGCGTTTACGGTCAATGAGGGCGGCCTTGGCACGCTGAGATTCCTGAACCTGACATCCGGCGGGATCAGAACGGGGCCGGACCTGCCCGTGGGTGTTGTCTCCAACCCCACATTCAATGCCGACGGCTCTGCGATCGGCTTCACCTTCACGGCGGCCACCAGCCCGTCTGACGCCTGGTCTTATAATCTCAACACAAGACAACTCACCCGCTGGACCACAGCCGAGGTGGGCGGCCTGGACACCGCGTCCTTCGTCGAGCCGGAGCTGTTCGATTATCCCAACGGCGATGGCATGGACGTTCCAGCCTTTGTCTACCGCCCGGCGGGCGAGGGGCCGCACCCGGTCATCGTGTCGATCCATGGCGGGCCGGAAAGCCAGGCCCGGCCCTTCTTCTCCTCCACCTACCAGTACTGGACCGGAGAGCTTGGTGCTGCTGTGGTCGTGCCCAATGTCCGCGGCTCGGCTGGCTATGGGAAGACCTATGTGAGCCTCGACAATGGCCTGAACCGGAAGCGCTCGGTTGAGGACATCGGTGCCCTGCTGGACTGGATCGAAACCCAGTCGGACCTCGATAGCGACCGGGTCGTCGTCTATGGCGGCTCCTATGGCGGCTACATGGTGCTGGCCAGCATGATCGATTATGCCGACCGCATTGCGGCGGGGGTCAACATTGTCGGCATTTCCGACTTCAAGACGTTCCTTGAAAACACCCAGGACTATCGCCGGGACCTGCGCCGGGCCGAATATGGCGATGAGCGCGACCCGGAGATTGCCGCCTTCTTCGACGAGATTTCGCCCCTGAGAAACGCCGGCGCGATCACCAAGCCGATCTTCATCATCCAGGGCTTCAACGATCCGCGCGTGCCCTACACCGAGTCCGAGCAGATCCTGGAGGCGGTGCGCGAGAATGGCGGCGAGGCCTGGTACCTCATGGCGATGGACGAGGGCCATGGCTTCCGCAAGAAGTCCAACCGGGACTTCCAGCGCGCGGCCGAGACTTTGTTCCTGCAGGATATTTTTGCGGGCGGTGTGCAATAGGAGGCTCTACACCTCAGGCACGACCTCGCTGAGGCGCCCGCCGAGCCGGATGGGCGCCACGCGTTTCGCGAGGCCGGTGGCGTCGTCGGTCTCCACGAAGGTGCCGCACAAGGTGCCTTCGCCGAGGGCGGGCTGGTAGCGCTCGCCCGGCAACTGGGTCTCGAAACGGTAGAGGGAGATGTCCTTCCTCATGCCGATCACGCTGTCATAGTCGCCGCACATTCCGGCATCGCTCTGGTAGCCTGTGCCGCCGGGCAGGACCATGGCGTCGGCTGTGGGCACATGGGTGTGGGAGCCAACGACGAGGCTCGCGCGTCCGTCGCAATGGTGGCCCATGGCCATCTTCTCGCTGGTCGCCTCGCAATGCATGTCCACAATCACCGCGTCGCACACCCGGCCAAGTTCCAGCTCGTCGAGTGCGGAACGGGCGGCCTCGAATGGGTTCGCCATGTGCTTGGGCATGAAGACATTGCCGAGGATCTGTACCACGCCCACCGTGCGCCCGTCGGGCAGTGCGAAAAGGTGCGTGCCCCGCCCAGGGGTGGCGGCCGTGTCGGGATAGTTGACAGGGCGGATGATACGCGGGTCACGCTCGATATGGTTGAGCATTTCACGCTGGTCCCAGGCATGGTCGCCAAGTGTCAGGCAGTCGGCCCCGGCGGTGAAGAACTCATCGGCAATGGCCGCGGTGAGGCCGAATCCGCCGGCCGCATTTTCCGCGTTCACAACAGCGAAATCGAGCGAAAGTCGCTCGCGCAGGGACGGAAGGTGCTCCATCACGGCTGCGCGTCCCGGCGCACCGACCACATCTCCGAAGAAAGCAAGTCTCATCAGCGCTTTATGGCGCAGCGCTCAAGCTTCGCCAAGCGGCAAGGGGTATCCGGAATGAAAAGCCCCGGTGTTTGCCGAGGCTTTTTATTTTGGATGCTGAGACTTGCCCCCTACTCGTGGGTGACCGTCAGGCCCAGCATTTCCTTCGTGATCATGCTGGGATCGTCCATGTTTTCGAAGGTCGCCATACTCAATGGCTGCTCCGGGTTCAGGGAAATGGTCAGCGTGCCCGGTTCGGTCAGGAATTCCGAAGCCGCCGTGGTAAACTCGGTGACGATGGTCATGTCCACGCCGGCACCGGAGGCCATCATCGGGGCCAGCTGGATCATGGAAATGGCCTGCTGTCGCACTGCGGCAGGATCCTCGCCGGACTGGGCGGCGTAAAGGTTGAACGCACGGTCGACGATGGAGTTGTCTTCCAGTTGAAGCGAGAAGGCGCGAAACTCAAGCTCACTGGCCGCATCCTGGAGCATGGCGGGGTCGGGACTAGGATCGTTCAGGTCCATCGCGGCGAGCTTGCGGGTATATTCGGAGATGCCCGACATGTCTCCACCGAAGCGCAGTGTGAAGCCGTCTTCGAGGGTGTAGTAATTGTCCTCTGCGTTGTAGGTCACCGAGTCGGTTTCAGGATCGAGGCGCGAGCGGCCAGAGGCGCTGAGTGTGACTTCTTCATAGCCGAGCATGCCGAGCATTCCCGCCAGCTGGGCACCTGACTTGCCCGCTTCAGGATCGGCCGAGAGGGTCGCGCTGAAGGGCGGTGTAACACTTCCCACGGCCACTCCATCGCCGTCACGCTCGATGCTGGAGACCATAGATGGCAGGGCGAAGTTCACCCCGCCCATTTCGAAGGCAATGTCGTCCAGTTCGATGGAATCATAGCCCGGCTCGAGCGGGTCGGCGTAGATCGCTTCTATCAGCATGCTGGGGTCGGGATCATCGCCCGACATTCCGCTTTCAAGGCCGGCCTCGAAGGCGTCCATGACCTTCTCGCCGATCCCAGTCATGGCAAAGCTGCCCAGCCGGAAGTTGACAGGGTCCTCGCCTTTCGTGGTGGCGTCCAGGGTGATGCCTTGGATCTGGGCCAGGCCGATACCGGTCTCGGTGGCGCCTGCCATCTGGATGCCAGACAGGTTGAAGGCGACCGCGTCGCTGCCATCATTTAGGTTGAAGGCCATGTCGGACAGCGACACGGAGTCGAATGCCAGGTCAGCCCCGGTCGGGAAATCTGCCGGGGCGCCGTTGCCCGTGAGACTTGCCACCCAAGCGGCCAGCGCTGGGGATGGGTTCAGAACCTCGATGTTGGCAACGGTCAGTTCGCCTTCTTCGGCATCTTCAGGGTCGTTGGGCACGAGGCGGATATTGTCCATCGACATTTTCGCAAAGCTGGCCTGGCCGTCGACCATGTCGAGGCCGTCCAGTGCGAGGGTGCCGATCAGGATGCCTGCGCCATCACTCTCATCGCCATCATCTCCCGGAACGGAAATAGTCACGTCAGAGAAGGTTGCGCCGTCGCCATCGCGGCTAGAGCCTTGGAAGCTGATGCGGCCCGCGCCGGATTCGGCCAGTGACATGGCGGCCAGGGCTTCACCGGCCTCGGCGGCATCGCCGCTGCGCAAAGTGATGTTTCCGAGGTCCTCAAGTGCGCGCTGGGCGGAATTCACCGCAGCCTCGCCGCCGCGTTCGACTGTGCCCTCGACATCGGACGGTGCGTCAGCGTTCTGGCCGCAGGCGGTGAGAATGGCTGCTGCTGCGGCGGTGATGAACAGATTTTTCATGTGTCTCATATCCCCTTCGAGATGGTGTTGCCCTAGTTTCACCCGACAAAGCGATTCGGGGTTTAGCATGTTTGCTGACAAAGGCCAGAAGATGGCATTGACTGCACGCGATGGCCAAAGGGTCACCGTTCGCATGGAAATCAACCCGCGCGCGAAGCGACTGATACTTCGCCTGGATGAAAAGGCGCGAGAGGCCGTGGCCGTGGCGCCGCGTGCCAGGGACCTGCCTGCGGCGGCGGCCTTTGCCAGCGAGCGGGTCGACTGGATTGCGGCCAGTCTTGCCCGTGTGCCCGAGCGCGTCGCATTCGAACCGGGCGCCGTCATCCCCGTGCGCGGTGAGCCATGCCGGCTGAGCCTTGAGGGTCAGGGCCGGCGTGCCCGGCTGGTGACAGAACCGGCTCTTGTGCTCGAGGCACCCGGCGCGCAGGAGACATTCGCGGCCCGCATCACGCGATATCTGAAACGGGCCGCCCTCTCTGATCTTGGCGATGCGGTCGATGCCCATTGCCATGCCCTTGGCGTACAGGCCGCCCGCATCACCGTGAAGGACACGCGCTCGCGTTGGGGCAGCTGCACATCCGATGGGCGATTATCCTTTTCGTGGCGGCTCATATGCGCGCCGCCTGCGGTGCTCGACTATGTGGCCGCCCATGAGTGCGCGCACCTTCTGGAGATGAACCACTCAGACCGCTTCTGGGCCCATGTGGAGCGCATCCGCCCGGACTGGAAGCGGCAGCGCCGATGGCTGCGTACGAACGGTCATGAGTTACACGCCATCGGCGGTGGTTAAGTTCAGAGTCCGATGCTTGCCAGCACGGTCTCGGTGTCGGCGCCGTGGCGCGGCGGGTCTATGCGGATGTCGGCCGGGGTGGCTGAGAAATGGACGGGGTGTTTCAGGGTGCGATAGGGGCCCGCTTCGGGATGCTCGCGCTCCTGGAAGAAGCCGACAGCGTTGAGGTGGCTATCTTCGAGCACCTCACCCATTTCATTGTATTTCATGGCGGGGATGTTGGCCGCATCCAGAAGTTCGAGCCACTCCGCCGTGGTCTTGGTGCGGGCCACTTCACCGATGATGGCGTAGAGATCACCAACATTTTCCGTGCGCGCTTCATAGGTGGCAAAGCGCGGGTCCTCGAAAACGCCTGAGCGCCCGCCCATTTCAAAGAATTGTTCCCACTGGGCATCCGAGTACGGCACCAGGCCGATGTAACCGTCTGCGGTCTTGTAGGGCTTGCGGTTGGCATTGATGGAGCGGGTGTAGGCCATCTTGCCATTTCCGGGCAGGAACGTCTCGCCATAGAGGTTTTCCACCATGTTGAAGAAAGTGAAACTCTCCAGCATCGGCACTTGTACGAACTGGCCCTTGCCGGTCCGTGCACGGTGGAAAAGGGCCGCCAGAGTGGCATAGACGGCGAACAGACCCGTTGTCTTGTCGGCAACAAGGCTTGGCGCGTATTCAGGCTCTCCGCCCGAGCGCATGGCGTTCAGTGCGGCAAAGCCCGATGCGCCCTGGATCAAATCGTCATAAGCTTGGCGGTGGCTGTAGGGCCCGCCCGCGCCAAAGCCTGCGCAGTGGACATAGACCATGTCCTCGCGGATCGACTTCACCGCCTCATAGTCGAACCCCATGCGCGCGATGCCCGCCATGCGCACATTGTGGAAGAACACGTCGGCCGATTTCAGGAGCGCGGTGAGCTGTGCCTTCCCGTCATCGGTCTTGCCATCCAGGGCGATGGCTTTCTTGTTGCGATTGAGCGCTGTGAAGATGGGGCCGAGATCGCCGGTGGCAGACTTGCCAGCATAGCGCATCAGGTCACCGCGGCCGGGCGGCTCGACCTTGATCACCTCCGCTCCAAGGTCGGCCAAGATGAGGGTCGCAAAGGGACCGAGCACCACGCTGGACATATCAATGATGCGAATGCCGGCCAGCGGTCCTGCGGGTGTGGGGTCTGCCATGCGTGTCTCTCCTGCGGTATTCCTGTTGCGCTAAGTCTGCGACCAATAGCCGGTGAGGCAAGCCCTGATCGGCCCTTCGGACGTTGGGTCAGGTCTGTTAAAAGGCACCATGGATGATGTTTTTTCGCCGAGAAGCACGCTACCCGAGCGATTTGCGAAGGCGGCCCGCGACCTGCTGGGCCCGACGGGTTGGATTGAGGACGCGGCCGCGCGCGAGGCTGCGGCCACGCCCTGGCGCGGGACCTTCTCTGGCCACACGCCTGCCATTGCCCGCCCGGCCGGCACGGCAGAGGCCGCTGCCTTCGTGAAGCTCTGCGCGGCCCATGGCGTGGCGATCACCCCCCAGGGCGGTAATACGGGCCTTGTCGATGGCGGCACGCCCCATGGCGAGGTGACCGTCTCCCTGTCGCGCATGAAAGCGGTGCGCGAGGTGGACGCCTTCAACAATTCCATGACCCTCGAGGCCGGCGCGACCCTTGTCGAAGCACAGGAAACGGCTGAAGCGGCAAGCCGCCTCTTCCCGCTTTCGCTCGGCTCCGAAGGCACGGCCACGCTGGGCGGGCTAATCTCGACCAATGCCGGCGGCGTGGCGGTATTGCGCTATGGCATGATGCGCGACTTGTTGCTGGGCCTTGAAGTGGTGCTGGCCAGCGGCGATGTCTGGGACGGGCTGTCTGGCCTGCGCAAGAACAATACCGGCTATGACCTCAAACACCTGTTTGCGGGCGCAGAGGGCACGCTGGGCCTGATCACGGCGGCGACCTTCAAGCTGTTCCCGAAGGTGCAGACGGCGAGCGCCTGGATCACCTGTGCTACGGCGGGTGATGTGGTCGCCCTGCTGGCAAAGGTGCGCGAGCATGCCGGCGACACGGTGACCAGCTTCGAAATGATACCGGCCAACGCCATCGACATGGTGCGCGCCGACATTCCGGACCTGCGCGACCCGCTGCCCAGCGAGGCGCCCTGGCGGGTGCTCTGCGAGGTCTCCGTGACTCGCGAGAGCATGGCGCGCGACCTGCTCGAAGCGGCACTGGGCGAGGCGTTCGAGGCCGGGCTGGCCCAAGATGCCGTGCTGGCCGAGTCGCTTTCACAGACGGGCGACTTCTGGAAGATCCGCGAATCGATCCCGCTCTCGAAGCGCGCCTATGGCACATCGGTGAACCATGACGTCTCGGTGCCCGTTTCGCGGATACCGGACTTTCTCGATGCAACTGCAGCGGCCATCGCCGCGATTGATCCGCGCGCGGAAATCGTCGCCTTCGGCCATGTCGGCGACGGAAACCTCCACTACTCGGCCTGCGAACCGGCGGATGCGGATGCCAATACCCTGGCGGCAAATGCCAAAGCCATCACAGCGGCGGTTCATGCCAGCGCGGTGAAGCATTGCGGATCGATCAGCGCCGAACATGGCGTGGGCCGGTTGAAGCGCGATGAACTGGAAGACATTCGCAGCCCGGCTGCTACAGCCGCCATGAAAGCGATCAAGGTTGCGCTGGACCCAACGGGTGTGTTCAACCCCGGGCGCGTTGTGTGCGATTGATTTTCATGCGGAAGTGACGCCCGCACCGGCCTGTTTGACCAGTGTCGAAGCGTTCAGTCAAGATTCGCGATGTTTTGGCTGGAAAGACAGCCCAGTGAACGAATACATGCATTTCAAGACGCTACAGCTGTCTATATCAGCGATGCGCAGTCCCGCGCGATGATGCGTTCTTCGTCGGCGACGATGCGCGCAATAGGGACACTGGCACCCTCGGGAGATATTTCTTCGGCATTGTTCGTATTGGCATCGGGTTCCAGTTGAACTCCCATCCACTCCAGATGGCCGATGATCCGTTTCCGGATGACGGGCGCGTTCTCGCCCACGCCACCTGAAAACGCCACGGCATCAAGGCCTCCCATGGCAACGGCCAGTGAGCCGGCCTGCCTGGCGATGCGGTAGCAATAAACGTCCAGGGCCTCTTCTGCTTCCGCCGCATTGCTCTCGAGTAAGGTGCGCGTGTCGCCCGATAGTCCGGACATGCCAAGGAGCCCTGAGCGTTTGTAGAGCATGTCAGCAACCGCGTCGGGGGCCATACCGCGGTCCTGGATCAGGTGCAGGACCACGCCTGGATCAAGGTCGCCGCAACGTGTGGCCATGGGCAGGCCATCAAGCGCTGTGAGCCCCATCGAGGTGGCGACACTTTTCCCCTCCAGCATGGCGCAGGCGCTCGCCCCACTGCCGAGATGCAGTCCGAGAAGGCGCTTGGGCATTTGGCCGAGGACGGTCTCAATGGTCTCGACCATGTGTGCATAGGACAAGCCGTGGAAGCCAAATCGCAGCAGTCCCTGCTCGCTGAGCTCTCGCGGCAGAGCGTACAGTTCGGCAAGGCGCGGCATTGTCCTGTGAAAAGCGGTGTCGAATGAAAGGGTCTGCTGGAGGTCCGGAAAGGCATCGCCGATCGCGCGCACGCCGGCGAGATTGTGGGGCTGGTGGGCCGGCGCATAGACAGACAGGCCATCCAGCTTTTCAAGAACGTCAGCGCGCGCCCTGGCCGGGCCGCCATAAAACGGACCGCCATGGACAATGCGATGGCCAACGCCCTGAAGGGTGTTTCCGGGCCCGGCCTGCTGCAGCCAGGCCATGACCGCTTCAATGAGGGCGCATGGCTCGGAAAGGCCGACAATAGCACATGAGAGTTCACTGGCATCGCCCTGTCCGGTCATGTCGATGCTGTGGGGTCCCGAAAGGTTTCGGATGGCGCCCCGCACGAGGCAATCCCCGATCTTCCTGTCATCGGTGACGGTGAACAGTGAGAATTTGAGGCTCGATGAGCCCACATTGAAGGTGGCGACCGCATTCCGGGTCATGGGGCAGGGCTCTGCCACTGGGCCACAGCGGCTGCGAAGGCGCAGGATGCGGCGCGTTCTTGCGCACTGTCGGCGCGGCTTGTCAGGATGATCGGAACACTCGCGCCCATGACAATACCGGCCGCCGAGGCACTGGCCAGGTGATCGAGCTGTTTGGCGAGCATGTTGCCGGCTTCAAGCGTGGGCACGATCTGAACATCGGCCTCACCGTCGACCGGTGAGTCCAGACCCGTCGCCGCCACCGATGCTTTGGACACGGCAAGATCAAAGGCCGGCGGCCCGTCAAGAATACCACCGTTTATCTGGCCGCGATCAGCCATCTTGCAGAGGGCAGCGGCATCAATTGTGGTCGGGATCAGGGGATCAATCTCTTCGGTGGCCGACAGGATTGCCACTCGCGGAGGCTCGACTCCGATGGCCCGCGCCGCATCGATGGCGTTCTGGGTGATCCAGCGCTTTTCGGCGAGAACGGGGGAAATGTTGATCGCCCCGTCGCTGATCAGGAGGGGCTCTGGATATCCATCCGTTGCCATGAGAAAGATGTGGCTCATGCGACGCTCCGTGCGCAGGCCGGTCTCGCGCTTCACCACTTCTGCCATCAGCTCGTTGGTGTGAAGCGCGCCCTTCATCAGCGCGTCGGCCTCGCCTTCGCGAACAAGTGCCACGGCCCGGGCCGCGGCGGCATGGCTGTGGGGTGTGTCAATGATCGGCGCCTGTACGCGTGAGAGACCTGCACCCCTTGCAGCCGCTTCAATCTTCGCTTCGGGACCCACGAGAATCGCCTCGATAAAGCCGGCCGCCTCTGCGTCCAGCGCGCCTTGCAGGCTGGCGGCGTCCACGGGGTGAACGACTGCAACGCGCAGGGGCTTGGGTGAGCGGGATGCGGCCCGCTCTAACAACCATCCGAAGCGGCCGTCGGTTTTCTCCATTATGCGCCAGCCAGCGGACTGCGCGACCGGGACTTTTCGAGGGGCGGGGTCTTCGCTCCGGGATTGATCACGTTCGGCATGGTCTGGCTCCTGCCCATGGCCTATCTCCTCGCGTCGAGGCTGATCGACATTCAACGCAATCCGCCGTCCGGGCGCAATTACGCAGAATTACGAAGCGATGCGCCATCCCGCAATTCCCCGCAATTGTATCTCGTACGGTGGCCTCCACTATTGGCAGCGTGCCCGGAATGCGCACCGATGCAAGGAAAAGGAGGACGTGCCATGGACACCGCTCATCATGCGTTCACATAGCCCTCTCTTGTGAAATCCGATCACAG
>CAZVES010000075.1:0-13878 GCA_964625835.1 uncultured Hyphomonadaceae bacterium
CCGATGCCTGGCGCGGCGAGGCGATCGAATGCCACGTCACACTGGAGAAGGTGGCCGGGTTCAAGGAGCGCCCAGAACCCGGTGATGACAACCTGGCGGGCATCAACGGCCCCTTGCGCATGTGGCTCGCCCCGCTGGCAAACGGTGCCACGGTCCCGGTGCGGATCGAGGCCGACACCGACGACATCGGCAAGGTGACGCTACAGGCCAGCCAGCTCCGGTTCGAACCAATCATCACCGAAGAAGCCAGCGCCTCACGCGGGGGCTGAGACGTCAGCGCGGTGTCCGGCCCGGTATGGACGCCGCATCGCCAGTGGTGCTAGCGCGCAGCCATGTCGATTCTGAAAGCCATTCTCGGCCCGACCAATACGGGTAAGACCCATTACGCCCTTGAGCGGATGATGGGCCATGCCACTGGCATGATCGGACTGCCGCTACGCCTGCTGGCCCGGGAGGTCTATGACCGTGTGGTCGCGGCGAAGGGCGAGGCCAGTTGCGCACTGGTCACCGGCGAGGAACGGATCTGGCCTAAAACGGCCCGCTACTTTGTCTGTACGGTGGAGTCCATGCCGGTGCAGCAACAGGCCGTGGACTTCATGGCCATCGACGAGATCCAGCTGGCGAGTGACCGGGACCGCGGCCACGTCTTCACAGACCGCATCCTGAACGCGCGCGGGCGCTCCGAGACACTCCTGCTCGGCTCCGACACGATGCGCCCCATACTGCGCGCGCTCGACCTGCATGTGGAAACCGATGTGCGCGAGCGGTTCTCCGAACTGGGTTATGGCGGGAAGGTGAAGATCACCAAGCTGCCGAAACGCACCGCCATCGTTGCCTTCTCGGCGGACGAGGTCTACGCGATAGCGGAACTGCTGCGGCGCAAGAAGGGTGGTGCAGCGGTCGTGATGGGCGCGCTCAGCCCGCGCACCCGAAACGCACAGGTCGAACTCTACCAGGCCGGCGAGGTGGACTACCTCGTCGCCACGGACGCGATCGGCATGGGGCTCAACCTCGATGTGGATGTTGTCGCATTCGCCGGGCGACAAAAATATGACGGTCGGCGCCATAGGGCCCTGACGGCCGCGGAATGTGGCCAGATCGCAGGCCGCGCCGGACGCTTTCGCAGCGAGGGCACCTTCGTCGAAACGGGCGACTGCCCCCCGTTCGAAGAGGAAATGGTGCGCGCGATCACCGGTCACAATTTCGAACCCGTGGACGAATTGCAGTGGCGCAACTCAGACCTCGATTTCCGCTCCATCAAGACGCTGATAGCCAGCCTGGCAAGGCCATCGGGACGACCAGAATTGCGCCAGAACCCGGAAGCCCTCGACGAGTGGGTGCTGCGCCGCATGGCGGAAGACGAATTGATCGGGCCGGACGTGCGCGGCGAGCGCCGGGTGCGCCGTCTCTGGGACCTTGCGCGACTGCCCGACTTTCGCAAGGCGGGCCATGACGGGCATGGTCGCCTGGTGCTGGGCCTTGCGGAAACGCTGGCCGACCCCGACGCGCGCCTCGGCGATGTGGCTATGGAAAAACGGCTCGAGGCGCTGTCACAGCCGCGCGGCGACATTGCCAATCTCCAGCAGCGCCTTGCCGCGATCCGCACCTGGACCTATGCCGCACATCGTGAAGACTGGCTTGAAAACCCCGAGCGCTGGCGCGACAAGACCCGGCAGGTCGAAGACGTGCTGTCAGACGCCCTGCACACGGCGCTGACGGAACGCTTTGTAGACAAGCGAACAACAGCCTTGCTGGCAGGCATGAAAAAGGAAGACGCCCTTGTGAGTGAGATCGACACAGCCGGTGATATCAGCGTTGAGGGCCATGTCGTGGGCCGCTTGCACGGGCTGACCTTCGAGCCGGCTTCGAACGCGCGCACCCTTGAAGGCAGGGCCGTCCGGGGCGCTGCCGTCCAGGCCTTGCGGCCCATCCTGACCCAGCGATTGAAAGACATATCCGCTGCGGGCGATGGCGCCTTCCAGCTCAGCAACGCCGGAGCGATCCTCTACGGTGGCGCAGCGGTGGCGAGACTTGCAAAAGGCGGAGACTGGCTCACACCGCGCGTCGAACTGATGGGGGGCGAGGAAGCCGACGAGGCGCACAGGCAGGCGGCGCTCACGCGGATCAAGGACTGGCTGGACGCTGAAATCGCCTCGAGGCTGCCCAGCCATCACGGCCTGAGATTCGGCGAGGCGGCACCGTCCCTGGAAGGCCTGGCCCGCGGGATTGCCTTCCGCCTGATGGAGACGGGGGCGGCCATCGACCTGCGCGGGGACGATCCTGGTCATCGGATCGAGGCACCGCAGCGTGATGCGCTGCGGGCAATTGGTGTGCGCACTGGCCGCGTGGCGGCCTATGTGCCGGATGCCCAGAAACCCGCCGCCCAGCGCCTGATCGCGTGCCTGCGCACAGTTCACGATGATGGCGAATGCCCGACCGCCCCGGAAGGCGCCGGGTCATTTGCACTCGACACCGACTGGACAGATGATGCCCTTGCGGCAAACGGCTATCTCCGGTTCGGCAGACGCGCCGTGCGCGCAGACCTGGCAGAGCGCCTGGCCTGGGACGTGTCCAAACGGCGCAAGGAGGCGGGGAAGAACCTTTTCGCCCTGCCGGCTGAACTGGCCTCCATTGTCTCCTGTCCCGGCGATGACTTTCCCGGCGTCCTGAAAGGGCTCGGCCTTGTCCCGGCGGAGAAGGATCCTGAAACCGGCACTGCAACGCTCTGGCGCTATTCGGGCCGAACCCGCCCCGAAGGCGGCGGGCGCTCCGCGCAGCGTGGCCGGCCTGATCAGCGCTCTGGCGCGCGCGCGCAGGATCGCGGAAAACCCCGAAAGGGCAAGGGACAGCGCCAATCTGAACACGCCAGACCACAGCGCGGCCATCAGCGTTCAGCAAAAGCGGACCCGGACTCACCCTTTGCCGCACTCGCCGTGCTGTTGCCCGAGGAAAAGCCCCGGAAAAAACGCCGGCCAAGGAAAAAGGGCAATGGGCCTGCCGCCAGCGCTGCCAGCCACTTCAGCTACAAGCCCTTCCAGTGAGTGATGACAAGCTGGACACCGCGCGGGTCGACGTCTGGCTCTGGCGCGCACGGTTCTTCAAGACACGCGCGCTGGCGGGGCAGGCGATAGGCAAGCGTGGCGTGCGGATCACGCGCTTCGGCAACACGCGCCGTGTTTCCAAGCCCGGGGCCGGCGTTGCGGTGGGAGACGTTTTGACCTTTACGAAAGGGACACATATCGAGGTGGTGGAGATACTCGCCCTCGGCGAGCGACGCGGCCCGGCCAGCGAAGCCCAGGGCCTGTACAGACATCAGGATGCAGACCATGTTTGATGCAATCAAGCGAATGTTCAATGGCGAAACCGAGCGCGACGAAGCGGTTGATCCCCATGAGGCCGCGGCGGCCTTATTGGTTGAAGCGGCGCTTTCGGACGGCGTCTATGCCAACATGGAAAGCGACATGATCGCCATGATACTGCTGGAAAGCTTCGACTTTGACGCAGATCGGGCGGACGCCCTACTCGCGCGAGGGGAAATTCTCGCCGAGGAAGCGATCGGGTCTCACCAGTTCACGAAGCATGTGAAGTCACTGCCGATCAATGAACGCGAAGCGGTGATTGAGGGGCTGTTCCGGGTGGCCATGGCCGATGGCGACAAGTGTCCCTATGAAGAAGCCTATATCCGTCATGTGGCGTCGCTGCTGCACGTTGACGATTTACGCCGGGCCCATGCGCGCAAACGCGCCGAGAAGCGGGTCGCTCGCGACAGCGAGACGAATTGACAATAGGGCGCGCCTGCTTACGTGAATAACCGACGCCATCACCGGAAAGACCAACTCGCCCATGACCTACATCGTCATCGACGCCTGCATAAAGTGTAAGTATATGGATTGCGTTGAGGTTTGCCCTGTAGACTGTTTCTACGAGGGCGAAAACATGCTCGTCATCCACCCTGACGAGTGCATTGACTGCGGGGTCTGCGAGCCAGAGTGCCCGATCGAGGCGATCAAGCCCGACACCGAGGACGACCCCGATTCAAAATGGCTCAAGCTGAACACAGACTATTCCAAGGTCTGGCCCAACATCACGCGGGCCAAGGAGCCCCCAGAGGACCGCGAGAAGTATGCCAATGAGACCGGGAAACTGGAAAAATACTTCAGCCCGAAGCCTGGCGAAGGCGATGGCTGAGCCTGCCCAGCAATGCAGAATTGCGGAACCGTTGCAAATCTGTTATGCTCAAGGCTTGAGCGAGAATTAGACCATAACGCAGATCCTGCCCAACGGAATGGCTTCCTGAGAGTCGTGCCGCTAGCAGGATTTGGTTTGAGTGGCGTAAGAAAGGCGTGAACACATGACAAAAAAAGCGCAAGCGAAACCCGGCCTCACCTTCGAGATCGGACAAAGCATCGTGTACCCGGCCCACGGTGTCGGTTCCGTTACAGGCATCGAGACCCAGACCGTCGCCGGCATGGAACTGGAAGTCTATGTTGTGTCTTTCGACCAGGACAAGATGATCCTGCGAGTGCCGACCAACCGCGCTGAAGCTTCCGGCATGCGCGCCCTTGCCGGGTCGAAACTCGTGGACGATGCCCTGAAAACCCTTGGCGGTCGCGCACGGGTGAAGCGGACCATGTGGTCGCGTCGCGCCCAGGAGTACGAGGCCAAGATCAATTCGGGTGACCTCATTTCGATTGCCGAAGTCGTGCGTGACCTGCACCGGGGCGAAGACCAGCCAGACCAGTCCTACTCCGAACGCCAGCTCTATGAAAGCGCACTGGACCGTATGGCCCGCGAGCTTGCGGCGGTGGAGAACATCGACCGGGACACCGCCATGGATCGGCTCGCTGAATCGCTGGCCAAGAAGAAGGCCGCTTGAAAAGACAGCGAGAGCTGAAAAATCTGCGGGCGTCGCCTTGTCGGGGCGGCGCCCGATTCTATTTCAAGCAGATTTTCGGCCAACCCGTGATCCGGGTGCGACGCTCAACCGTAGGACATACACCAAGAGCCGGCGAAGAACGGCCTTTTGTCTTGGATATGGAGGTGCCCTATGGCTCAGTCGTCAATCGAAACTGGTAATGCTGACCGAAAGTTCGTGCGCCGTGCCATGAAGGCGCCGTTGCTCGAGCAGGAGCACGAGCTGGACTTGGCGAGGCGCTGGCGCGATGAGCAGGACGAGCAGGCGCTCCATGAACTGACAACAGCCTACATGCGGCTTGTCATCTCCATGGCTGCAAAGTTTCGCAATTATGGCCTGCCCATGTCGGACCTTGTCCAAGAGGGCAATGTCGGCCTGATGCAGGCTGCGGCACGTTTTGAACCCGCACGTGAGGTGCGTTTCTCCACTTATGCCAGTTGGTGGATCCGCTCTTCCATCCAGGATTTCGTGCTGCGTAACTGGTCGATTGTGCGCACGGGCACAACGGCTGCGCAAAAATCCCTCTTCTTCAATCTCCGGCGCCTTCGCGCCAAGATCAATGACACCGACGATGGCGTGATCTCGCGTGAAAACAAGACCTGGGTCAGCCAGCATCTGGGCGTTCCTGAACGCGACGTGGAGTCAATGGTGTCTCGGCTGTCAGCCTCTGACAGGTCTCTGAACGCTCCCCTGGCCGTGGATGGCGATGCGCAGTGGCAGGACCTGCTGGCCGATGAAAGCGCCACACCAGAGGAAGAAGTGGAGTACAGTCACGATTCAGAGCGCCGGCGTGAATGGATCAATGATGCGCTGCAGGCCCTGAACGAACGTGAGATGCTGATCATCCGCCAGAGACGCCTGACAGATGAAACCGTGACACTGGAGACCCTGGGCAAGGAGCTCGGCATCTCCAAGGAGCGGGTGCGCCAGATTGAGCATCAGGCGCTCGGAAAGCTCCGCAAGGCGCTGGAAAAGATCGTGGGCGATCCTGAGAAGGCCGGCCTGATCCCGAACGAGTAATTTCCGGGGTGGCGCCTATTCGGTGTGCTCAGTTGGTTGCCAAGGCGCCCAAGACCCTCTCGAAAGTCGACAACGGGCCTGTTGCGGCTATCAGACCCGCAGCAGGCCAGTCAATCCAGCGGGGGTGATCGCGTGACGCTGTAGAGGTCGCCCGCGCTTCCAGCCAGATGGCGATCATGGCCAGCGTTGCCATACCAATCCGCCCGATTTCCACACCGACATTGAATCCCACAAGGCCCGGCCAGAATTGCGCCTGTGGCAGGCCGGGTTCGCCGAAAGCGCCGGCAAAGCCGAGCCCATGGACAAGTTGAATGCGAACACAAGCGCGAAGCGCCATCGTGGCGGCTATCTCATGAAAAGCGCTTCGCCCACAACAAAGGCAATTGATGCGGCGATCAGCGGCTCGACAATCGCAGCCGGTGGCGAAACGGTGCCAGTTGCGGCAAGGGCGAGCGTTGCCGTGTGGGCGACTGTGAATGCTTAAATCCGAAGCGCCAGGGACTTCAATCGCGGTGTCGACAAACGATCCCGAGCACGAAGAGAATGTGGTCGAGCCCTCCGGGCATTATGTGCTCAATGCCGATGCGGGTGTAGAGCGCGAGGGTCTGAAGCGCTGAACGGCCCTCGAGATCGGCCAGCAGGTTGCGCGCCCAGGGGCTGAGGTGCCCGCCCGGGGCCGAGCTCAAGAGAGCGGAGAACGCCTCGCATAGCGCAGGGTCAAGCGCTGTCTCGCCCGAGATGCAGAATTCATCTTCAGGGTGGCCAAGCGCGACTGCGCACACTAGGACGACTGACACAACTGCCACCGCCAGTGCGCGCAGGCAGAAGGATGCCCAACCTGGCTGCCTTACCCCCGCAACACCGGCGGCGCAAACGACGGCCGGTCATGTTCGTGGTCATGTTGCCTGTGATCATGGTGGTCATGGCCTGCATGTATCGGCGCGAGCGCTATCGCTAGGGCGATCGCCACCCCTGCACCAATGGCTGTCAGGCTGCGTGCAGGCGTCTCGACCCGGGCCGGCGACATGAGCGGTCCGGTCGCCACGAAAAGCAGCAAGCCGGCCGAAAGGGCAAAAAGCTGGCCGAGCAGTTCCTGGCCGACCATGTACATGAACGGGCCGGATACGATGACGCCCAGGGGTGTCGTAAAGGCAGCTGCCAAGAACGCCCATACGAAAGATGCCCGGTTGCTGACGCCCGATGCCCGCAGAATGGCGAATGCGATGACGCCTTCTGGAAACTCATGCAGGATCAAGGCGATAGCCGCGAAAAACCCGGACTCAAAACTCACCGCAAACGCCACCGCATAGATCACCCCGTCGATGAAACTGTGAACGGCAATGGCGAGCACGGGCGTGATGGCCCGCGCGGGCGAGAGCGGCGGCTCTGCTGTGTCCGGTCCAGCCAGGATCCTCGTGACCTGACTGAGCAGGAGACCGCCGAGGAAACCTGTCAGAATGAACACCGGCGCATCGCCAGAGCGGGCAAATGCCTGCGGCGTGATGTGCAGCAGCGTCAGCGTGACCAGCATACCGCCCGCCGCGAGGCCGAACAGGTTTGCATGCCGGGTGCTCCATTCGGCACGAAGGGCCACGATAATGAGTCCCACGGACGTGACAAATCCCGCAAAGAGGCCAAAGGACAACGGTGCCTGCAGGGACTCCAGCATGGATACAAAGACTCCATTGAATGCGTTTCGGGGGAGCGGGCACCAATTCCGCTTGAGCAGACGGGGGTCGTTATAGTATCTCGTTTTCCAGTTGCCGAGCCCTAATCATAAGGCTGTTCAAGCGGGTTAAAGGACATGACCATGAAGCTTCGCTCCACATCACTTCGCTTTTGCGCCATTTCCGCGCTTGGGCTTGTGTTGGCATCCTGTGGGTCAGAGGCTCCTGTTTCGGACGCCCCTGCAGCACCGCCAGCCCCCGAAGCTGCGACTGAAGCTGAGACTCCCGCGATTCAGCCGGCCTCAGTTGAAAACCCCCAGGAAGATGACACCACCACGCAGGCAGATGGGGAAATCGCCACTGAAACCGACGACAAGGGCGAGCCCCATGACCACGGTGACGACCATTCCCATGATGACGATCATGATCATGACGACCATATGCACGGCGGCGGTGAAGCCCATGTCCATGGCGAAGCGGAAGGCGCCATCATCATCGAAGGCGAAACGGTCACGATTTCGCTGGATGGCGCACTGGCCAGCTTTGGCCTGAGCGAGGCGCCGGCTGAAACGGCCGAGGCGGAGGCCGCGCGCCAGGAAGCCCTGTCGGCTTTCAGTGATGACGCGACAGTCCTGAACATCAATGGCGAAGCCGACTGTACGCTTTCGGAAGCGAACCATGGTGTTCGATCGGTCGGCGGCGCCGCCAATGCCACGATCGACTACACATACGCCTGCGCAAGCATGGATGACTTGTCTGAGATCACCTTTACGATCTTCGAGACCACGCCAAGCATGGAAGAGATCAACATGGCGATCCTGGTGGGCGACACTCAGGATGCCATGACGCTGACCGCCGGTGCGAACACCGTCACAGTTTCGGCGGACTGAAACGGGGCCAATGCCTGATCCCTTTGTTTCTGTAAAAGGCCTTGAGTTCACCTGGCCAGGCACCTCACAGCGGACTCTTGCCATTGAAGCTTTCGAGGTCTTTCCCGGCGAAAGGGTTTTCCTGCGCGGGCCGTCCGGCTCGGGCAAATCAACCCTCCTTGGCTTGATTGCCGGTGTGCTGGAGCCTCAGGCCGGAGTCATCCGGGTCGCCGGCACCCCACTGTCCGACCTCTCGCCGGCCCTGCGTGACCGTTTGAGGGCAGACCGTATGGGCATCATATTCCAGTTGTTCAACCTTGTTCCCTATCTCAGCGTCACAGAGAATGTGGTCCTGCCACTGCGTTTCTCGAAGGCACGCCGGGAACGGGTCGAGGGGAGTGTTGTGGCAGAGGCAGAACGCCTGCTGGCGGCGCTGGGCCTGACAGATAATGCCCTTTTGGAGCGCCAGGTCGTCGACCTGTCTGTAGGCCAGCAACAGCGTGTGGCGGCCGCCCGCGCCCTGATTGGCGGCCCGGACCTGATCATTGCCGATGAGCCAACGTCTGCCCTGGACACCCATGCCCGCGACCGGTTCATTGAACTTCTCTCCTCTGAAGCCGCCGCCACGGGGGCTGCCCTCTTGTTCGTCAGCCATGATCCGGGCCTTGCCGGACATTTTGAACGGGCGGTTGATCTTTGCGACATCAATTCTGCGGCCCTGGCAGAACTGGCGTGATGGGTGGTGCGATCATCGGCCTGGCCTGGCGCAGCCTCATGAACCGAAAGGGTTCTGCCCTGCTGACAATCATCGCCGTTGCCCTGTCGGTTGCGCTGTTTCTAGGCGTCGAAAAAGCCCGGCAGGGCGCAAAGGAAGGCTTCAGTTCCACGATATCCGGCACCGACCTGATTGTCGGCGCCCGGTCGGGGCAGATCAACTTGCTGCTCTACTCGGTGTTCCGGCTGGGCGACGCCACGGCCGAAGTCTCCTGGCCGACCTATGAATGGCTCGATGAACGCGAGGACGTGGCCTGGACGGTGCCGCTCTCGCTTGGCGACAGCCATCGCGGCTATCGCGTCCTTGGCACCACTCAGAATTACTTTGAACGCTACAGGTATTCGGGCGACCAGGCGCTTGAACTGGCCGAAGGCGAACGGTTCGACGACCTTTTCGACGCGGTTCTCGGTGCCGATGTTGCCCGGGAGCTTGGTTATACGCTCGAAACGCCGCTGGTCCTGACCCATGGTCTGGGGCGCGCCGGGCTGCAGCAACATGACAACAGGCCATTTCGCGTCACAGGGATCCTCGCGCCCACCGGCACGCCTGTTGATCGCACCATCCATGTTTCACTCGAGGCCATGACGGCCATTCATGTGGGTTGGGAGACCGGGACCAGGAACCCGATGTCTGACACCATCTCCGAAGACATGATCCGGGGCTTCGACCTGACGCCGCGCACCATCACCGCCGTGCTCGTAGGACTGGAGAGTCGCCCGACCATCCTGCGCACGAAGCGATCGATCGACACCTATCGCGGCGAAGCCCTCATGGCGATTCTGCCGGGCGTGGCACTGACCCAGCTCTGGGAGGTGACCGGTGTCGCCGAACGCGCCTTGCTGGCTGTCTCGCTTTTTGTCGTGGCCGTGGGCCTGGTGTCGATCCTCACTTCGATCCTGACCAGTTTGAATGCACGGCGGCGGGAAATGTCCATCCTGCGCGCGATCGGTGCCCGGCCCGGCCACATTTTCACGCTGCTTGTCACCGAATCCGCCCTGCTGGGTTTCCTTGGCGCGGCAATTGGCGCCGTTCTGGTGAACGGGGCCCTGGCGGCCATCGGCCCTTTCCTGGCCTCGCGCTACGGCATCAGCCTCCTGGGCACAGGTCCGGGCCTGCTGGATATGTATACTGTGGGCGCTGTGACCCTGGCTGCATTTGTGATCGGAATTCTGCCCGCCTGGCTGGCATTCCGACGCTCTTTGGCCGATGGTTTGAGCGTGAAATTGTAAAGCAACCACCCTAAATGGATGCAAACACCACAGGAGCCTGACCCATTCATATATCCGCCATTACGGCGCTCGTCGCCCTCGCCCTGACCGCCTGCGGCGGGGCGAAAACCGAGGCCCAAAGCCCCGAACTGACCCTGACCACACAGAGCGCCGAGGACGCCTCTGCGGCGCGGCGCACCAGTCGGCAGGCCGAGGACAACAGCCTCGCCGCCGCGGCCGCGCGAGAAGCGGAGCGCAAGCAAGAGCTCGCCTCACGTGGCATCCGAGAACTCGGTTGGGAGGAACTCCTTCCCGCCGGAGAGGAAGAGCGTCTAGCTGAACTCTACCAGCAGCAGATGATGATGCTGTATTCTAGTCCGGTGGCCGAAGGATCGGCGGCTGATCAGATGGTCCAGATCGGCACCTTCAACACTGTGCCGGAACTTAATGGCGAAAGGGTGCGGATCCCGGGATACACAGTCCCGTTCGATTTCTCGGCCGATGCGGAGATCACTGAATTCCTGCTCGTGCCCTATTTCGGGGCCTGCCTTCACGCACCGCCACCTCCTCCGAACCAGACGCTTTTCATCATAACGGATGAGCCCATGAAGATTCGCGACCTGGCCCAGGCGGTGTGGATCGAAGGCACCATCTACACGCAGACTCAGGAGTCCGAACTGGCCGATGCTGCCTACACGATCCAGCTGGATCAGCTGGAAATCTATGACTATTAGTCCCGGTTGAAGGGCACCTGGCCAGCCATAGCTTCGGTCCTGACAGGATTGTGGAGTAAGTGGAATGGTTGCAGTGGTCTTCGGAACCAGCGGCGGAATTGGCGGCGAAATGGCGCGCCAGCTGACTGGGCGTCGGTCGGGACCCGTTTTCGGAGTGTCCCGGTCTCCCGCGCCACAAATTGAGGGTGTCACGGCACTGCGAGCAGATCTGACCGACGAGTCCAGCCTCTCGGCCGTAGCAGATGAAATCAAGGCCGCTGGCACGCCGGACCTGGTCATTGTCGCTTCCGGGTTGCTGTCGGACAGCGAGGCCCTGCAGCCTGAAAAATCGTTCAAGCATCAGTCACTCGAGGCATTCCAGAAGGTTTTCGCAGCGAACACGTTCGGACCTGCACTCGCGGCCAAGCACATGTTGCCCTTGATGCCGCGCAAGGGGCGCGCCGTTTTTGCCGCGCTTTCGGCCCGTGTCGGTTCGATTTCTGACAATCGGCTTGGCGGCTGGCATGCCTATCGCGCCTCGAAGGCCGCACTCAACATGCTGGTGCGCAATTATGCGATCGAGCAGGGACGCCGGAACGAGGAGTTCATCGTTGTCGGCCTGCATCCCGGTACGGTCGACACACAACTCTCCAGGCCCTTTCAAGGCAATGTTCCCGACAAGAAGCTGTTCACACCGGCATACTCGGCGTCTGCGCTTCTGGACGTGCTCGACCAACTCGACCCGAAAGACAGTGGCAAGGTTTTCGACTATGCGGGCCAGCCTGTCCCGGCATGATCGAGCACGTAAAAGTCAAAAGGTGCGCGCCTGCTCTGCGATCCTGATGAGGTGATCTTCGAGGAGTCTTGACTGCTTGACGAGGTTGAAGCTCTCCAGCGCGAAGGCGCGGCCGGCGCGGCCCATGGCGCGGGTGGCCTCAACATCGCCGACCATGCGAGCAAGCCGGTCGGCCAGCGCGTCGCTGTCGCCCTCATCGACGAGATAGCCCGTCTCGCCATCCTTCACGCATTCGGGAATGCCGGCATGGTAAGTCGCAGCCAGGGCGCATTCGCAGAGCATCGCCTCGACGCAGACCAGTGGCAGGCCCTCGGCATCGCCAGAGGCGGCGCGCTTCGACGGGACACAGGCTATCATCGCCTCGGCGAAGTGGCTCGGCATCTCGTCAGCCGGGATCCATCCCGGAAGCTCGGCCTTCACACCGGCCGCTTCCAGTTTCGCGACCAGGCCCTGCTTCAGTTCCCCGTCGCCGAGCAGGCGCACGCGCCAGCCCTCCAGCTTCGGCCCGAGCTTCGCCAGTGCCGCAATCAGCGTGTCGATGCCCTTTTTCTCGGTCCAGCGGCCGGCAAACAGGATGATGTGGTCTTTCTCACCAGGCTGGAACCGGTTCGGGTCGGCGGTGTTGTGGTGGACGACCATCTTTTCCTCAGGCGCACCTTTAGCGAGGAGTTCGCGGCGGATGAAGTCCGAGCAGGGCAGGATGAGGTCGGCCTCGCGCCAGAGCGCGGCCCGGCGCCGGTTGTAGACGCGGATGAAGCTGTGCTTGGTGTTGGTCGTCTTGGTGGCATCCCCGCCATAATAGGTGACAGCGAGCGGCAGGGCGAACTTGCGCGCGAGGGGTAGGGCATAAGCGCCGGACTTGCCGAAACTGGCATGAATTGCGACCGGATTCAGGTCCTCTACCGTCTTCTCCAGTTCCGGCGAAATCGTGCCCAACTGTTTGAAGGCCGCCTCACCGCCCGGTCCGTGAAGTGGCCCGAGCTGGATCACCTCAGTGCCCTCGGGGGCGGGGCTCTTCAACTCATGGCCGAAATAGACAGGCCGCAAACGCTCGAATGCGGAGTAGCCGCGCGGGATGAAACTCTCCGATGGCGTAAACAACTTGTCACTGTAAGCGATGATGTTGCGGGGCTCGGACATGCGATGTGGCGTACTGTTGCCTGCAGGCCCGCGCAAGGGGCGCGGCACAATCGCCTTGGCGCAAGCGCGGCCATGCTCTAAGCACGGGGCAATCCAAGACAAAGAGACGAAGACGTATGGCCAACTATCGCCTGTTCGGTGCCGAAACCTCCCCCTATTCGGAAAAGGTGCGCGCAGCCTTGCGCTACAAAGGCCTTGAGTTTGACTGGGTGCCGCGATCCGTGAAGACCGAGGCCGATTTCCAGGCCCTGGCCCAGGTGCCCACCGTGCCGCTGCTGATTTCCCCCGAAGCGGTGGCGAGCCAGGATTCAACCGCCATGCTGGCGAGTCTGGAGCTTGAACACCCCGAACCGTCAACCGTGCCGGACGATCCGGCCTGCGCGGCGCTTTCACTGATCCTTGAGGACTATGGCGATGAGTGGCTGAACAAGGCCATGTTCAACGAACGCTGGGGCCAGTCTCCGGACCAGGAAGCCGCAGCCCAGCGCCTTCTGGAGCAGCTGTTCGCAGGCAACCCGCCAGCCTCCCGCGCGGAAGAGGTTGCCAAGATCGTGGACCGCATGGCCGGCAGGCTACCGCTGGTCGGCGCCGGCGGGACAAATGGCGACCTGCTGAAAGCCTCTTTCCACCGCTTCGCCGAGCTCCTCGACGCGCACCTGAAGGAAACCCTATACGTCTTCGGCGGGCGCCCGTCGGCGGCGGACTTCTCGCTGGCCGCACAGTTCCGGCAGTTGCTCAGCGACCCAACCCCGGGCGAATGGCTGCGCGACCGGAC
>CAZVES010000076.1:0-13683 GCA_964625835.1 uncultured Hyphomonadaceae bacterium
AGTTCCGGCAGTTGCTCAGCGACCCAACCCCGGGCGAATGGCTGCGCGACCGGACGCCTTTCGTCACCGAATGGTGTGAACTCATGCAGGCACCCAAGGCCAATGACGGCTTCAAGACCCTCGCCGAGCTGCGCGAGACCCTTTTGCCCCTGTTCCGCGACGAGGTGGCCAAGACCTATCTGGCCTGGGCCGCCACGAATTCGGAGAACGCATCGAAGCGGCGCAAGAAGCTGAAGGTCGAAATCGACGGCAAGCACTTCGAGCAGGACACCCAGAAATATGCCGCGAAGGCCTTCAAGTCGGTGAAAAAGGCGATCGCGAAAATGAAATCGCCTGCCGGGCTGGATGACTTCCTCAAGGAGGCCGGAATGGCCAGCCTGCTGGACTGATCGCAAGGCATACGCCTCTTTTCCGCCGTAGTTTCCTGACTATATTATCGATGCGCGATAAGAGTTATGCGCACAAGGGGGATGGGCGGTCGCTGCGACGCGGGGCTAAATCCTGACCCAGAGTAAAGCCGACGCAACCCAATGCCGTTCATGCGGGTGGGTTTGCATGAGACATGGAGGACAGTGTCATGGCTGACGGAAACATCAAGGCGGGCCGCGCGCTCGCCCTTTCGCCCGAGCAGGGCCTGAGCCGCTATCTGAGCGAGATTCGCAAGTTTCCCATGCTGGAAAAGGGCGAGGAATTCATGCTGGCCAAGGCGTGGCAGCAGAACGAGGACTCCGAAGCTGCGGAGAAAATGGTGACATCCCACCTGCGTCTTGTCGCAAAGATCGCCATGGGATATCGCGGATATGGCCTGCCCATGGCCGAGGTCATCTCCGAGGGCAATGTGGGCCTGATGCAGGCGGTGAAGAAATTCGACCCGGACAAGGGCTTCCGCCTCGCGACCTATGCCATGTGGTGGATTCGCGCGGCCATTCAGGAATACATCCTGCGTAGCTGGAGCCTTGTGAAGCTCGGCACCACGGCAGCGCAGAAAAAGCTCTTCTTCAATCTTCGAAGGATCAAGGGCGAGATCGCAGCGCTTGAGGAAGGCGACCTGAAGCCCGATCAGGTGACCGAGATCGCCACACGGCTGAACGTGTCGGAGAAGGAAGTGATTTCCATGAATGGCCGGATGAGCGCATCCGATGCCAGCCTCAACGTGCCCATGGGCCAGGATGGCGACATGGAATGGCAGGACTGGCTGGCCGATGAGGACCAGGGCCAGGCTGCCGAGTTTGCCGACCGCCAGGAGTTCGACGCACGCATGGAGCTGCTATCGGCAGCGATGGAAGACCTGAACGAACGTGAACGCCACATTCTCATGGAGCGCCGACTGAGCGATGAGCCAAAAACGCTCGAAGAGCTCAGCCAGGTCTACAATGTCTCGCGTGAGCGGATCCGCCAGATCGAGGTGCGCGCCTTCGAGAAGCTCCAGAAGGCCATGCAGCGCATGGCGAAGGAGCAGGGCCTGCCCACCGGCAGCTAGGCCGGTTTTCGCCCGCCTCATCACCGCCCCGCCAGGGCCCGGCGGCTAGACCCCATACCCAGACGACCGCCAGGGAGGCTGTAATGAGTGACGCGTTTACACTGGGCTGGGAGGAGTGGCTGGCCCTGCCGGGCCTCGGCCTGCCGGCAATCAAGGCAAAAGTGGACACCGGCGCGCGGACATCCGCCCTGCACGCCAGCGTGATTGAACCATTTGGCCCGCCGGAACGCCCACAGGTGCGTTTCCTTATCCAGCCCAATCCCGACGATCCGAACCTGGAAGTGACCTGTTCGGCTCCGGTGGTGGACCGGCGCAATGTGACAAGCTCCAACGGCGAGACAGAGCTGCGTTATGTCATCGGCGCCAGGATCGAGATGGGTGGACGTAACTGGGATGTGGAAGTCACACTGACCAATCGCGCCACCATGTCCTATCGCATGCTGCTTGGCCGGACCGCGATCGCCGATGACATGGTCGTCGACCCCAACCAGTCATTCTCGCAGCCGGTGAAGTCCTACCAGGCCTATAAGGGAATTCCGCGCCGCAAGCCCGTCAAACGCCCACTCAGGATCGCCCTTCTGACGCGTGAACCGAAGAATTATTCCAGCCTGCGCATTGCCCAGGCCGCCCGGGACCGCGGCCATGTGGTGGAGATGATCAACACATCGCGTTGCTACATCCGTATCGGATCGCTCTCCAGCGAGGTTCACTATGACGGCAAGGTGCTGCCGCGCTACGACGCCGTGATTCCCCGGATCGGCGCATCGGTGACAGCCTACGGGACAGCCATCCTGCGCCAGTTCGCCAATACGGGCGCCTATTGCCTGAACAGCGCCCAGGCGATTTCGGCAAGCCGGGACAAGCTGCTGGCCCACCAGATCCTGGCAGCCGCCAAGATCGGCATGCCGGTCACAGCCTTTGCCAATTCGCCAAAGGACACGAAGGACCTCATCGAGCTGACCGGCTCTGCGCCGCTCGTGGTGAAACTCCTTGAAAGCACCCAGGGGCGCGGCGTTGTCCTCGCCGAAACAAAAAAGGCTGCCGAAAGCCTAGTCGACGCCTTTCGCGGCCTTGATGCCAACTTTCTGGTTCAGGAGTTCATCGCCGAAGCCGGCGGGGCCGATACGCGCTGCTTCGTGATTGGCAACAAGGTGGTCGGCGCCATGAAGCGCCAGGCCGCGGCAGGCGAGTTCCGATCGAACCTGCACCGGGGAGGAACGGCGAATGCAGTGAAGCTGAGCCGGGAGGAACGCAGCGTCGCCCGGCGCGCCGCGCGCGAGCTTGGCCTGGCCGTGGCCGGCGTTGACATGCTGCAAAGCGAATCCGGCCCGAAAGTCCTGGAAGTGAACTCGTCTCCAGGTCTTGAAGGCATTGAAATGGCCACCGGCAAGGACATCGCATCACTGATGATCGAGCATGTGGAAGCCAATGTGCGCACACTCTCCAGGCAGCGCGAGTCCAGCGCCTGAGAGCGCCTATTCGGCGGCTTTCACCTCAGTCGGGCCATTGAGCTCAGCGGCGATCTCAAGGACCAGGCGTTCGGCGACGGCGGCCTTGTCCATGCACGGCCAGTGCGCGACACGGCCCGGCCGGATCAGTGCGATCTCATTGTCGGCACCGCCCATGACGTCACCGGAGACATCATTGGCGACGATCCAGTCACACCCCTTGCGTTCGAGCTTCGCCTCGGCGTGCACTTCCACGTCATGGGTCTCAGCGGCAAAACCGATGACCAGTGAGGGCCGGCGCTTCTTCTTCCTTGAGATCGTCTTCAGGATGTCGGGGTTTTCGGTGAGTTCGAGCGCCGGTGACTTTTCGCCCCCTTTCAGCTTAAGCTTGCGCGCCGCCACCCTTGTCGGTCGCCAGTCTGCCACGGCCGCCACCGAAACAAACACATCTGCCGGAAGGGCAGCCTCGACGGCTTTCAGCATGTCGCGCGCGGTTTCCACGTCTACACGCGCCACGCTGCGGGGTGCGGGCAGGGAGACCGGGCCGGAGACCAGAATTACCTCGGCACCGGCTTCAGCGAGCGCCGAGGCGATGGCATAGCCCTGCTTGCCCGAGGAATGGTTGGAGAGATAGCGCACCGGGTCCAGCGGCTCGCGCGTGGGACCTGCCGTGACAATGGCGCGCTTACCTTTCAGGGGCGTGACGCGCGGCATGAGCGCCGTCTCCACGGCCCGGGCAATCACATCGACCTCCGGCAGGCGCCCGGGCCCGAACTCGCCGCAGGCCATGGCCCCCTCACCGGGCTCCATGACGGTCACGCCGTCTGAGCGCAGTATAGAGACATTCCTGCGCACCGCCGGGTGGGTCCACATGCGCACATTCATGGCCGGCACCATGAGCACGGGCTTGTCGGTGGCGAGGAGCGCAGTCGTGGCGAGATCGGTGGCGAGACCGCCGGTCGCCTTGCCGATAAGGTCCGCCGTGGCCGGGCAGACCACCACGAGATCGGCCGACCGGGACAGCTCGATGTGGCCCATCTCCGCCTCGTCGGTGAGGTCGAAAAGATCGGTATAGACCTTGTCGGCAGAAAGCGCCGCCACCGAAAGAGGTGTCACGAACTCCTGCCCGCCCCTTGTGACGATGCAGCGGCTGGCAATGCCGCGCTTGGCCAGCGTACGGATCAACTCCAGCGATTTGTAGGCCGCGATGCCGCCGCCGATGATAAGCAGGATGCGCTTGTCGGTCATGTCCGCTCCGGAACGTGATTTACCAGTCTACTAACCACGAAATCGTTGCGAAAACGACGCCAAACAAGGGTGAAAGCGCTCAAATCAGGGGCGCGGCGCTCCAACCAGGTAGCCCGTCTGGCGATCCCTGGCGCGGCTCCAGCCCGGCGATCCAAGCACATAGGGGCTGGTGCCGAAACGGCGCGGGGCGAGAGCGAAACCTGAATTGATGGTCACACGGACCTCTGGTGCCACCGCCACCGGGCGGCTCTCCCCGGTCCGTTCCGGGGTGTCGCATCCAACCCTCTGGGAGCGATGGACACGCACCCCGTGGACGACTTCAGTCTGGGTGACCACGCGGCATTCACCACTGGGGTAGCTCTTCAGGCTGGGCATGGGCGCCCCGGCGAGGTGACCGTCGCCATGGGCAAGACCCGGGGCGAGGGCCAGGGTGGAGATCAGGGCAAGGGCGCGCAGCATGTCGGTGACTCTTCTCGGGTTTGGCGTGTGATCGCCAAAAACCTAACGCGAACAGGCAAGGCCTCGCCAATGCATTCCCCTATGGCGCGGGGTACCCTTGGTTAATTTCACCGCTGGCAACGACCGCAATAAAAGCTCGAACGGCCTGACTGGACGATACGCCTTACACCTGTCCCACAAATTGTGCAGGGCTTCCCCTCCTGATCGTAGACCCGGAATGTATGCTGGAAGTAGCCCAGTTCGCCGTCGGCCGACGCAAAGTCGCGCAGTGAAGAGCCGCCAGCCTCGATGGCTTCGGCGATGACCGCATTGATGGCGCGCACCAGCCTTTCCGCGCGCTGCGGCCCGATTGAATGGGCAGACCGCCTCGGCGAGATGCCCGAACGAAACAGCGCTTCGCAGACATAGATGTTGCCCAGGCCAGCCACGATCGCCTGGTCCAGCAAGGCCGACTTGATGGGTGTGCGCCGACCGGCCAGCGCGTGGCGTAAATAGTCGGCATTGAATGCGTTCGAGAGGGGCTCAGGTCCCATGGCGGCAAGCCGGGGATAGTCCGCGAACCCGTCTGTCGGCCAGATCTCCATGAAGCCGAACCGGCGCGGGTCGTTATAGGTGATCCGCCCGCCTCCTTCGATGTGGAAGACCACATGGTCGTGGGCTGGGAGTGTCCCGGTCTCGTGATGGAAAGCGCCCAGCCCATCAGTGTCGACTGTGAAGCGTCCGGACATGCCAAGATGCATGACGAGCGTTTCGCCGGTGGACAGGTCCGCAGTGAGAAACTTGGCCATCCGGCCAAGCCGCTCCACCCGCGCGCCCGCGAGGCGGCCTGCGAAATTCTCGGGGAATGGAAAACGCAGATTTGGCCGGTTCACAACGAGACGAATGATCCTGCGGCCCTCAAGGGCTGGGACCAGTCCGCGGCGAACCGTCTCGACTTCGGGCAATTCAGGCATACGGCGGTCATATATATTGTTCAGACACAAGCTGCTATGGCCTTCCCCATGACAAACGCCGACCCCTTCAGCGAAACCGCCCCCTTCGGCTTCGAAGACATCCCCGCCGAAGAGAAGGAAGGCCGCGTTCGCGGCGTCTTTGACTCCGTGGCACCGCGCTATGACCTGATGAATGACTTCATGTCAGCCGGCATTCACCGCCTCTGGAAACATGACACGATGGCGAGGGTGAACCCGCAACCGGGCGAGACACTGCTCGATGTTGCGGGCGGTACGGGAGAGCTGGCAAAGGCCTTTCTCGACCGCGCCGACAGGGCGGAAAAGCGCCGCAACGCGGCCAGGCCAGCCAGTGCGATCGTTTGCGATATCAATGAGGAAATGCTCAAGGCGGGCCAGGCGCGCCGCGACATGCAGCAGTATGGCGACCGGATCGACTGGGTGTGTGGCAATGCCGAGGCCCTGCCCTTCGAGGATCGCAGCTTCGACGCCCTCACCATCGCCTTCGGCATTCGCAACGTCACCCATCGTGACAAGGCGCTGGCGGAGTTCCGCCGGGTGCTGAAGCCTGCTGGCCGCCTGGCCGTTCTGGAGTTTTCCCACATGACTGCGCCACTGCTCCAACGTGCCTATGACACCTACAGTTTCAATGTCATTCCGGCTCTTGGCGGTCTCGTGACAGGTGACCGCGCAAGCTACCAATACCTCGTGGAATCGATCCGCCGGTTTCCCGATCAGGAAACGTTCCGGGCCGAGGTGGAGGCGGCCGGCTTCCGCCAGGTTTCGGCGACCAATTTCTCCGGTGGGATCGCAGCGCTGCACTTCGGCTGGGCCGTCTAGAATATGGCGGGGCTGTTTGGTGACACTTGGCGGCTGATGCGTGCGGGCGTTTCGCTCGCCCGCCATGACGTGATCCTGCCGGGCGAATATCACAGGCGCCTGCCGCTGCCGGCGAAGCTGGCCGGCAGGATGCTCCGCATTGTGGGCGGAGGTGCTGGAGGCCGTCCGGGCGAGCGCCTGGCCACGGCCCTGGAAAAACTTGGCCCGGCTTACATCAAGCTTGGCCAGTTTCTGGCCACTCGCCCCGATGTCTTCGGCGTGGAGACCACCCAGGATCTGTCGAGGCTGAAGGACAAGCTTCCCCCGTTTTCCCAGGATGAAGCCCGAAAGGCCCTGGAATCGGAGTTTGGCGAGGATGAGGCCGCGCGTCTCTTTCCCAAGCTTGGCGCACCTGTGGCCGCGGCGTCCCTGGCCCAGGTTCACCGGATGGAAGTGGATGGCCAGGTCCTGGCTGTGAAGATCCTTCGCCCCGAGATCGAGAACCGGATCGAGAACGCCCTGTCGGCCATGCAAAGAGCCGCGCGTACAATTGAGCGGGCCAGCGTTGAAAGCCGGCGTCTGGAGCCGATTGCGTTCACACGCGCGATCTCGGATGCAATGTTGCGCGAGCTTGACCTGCGCATGGAAGCGGGTGGGCTCGACGAGATGCGTGCTCTCAGCGAAAAGTCGGGCCATTTCGTCGTGCCCGCCGTGGACTGGGAGCGCACTGGCAAGCGCGTGCTCACCATGGACTGGCTGGACGGCATTCCTCTGACCGATCCGAAGGCCCTCCACGGCCCGAGCGTGGACAAGGTCGCCCTGGCCAATGCCGTCACGCGGGGCTTCCTGACCCATGCTATCGAACACGGGGCCTTCCATGCAGACATGCACGAGGGCAACATGATGGTCCTGCCTGATGGGCGACTTGGCCTGCTCGATTTCGGGATCATCGGGCGGATCGGCATGGATGAGCGGCGCTTTCTGGCCGAAATCCTGTATGGCTTTATTCGCCGGGACTATACGCGCATCGCCGAGGTTCACTTCGAAGCCGGATATGTCCCGGCTGACCGCTCTGTCGGTGACTTCGCCCAGGCCCTGCGCAGTGTTGGTGAGCCGATCTACGGCAAGAGTGCCGAGCAGGTGTCCATGGGCCGCTTGCTGCTGCAATTGCTGGATTACACCCACCAGTTCGGCATGCACCTGCGCCCGGAACTGGTGCTCTTGCAGAAAACCATGGTCCAGGTCGAAGGCGTGGCGCGCGCGATCGACCCGGCCCATGACATCTGGAAGGCGGCCGAGCCCATTGTGGAAGGATGGGTAAAGTCCCAACTGGGTCCAGCGGGCGCGGCAAGGCTGGCGGTGAGGAACACCCGGGAGGTCACTGACAGGCTCAAGAGGTTGCCCGAGATGATGGACAAGCTGGAAATCTATCTCGACACACAGGCCACAGCCCCTGCCCCCCCGCCGCGCGAGCGATTTGCCCCCTGGTGGGCCTGGTTCGGCCTTCTCATGGCCCTGGCCGGGATCGCAGCGCTCAGTCTGTCGTAGAGCGACGGTCGACCGGCGTTTTGGGCCTGAAAATGGTCTGGTGGGGTGCGAAACCATCCTTCGCAGCGCCTTTGGCGTGGACATACTGCCTGTTCCAAACCCCGTCTCCAGCCGGCTCCGCCCCGCCAGCCAGCCATTCAGCCACATCCTCGCGGGCTTTCTCGACGTTTTTAGACCGTGCCTGGCCCCACGCCTCCACTTCTGCCTTAAAGCCTGGATCGCTGGCGAGGTCGGTGATTTCCAGTGTTGTTTCTTCCAGAAGAGCCAGGGGGTATGGCAGTATCCGCGCCAGCGGCGTGCCCCTGGGGACTGGAACATCGACACGCGCGCGCGTGATCCGCCAATTGAGCGTAAATGGGAATGGGAGCCAGTCCGTGCGCACAAACGCATCAAGTGGCACGGCATTGATCAACTCATGGTTGGCAGGGGCCGTAACGATCAGTCCGAGGTCAGGTGATGTCCGGAACACAAAGGGCACATACCAGGTCACAATGGCTGCACCAAAGTGGCTCACAGCTCCGAACTTGTGCGGCGTCTTGCTGCGAATGATGACATCCGTATTGGCCGCGCCTCCGGTCCAGCCAGCCACCGTGTCGACCGGGTTGAGCAGCTCCCAACCCATCGTGTTGGCGGCGACAAGAGGGATGCAACGGTAGACATATTTCCGTGGCACCCGATCCATCCAGTCTCGGGTCGCCTTTGCCACGCGCAGCATGTCGGCGGGATCAGTATCAGCGCCCTCGACCATGCAAGCGCGCACAGTATTGGCGGGCAGTGCCTCTGGCGGCGTCATGGCTCCGGCCTCCAGTCAGGCGGGGCCATCTCGAAGCCATCGAATTCGAAGCCCGGCGCCACGGTGCACGAGACAAGGGTCCACGCACCCAGCGTTTCCGCAGTTTGCCAATGATGGGCTGGCACCACCGCGTGCAGCCGCTGGCCGCTGCGCAGGTCCGGTCCGAGCTGGATGGCGCTCGCCCCGCGCGCCTGGGGCGGCGACAGCGTCAGCGCCAGTGGGCCGCCGGCATGCCAGAACCAGGCTTCGTCGGCGTCAACCCGGTGCCAGGCCGACACCTCGTCTGCCTGCAAGAGGTAATATATCGCCGTCATGGCCGCGCGCTGGTCCCTGGCGGGGGCCGAGCGAAATGTCTCGACAAAGTGGCCCCCTTCGGGATGCGGCGACATTCCAAGGAGGCGGATAATTTCCCTCGCACCAAGATCGCCCGTAATGGCGTTCATCAAAACCGGTCCTTGCGACCACGGATTTCCGCAAAGGTGGCGACGGCATCGCCGGGATGACCCATTGCCGCCTGTAGTTCCGGAACATCAGCCCGCAGGAATGGGTTGGTCTGCAACTCGCGCAACAAGGGCATCGGCACCGTGCGCTCGCCTCGCGCGCGCTTGGCGTCGATTTCTGCGATATATTCGGCCAGGGCCGCGTTGCCGGTCTCGATGGTCTCTGCAAACCGCGCATTTGCCTGGGTGTACTCATGGGCACAATAGAGCGTGGTCTGCGCGGGCAGGGCCTTAAGGCGTGAAAGGCTCTGCCACATCATCTCCATCGTTCCCTCGAAAACGCGCCCGCAGCCCAGTGCAAAAACCGCATCGCCCACAAAGGCCGCCGCCTCCTGGGGCAAGTGAAAGGCGATGTGACCGAGTGTGTGCCCCGGCACATCCAGGACGGTCGCCTCCAAAGCGCCAAGAGCCACCGTGTCGCCGCCGGAGACAGCCCGATCAAGACCCGGGATCTTGTCTGCCTCACCAGCCGGCCCGACGATCCGGGAGCCCGTGGCGTCCTTGATCTTCTGGTTGCCGCCGGCATGGTCGGGATGCCAGTGCGTGTTCCAGATCTGGGTGACCGTCCAGCCAAGCGCGTCCGCCTCGGCGAGGTATTTTTCGGCATCGGGGGTATCAATCGCCGCCGTTTCACCTGTTTCAGTGTCGTGGGCGAGATAGCCGTAATTGTCGCTGAGACATGGAAATTGATGGACTTTCAGCATTTTAACTCCTCACCAGTCATCCTACCTCTTTAAGAGGATAGGCCCAAACCATGCGCCAGGACAGCGTCAGCATAGAGCGATTTTACGCAAGCCCCCTCGGCCAGGCCACAGCCTGGGCATTGTCGAGCCGTGTCAGTGACCTGTGGCAGGGCATGGGGCGACTTTCCATTCTCGGGGTGGGCTATCCGATCCCTCTCCTCGCACCCTTCGCAGAAGCGGCCACCTATGCACCAGCGGCCTTTCCCGAGGCCGCAGGCCATGTGCGCTGGAACGGGGCCGGACGAGGAAATACAACCCTGGTTGCACCGGAAGACCGGCTGCCGTTTCCCGATGCCGCTTTTGACCGGGCCGTGCTTTTGCATGCCCTGGAAGAGGCTGAAAACCCGCGAGCCCTGTGCCGGGAAGTCTGGCGCGTGATGGCACCGGAAGGTCGCATTGTCGTTGCGGCGGCCAATCGAGCCGGATTGTGGGCCAGGGCCGAGCGCACCCCCTTCGGCCATGGCCGGCCCTGGACGCTGCGCCAGTTGTCGAGCGTGCTCAGCGATTGCACGTTCCAGGTCACGGCCTCCACCCATGCCCTGTTCATGCCGCCAATACCGGTGTCCCTGATCACGGCCGGCGTCCAGGGCTGGGAACGCACAGGCCGGATCATCGCGCCCGCCCTGGGCGGTGTTGTTTTGGTCGAAGCGGTCAAACGACTCTATATCGAGCCAGGCGGCGGCGCAGTGGCACCGGCTGTTTCCGCCAAAAAAGCGGCCAATCCTGCCGGTGCCATGCCGCAACAACGTGCAAAAGGCTCCATGAACCCGATCTACGAGCCAGATGATTGACGCACCGCATTAGTGGCTCCACTTATACGGCATGTGTTGATGGAGACAGGCGATGAAACTGGTCACGGCAATCTTCAAACCCAGTCGGCTTGATGCCGTAATCGATGCGCTCACGGACGCAGGCGCCACCGGCCTGACCGTTTCTGAAGTGCGCGGCTATGGCCGCCAGCAGGGCAAGACCGAGGTGTATCGCGGCGCCGAGTACGAAGTGCGCCTGCTGCCAAAGGTCAAGATCGAGGTGGCCTGCGCATCGGGCGATGCCGACAGGCTCGTTGAAGCCATTACAAATGCGGCCAACACGGGCACGATCGGCGATGGAAAGATCTTTGTCCACGATATGGATACGGTTGTGCGCATCCGGACGGGCGAACGGGACGAACAGGCCGTTCAGGGGTAAATCTGCCTATACGAGGCGATTGACCTGGCGTACATCCTGTCTGGTGCCGTACCGGTGGCAACAGGGAGTAGCGTATGTCGGAGACGCGCGTTGATGGGCGCTCGCCGGGACTTGTCGCCAAAATCGCAGTCTCTGTCGTTTTCGTGCTGTTCTACGGTGCGTTTCTCCTGGAAACGGGATGGCTGGTCCACGAATACAGTGCCTCGGGGCTAGCGCTGCGGCTGGCGAGCCTTGATGCTCAAAACTTCATTTTCTTTCCGATTGCCGGGCTCCTCGCCCTGTTCGGTTTCTGGCGTCCCACCGTCATGCTGGTCGATGCCCTTGGAAGCGGGCAGGTGCGCGGCGGCCGGCTGATCCTGTTGTCCCTGATCGGGGCACTTGGCGCGGCGACCTGGGGTTTCTCCCTCCTGCTCGCCGACGGCACCGCCCGCTCGGTTTACGAGGTCTCCCCCGACGCCCTCGCCAGTGACACCGCTGAGCCCGTGCAGGGAACGCCAGCCAGCCGCCAGACCATCGCCGACACGCTGGCATCACTGAAGATACTCGCTCTGGGGCCGGAAGGACTGTCGCCCTACAAGGCCCGTTGCGATCAGGAATGGTTGCAATTCTCACCGGCTGCAACGCAGGAGAAATTCTGCGTACCTGCCGGCCAGTCGCTTCAGGTTGCGGACTGTTGCCGTGTAAAGACGGCCTTCCGACTGCACCTGAATGCCCTTGCAGAGCGCAGCCCGTCCGAATTCGCCGGCCTTCACAGGGTCATCCTGCCCGTAAAGGTCTTGTTCCTGCTGGTTCTGTTCGCCGTGGGTGTCCTGCTGGTTCGCTTCCGCAAGACCCTTAACGCGGCCTATGGTGACCGGGTTCATGACATGTCCTTCGGCATGGCCGTGGGAGGCATGGTCATGCTGGCCTGGCCAATGCTGAACGCGGCTTATCTGGAAACGACCTCGCTCCTGATTGGCGATGGCTCCTCAGGGGCCTACGCTCTGATGGCACCCCTGATCGCCCTGGGCTTTGGCATCTGGGCGCTCCTGCTGATCTTTTTCCACCTGCGCTCCTATCCCAGCCAGGTGGAGTATGCCGCGCGCATTGGAGGCTTCATCGCCGCGGCCATCGGCGTGCTGCGCTATGAAGAGATCACGGGCTTCCTGATTTCCAATCTCGGCATCGGGGGCGGCATCGTGGCGATCATCGTTTTCGGTGCGGGAGTGGCCGCGCTGATCGTGACGGTCCTGTCCGGCCTCAACCCGCGTGATTTCGATTTCGACAAGAACACCTAGGGCGGTTTCCGATCAAATTGCACCACTTGGCCGCGTCAGTCCCCGCGCTCGATCCGTGCCTTGCCGCGCCCCAGGGCCAGCGCCTTGATGGCACCGCGAAAGGTGCGAACCTCCTGCGTTGTCCAGTTGGCCCGCACCAGGGCTGATCTCAGATTGTCCTTCATGAGCGGCGTTTTTTCCGGTGGAAAGAAGTAGCCTGCGCGCTCCAGTTCCTCCTCGAAATGCTCGAACATGCGGATCAGGTCGGCCCGGTCCGCTGGTGCATCAACGCCCCCCATGCCGTCAAAACGCCCCTCCAGGCCGATGGTCCCGCCCCAGGCCTGAGCGAAAACGATCACAGCCTGGGCCAGGTTCAGCGAGGCGAAGTCCGGGTTCACCGGATAGGTGAGGATCGCATCGGACACAGCAACCGCATCATTGGGCAGACCCGACTTTTCACCGCCAAACAGGACCCCGACCTGGCCCGCCCGGGTGCGGATGTCACCGCCGATTTCGCCGGGTCCGAGGACGGGCTTTTCCATGCCGCGCGGCCGGGCCGTGGTGGCGTAGAGCCGCGAAAGCCCTGCACTGGCCGCTTCGAGGCTGTCGAACACGCTGACCTTGACCCCCGCGTCAAACGCACCGGCGCTCATCGGTTCGGCAGCCGGGTTGGGCCAGCCATCGCGAGGGGCGATCAGCCTGAGGTCCGTCAGCGAGAAGTTCAGCATGGCACGCGCCGCCGCGCCAATGTTCTCACCAAGCTGCGGCGTGTGCAGGATGATGGCAGGAACGGCGTGAATCGGGTCTGGCATGGCGGGCAATTGGGGCACCTCGGCGCCGGGGTCAATCCAGCTTCGCCCAACGGCAGATTTCTCCCCGGGGCAGACCAGCCTTTCACTCTGCGACAATCAGTCCACATCTCATCGAGGGCAGGGCTTAGACCAAAGGATGAGTTGACATGCTTGACGGGCTGATCGCAGCCATCTGCGCCGCTCTTATCCTGCCGCTTCACCGTTTGTTGGAGCAGACCCTTCCACGCCGATACGGCACGCTGCGCCCGCGCTTGGAGTGGCTGACCCTCGGAATTTCGAGTCTCCTGGCGTTCTCATTGCTGGGTCTTTTGTTTCCCGACGATCCCGCGCTTGCACTGTCTCGGGCCTTCGCGTTCGTGCTTGGCATCTGGGCCGTCGCCTTTTTGCCCATCGCCGCGTCTGTTTCCGGGCGCGGGGTGTCTGCGAGTATCGCTTTGGC
>CAZVES010000077.1:0-13585 GCA_964625835.1 uncultured Hyphomonadaceae bacterium
CGCCTCAGTGTTCTACGAGAAGTTCGGCGTCTCTGCGCGAGTGAACTACCAGTATCGCGATGCCTGGCTCTCCACGACGGAAAATGACAGCCTGAGCGAGTTCTGGGACGAGACCAGCCGCGTCGACGCCTCGATCCGCTATACGCTGCCCCAGGACGTCTACGGCCTGAACATCACCTTCGCGCTGGACGGCAACAACCTGACCGATGAACAGGACACGCGGTATATCAATTCGCCAGCTACACCGAACCAGTATGAAGGCTTTGGCCGGCGCTGGGTGGCGTCGATCCGCATCGACTACTAGACCCTTCGCGACTGTCCCGGAGCCTTCCCGCCCTTGCCGGGCCAGGTTCCGGGATTGGCGCACCAACGAAAAAGGCCTGACCCATGACACGCAATTCCTCGATTTCATTCCTCGTCCTGGCCGCCGGGCTTATGGCCGCTTGCGGCAGCGATACCGACGCAACCGGTGCATCCCGGGCCGCGGCGTCCATCCAGTCGGCAGACGTGACCTATGACATGGCCAGCGGTGCCTATGCCCTGTCCTGGGAGGCCTCGCGCGAAGGTGCTCTGGTCGACATCCTCGTTGCGGACAGCCCGGAGGCCCAACGCGCGGCGGTGATCGCCGAGGACGTCTCGGGGATGAATTTCACCTGGACACCGACGGATGGATCGCGCGAGCGCCATTACTTCTTCCTGCGCCCGGAAGGCGGCGATGCGAAAACCGTCGCCACCCGCCTCCTGCCCCTGGAAGGGGGGCGCAATTTCCGCGACCTGGGAGGTTATGAGACCGAGGACGGGCGCTCAGTGAAATGGGGCAGGGTGTTTCGCTCGGGCACAATGCACAGCCTCACCGATGGCGACTATGACTACCTGTCCGACCTCGGCATCAAGACCGTCTGTGACTTCCGCGAGGCCGACGAACGCGAAAGCGAGCCCACGGACTGGCGGGCCGGTGACATCGAATACCTGACCTTCGCGGCGCCGCCCGGGCAGGATGACCCGGCCAGCAATCCCATGTTCGCCGCCCTGATGACCCCGGATTCGACCCCCGATGACGTCGCCGCAGCCATGGCGGCGGGGTACCATGAAATCGCGATGGGAGAGGTGGAAGGCTACACGGCCATGTTCGACAAGCTGGCCGCAGGCCGGGTTCCGCTTGCCTTCAACTGTTCAGCCGGCAAGGACCGCGCCGGCACCGCCGCGGCACTGGTGCTGACTGCATTGGGCGTGCCCCGTGAAACGGTCGTGCATGACTACAGCCTGTCGGATGATTTTGTGGACTATATGGCGGAATTCATGGGCCCGGAGGCGCGCGCCGAGGCCGAATCCGGTGACAGCCCCTACGCATTCCTGTTCCAGCTTCCGCCGGAGAAAGTCGCGCCGCTGATGGCGTCCCACCCCATGTACATCGAGGCAAGCTTCGACCAGCTGGCCGCCGAACATGGCTCCGTGATGGCTTTCATCCAGAATGAGCTGGGCGTCACCGACGCGGAACTCTCGGCCCTGCGCGACAACCTGTTGGAATAGGCGATTGCCGGGACTGGAACCTGCCGGCCGCAATGACTACAGACCAAGGGTGGATACTCGGTTCGACGGTAGGGCTCGATCTCGTACTGCGCTTCAAGAAAGGTGACGATGTCGATGAGTTGGGTCACCGTCATCACATCATTGAAGCTGGGCATGCTCGCTCCCGTCGCGAGCGAAGGGCCGGGGCTGACGCGGACACCGGGCCGGAGGCTCAGGCCCCGCGCAGGACCAGCACCGAACAGTCATTGTGAAGCGCAGTCTGGGATGCGTGTGAGCCAAAAAGGTTGTCAGCCAGGCGCGGTTGATGCGTCGCCACGACAACAAGGTCGATGCTGCGCTCTTCAATCACCTGCCGGATGACATGATCGATGGACTCGTGACTGCGAAACACCGCGTCCATTTCGACGCCCTGACTGGCGGACATGTCTGCAACAAAGGTGATGAAGCGCTGCTTGTGGTCTTCCGGCGTTTCCGTGATGGCGTCACCTAGAGGATGTGCGACGGTCAGGATCGAAAGCTCAGCCGTCGATTGCAGGGCAAACCACGCCGCAGTCGCGACGGCCTGTTCTGAAGCCGCGGGGTCGCGCATGTCGACCGGAACCAGAATATTTGCCGCACGGAAGGGTAAAGCGGTCTGCGGACGGTCCGTGGAGTGTTTTTCCATGTGCATCGCTCCTTTGTGCGGTGGCTGCCCGTGCAGAGAAAATCGCGCGCAGTGAAACCGAGATACGCTCTGGCGCACATGGGTCTGCGACCAGCCCGTTTAAGCAGAGAGCCGCAACAAACCACCAGGCGTCTCCGTGCGCAACACGGGCAGCTTCGTTTCCCCGGATCGTCCAGACGCCGCGCGGCAATCACTGAGTTTCGACATGGTTTGGCCGTTTCATGGCCTCCTGTTCCGATCAATCCAGTGGTGCAAGCGCCAGTTGCCGCCATCGACCGCGTTCCTGCCAGAGGTCTGTTTCCGGTGTGTGGCTGACGCATATCGACGTCCCCGTGACCAAAAACTCCTCGCGCCCCCATTCCCAACGCGAATGAACTCGCTTTAATGTTGGCATAAGCCCATACCATACAGAAAGAGTGTCTGCGCCCAATGCTTCGTACCTTTATCGCCAGTCTCGCCCTGATCCTGTTTGCCGCCGCGCCTCCAGCGCTCGCTGAGCCGCTGGAATTCTTCCAGGTCGAGGGGGTGAGCTATGATGAGAGCGTGCCGGCCTTTGAGGATGAGGCTGGCTATGAAATCGGCGAGCGGCCGGTGCGTTTTGGCGACATGGTTGCCTATCTGAATGGCCTGGCGGAGCGCTCGGACCGGATCAGCGTGGAGACCATCGGCTATTCCCATGAGCGCCGCCCGATCCTGTCATTCATCGTCACCAGCCCCGAGAACCAGGCCAATCTCGAGACCATTCGCGAGACCCATCTCGCCCGCCTCGAAGGTGAGGCCGCACCAGACGCCGCGCCCATGGTACTGTGGATAAACTGGGGGGTGCACGGCGCGGAAACCTCCAGCATGGATGGCGCTATCCCGTTGCTCTACCACTATGCCGCCGCGCGCGGGCCGGAAGTCGAGGCGCAGCTCAACGACGCGGTGATGATATTCACCGTTGTCTTCAACCCGGACGGCCACGCCCGGCGCATCGACCATGTGGAGACCTTCTGGTCCTATGGCGACAATACCGACCTCAACGATGCCGCGCACAATATGTGGATCGAGGCGCGCACCAACCATTACTGGTTCGACCTGAACCGCCAGTGGCTCCTGCTCACCCAGCCGGAATCGAAAGCCTGGATTGAGAGCTGGCATCGCTGGAAGCCCATGGTCTCGGCCGACTATCACGAGATGGGCTCGTCCAGCCCATACTATTTCCACCCGGGCGAGGAGCTGCGCCGCAACCCGCTCATCCCGGAGCGCGCGCGCGAGCTGACCCAGGCCATTGGCGAGCGCCATGCCGGCTTCTTTGATAGTGAGGCCAAGCTCTACTGGACCGAGGAGGGCTTCGACAATTTCTACATCGGCAAGGGCTCGACCTATCCGCAGATCAACGGCTCGCTTGGCATCCTGTTCGAGGCCGGCGCGGCGCGCGGCGGCGCGGTCCAGACCGAGCGCGGCCTGGTCGAGACCGCCGACAATGTGCGCACCCAGTTCCGCACGGCGCTGACCACCATTGAGGGCGCCCTGGACCTGCGCGAGGAAATCACCGCCTACCAGCGCGACTTCTTTGCCGAGAATGCGCGCCAGGCGGCGCGCGGCGACCAGGCCGGCTGGGTGTTCACCGCCAATGGCGACCCCGAACGCGCGGCGCGCTTCGTGCGCCTGCTGCGCATGCATGATATCGCCGTCACACGCCTGGATCGCGCACTCACCATTGACGAGGTCACCTATCCCGCCAGTGAGAGCTATTATGTGCCCTTCGCCCAGACCAACAATCGCATGATCCGTGGCATTTTCGAGCGGTTCACCGAGTTCGACGAGAATATCTTTTATGATGTCTCGGGTTGGACGCTGCCGCTGGCCTACGATCTCGACTACGCACCCGTGCCGTCACGCCTCGTTCGAAATGCGCCTTTGGGCGAGCTCGCAGACGGTGCATTCCAGCCCGCTCCTGTGCCAGACCGGGCGCAGTATGGCTACGTCTTCGACTGGTCGCACACCTATGCACCGCGCGCCCTGAACCGCATCCTTGCCGAGGGGATCATGGCACGCGCCGCCGTAAAGGAGAGCGCTGTCTCAACCACCCGCGGCGAGGTCCGGCTTGGCCGCGGCGCGATCTTCGTACCCCTCGACCTGCAGGAGACCCCGGCCGGGGAGATTCATGCCATCATGGAGCGCGTCGCGGCTGAAGACGGCGTGCCCGTCCACGCCGCCACATCCGGCCTCACTCCCGTCACAGGCCGCGACCTTGGGTCCAACCGCAGCTTTCGAGCCCTTGAGCAGCCGCGAGTTGTACTTGCCTATGATGGTGGCCTGTCGCGCTATGATGTGGGCGAGATGTGGTGGACGCTGGACTATCGCCACCGCATGCCCGTCACCCTCGTCGAGAAGGACGATCTGGGCCGCCTTGACTGGCGGGAGTATACCCACCTGATCCTTGTCGGCGGCAATGGCGCGCTGGACGAGGAGCTAGCCGAGGCCGTGGGCGACTGGATTGAGGCGGGCGGTACGCTGATCGCCACGCGCCAGGCAGCTGAATGGGCCGAGGGCTCCTATTTTGAGGACAGCGAAGGCAAGGGCGAGAAGGCCGCGGCGTCCGACGAGGCTACCGAGGTGGACAGCGACACAGTGGAGACACCCGAACGGCTCGACTTTGCCGACATGGCGCTGCGCGATGCAGAGCATGTTATCGGCGGGGCGATCTTTGCCGCTGATCTCGACATCACCCACCCTCTCGGCTTTGGCTATGCTGACCGCGACCTGCCTGTCCACCGCAATGTCGAGTTCACGCTCACGCGCCCAGAAGAGAACCCCTATGCCGTACCGGTGCAGTACACCGATGCGCCCCTGCTGACTGGCTATGCCTCGGCGCGCAGGCTTGAAGAGATCGCAGGCACGCCGTCGGTGGTCGCGCAGCGCAAGGCACGCGGCAGCGTCATCCTCATGGCCGACAACCCCGTTTTCCGCGGCACATATCCGGGCACTGAAAAACTCCTGATGAACGCGATCTTCTTCTCAGGCCTGATCGACCGCCCACGCGGAGATTACGAGCGGGAGTAAGTGTGGGTGCCACCCAATCGTTCGACATGGCGGAAAAAGGTTTGAGCGTCGCGATCACGGAGCCGCGTTAGCGACCTGAAACTCTCCGGGCCTCGCGGATTTGACCGCGCAGGACCAGGATGTCGATATTGCCGGGTGCTGCAGACCGGGCAGCCTCTATGTCCGTCAGGGCCTCCTGGTAGCGTTCAAGCTCGAGGAAAGCGCGCGCGCGCAGGCTCAGCCCTTCAGCGCCCAGTGGCTCAAGGGCCGCCACCGCTTCAATATCCGACACCGCCTTTTGCCAGCGCCCGGCAGCAATTTGGGCCACGGCCCGGTCCTGCAACAGGTCGCGGTTGTCCGGCGACAGTTTGAGCGCGTTGTCGAATGCGATGACCGCCGCTTCCGGTGCGCCGGCCAGCAGCCATGCATTCCCGGCCTGGCCGAGATACGCCATGCGTTTGTCGATTCCACCGGCGTCCGGGGCATTGGCCAGCTCCTCCAGCCGTGCGGCGCCTTCCCCAGGATGTCCCAGCGCGATCAGTGCAACCGCAGCGCAATGGCGCGCGGCCGGCCGCGCGCCATCCGAGAGCCAGGCCAGCCCATCCTCATAGGCCGCTTCAGGATCGGTTTCGACACGCTCAAGGCAATCGGCGAGGCGCGCGGCTTCCTCCTGCTGAACGATGCGCCCGGCCTCTGTCATCGGGGCGGATTGCATCAGCGCGATGGCGGAGAGCAGAACTGGCAGGGTGGACACGTGAAGGCTTGCCTCGTCATAAATACTGGACTTGATGCCTATTGGTGACGCGTCTGGATCGCAAATGACAGATACGCAACGCAGTCTGTTCTGCTTTGGACTGGGCTACAGCGCCCTCCAACTGGCCAGCCGCCTTTCCGGTGCCGGCTGGGATGTGGGCGGCACGGTGCGCAGCGAAGAAAAGGCCCGCCATTTGCGCAACAGCGGTGTTGCCGCACAGGTCTTTGAAGGCGAAGGAAGAGTACAGCCTCCAGCAGGCAGTGACTGGGTCATTTCGATCCCCCCCACTGGCGATGGCTGCCCGGCATTTGCGGCCGCGGCGGATGGCGCATCGTCTGCCAACTCGATCACATACCTTTCGACCACGGGGGTCTATGGCGACCTGGGCGGTGGCTGGGCCTTCGAGTGGTCGCAGCTGAACCCCCAGAATGCGCGCAGTGAGAACCGGGTGCGCGCAGAGCGGCAATGGTCAGGCGCCGACGCGCGCCTTTCCATAGTCCGGTTGCCCGGCATTTATGGTCCAGGCCGGTCCGCTCTGGACCGGGTCCGCGCCGGAACCGCCCGGCGGATCGTGAAGGATGGCCAGGTTTTCAGCCGTATTCATGTAGACGATATCGCGACAGGGCTGGAGGCGATCCTGCAGCGCGAAGCCAGCGGCGTCTTTCACCTCGCGGATGATGAACCCGCGCCGCCCCAGGACGTCATCGCCTGCGCGGCCTCGCTCCTGGGAACTGACGCTCCGCCGGAAGTGGCATTCGATAAGGCCGGACTCTCGCCCATGGCGCGCAGCTTTTATGGCGAATGCAAACGCGTCTCCAATGCACGCGCCAAGGCTACCCTTGGCTGGCGACCGCGGTTTCCGACCTATCGCGAAGGGCTGGCCGCCATTCTCGCCGGTGGCCATTGATGCTGCGCGCCAGCCTTGCGATCGCCTGCGTCTGGGCGTTCGTTACCCTTGTGGCGGGCCTGGTGATGCAGGCCGAACTCGTCTGGCCGGGTATCCAGGTCTACTTTCTGGATGGAGAACCCGCCCCAGGCTTGCACAGGGAATTCTGGAGCGTTCACGCAACCATCGCCATTTCGGCCTTGCCTGTGACGGCGCTTGGGACCATTGGCTGCCTGCACCTGTCCAGTTTCCGCAACCGCAGCTCGCCGATCAGCATTGGCGAGAATATTGCCGCAGGTGGCCTGATCCTCTTGGGAGGAGTGTTCGTGGCTGCCGCACTTTTTCAGGGAGGCCGCTTGGCCATGGCTCCGGCGGGACTGACCCCGCTCGGCCTCGCCGCCGTGGCGATTTCGGTTGTGGCCGCGTCACTGGCCTGTTTCCGGGACCAGCCGTCCCGGAGGGCTTCAGCGCCCTGGCTTGTCTTTGCGCTCTTCCTCGCCGTGATGGCAGGTGCAATGAGGCAGATGCGCAGCAGCGCCGGTATCGATACCGTTCTCTCCGACACCTACTTCACAGTTGCGATTTGGCATGCCGCAGGCGGTGCACTGGTGCTCCTTTCACTCGGTTTGCTTTCGGCTCTTGCGCGCCGGGCGGGCAAGCAACTGCTGGGCTGGCTCAGCGCTATTCTGGCAGGGGTCACGACCCTGGCCTTGGCCGGTATGGTGATCAGCCAGGCGCAACTGGGCCTGCTCGGCATGCCGCGGCTATATGCTGACTATCCTGAACTTTTCAGTCCCTTGCAGGCCCGCGCGGGCCTTTGCGCGGTCGTCGCCGTGCTGCTTGTCCTGATTGCCCTTGTGCGCCTGGCCGCGGCGCGCCCGTGCCCGAGCGATGAGGGGCCCGCCGCCGCGTTTTAGGCGCACCGGCCGCGATCAGCGCCGCACGCTCCTCGGCCGTCAGAACCCGCCATTTCCCCTCGGGCAGGGTGCCGAGTTCAAGTGGGCCGATCCGCTCGCGCTTGAGCTCGATCACCCGGATGCCGACCAGGTCGCACATGCGCCGGATCTGCCGGTTGCGGCCCTCACGCAGGACAATACGCAACGTCTGCTCGCCCAGGCGTTCGACGATGGCGCGTTTCAGGCGCCGGCCATCGAGGCTCAGTCCATGGCGCAACTGGTCCAGCGCCGCCTCACTCACACTGCCGCGCACGCGAATGATGTATTCCTTGTCCATGTCCGAATCCGGGCCAATCACGGCTTTGGCCACAACCCCGTCTTCCGACAGGATGAGGAGCCCATGGCTGTCCTGGTCAAGGCGGCCGACGGGGGCCAGTTTGTGGCGCCGACCGGGTATGACGTCACTGGCGCCATGTAGTGCCTTTCGTGTCAGCAGGCGAACGGCGGGCACCTGGTCGCCTTCCGGCGTGCCCGAGACCACACCCTCGGGCTTGTTCAGGACCACGCTCAGCTTGTTGGCCAGTGCCTTTCCGCCTCGTTCAGCCAGGGTGAGGGTCTGGCCAGTTGTGATCTTGTGCCCCGGCGATGTGAGTGTTTCGCCATCGACACTCACAAGACCGGCCTCGATCAGGCCCTCGGCCTCACGCCTTGAACAAACGCCCTGCTGGGCGAGCCATTTGTTCACGCGGACGGGCTCGGCTCCGCCATATGTCAGTGTCGTGGTCATCCGTTCGCCATACAGGGTGCAAACCGAGAGTGCCATAACCTAGCGCGCGATCTTTCAGGAATGGACTCGCCCAATACGGGAACTGCGTTTGGGTTTGTTTGTTTCCCATGTTTGAGAGACAGTTCGGGGCGAGCACTGTCGCCTATGGAGGCTTAAAAGGAGAGACCGAAATGAGGACTTATCTGAAATCCCTGGCCCTGGCAGGAGGGCTCCTGATGATGACGGCGTGCGCCTCAACGCTGGAGGCCGATGGCAGGCTGGATACCGCCCGCGACCGGGTCGAAGCCGCTTCCGAGTATGGCAAGTCGCGGACAGCCTATACGCGCGCGTCCGGTTTCCTCGACGATGCCGAGTCTGCGTTGGAAACCGGCGATGCCACCGCCTATGACAAGAATGTCGAGCTGAGCGATGCCTATGCGCAGGTGGCGATCGCGCAGGGCGAAGGCGATGCGGCGCGGGAGATGGCCGGGTCAATGGAAGGCGAACTCAGCGACGCGCAGGACCGCGCTTCACAGCTGATGGCCGAGCTGGAAGCTGCACGCAATGCGCAGCGTTCAGGAAATGACGCCATGAACCAGACACTCGCGCTGTTGGCGGGCACGATGAAATGCACGCGCACCAATCGTGGCAGCGGAAGTGTTGCACTGACCTGTCCGGGGCTTGGTTTCGGCTTTGACCAGGCGCAACTGAATGCCGCCACGGATGCACGACTGACGGCCCTTGCCGAATTCATGAAGGCCCATGGCGGTGTCCGCGTGGAATTGGTCGGTCACACGGACACAACCGGGCCTGAGGGCTGGAACCAGACCCTTTCAGAACAGCGCGCAGCGTCTGCCTCCGCATTTCTACAGGATGCCGGTATCAACGCGTCACGCATCGCCACTTCGGGCCAGGGTGAAAGCCAGCCCATCGCGTCCAACGACACGCGCCAGGGCCGTGCCGAGAACCGCCGGGTCGATGTTGTCCTGCGCGGCGTATCGACAATGGCAAGCGGCCAGGACATCTGACCGTCTCGTCCAGGCGGTTTGAAACCCGCCAAGAAATTGAAAGGGCGGCTCCAGGTCGGGAGCCGCTCTTTTATTTTCGGCTTGTCGGTTCAGGCAAACTGGGAGGCGATTTTGAGATCTTTCACCCAGCCGATCTTTTCCATGACCAGAAGTGCCGTACCATTGTAGTCGACAATACGATTCCAGAGGCCCTTGCGTGGGCGATGGAGCGCGCTCTGCGGTTCGTCGTGGTGGTGATCGTGGAACGCCTCGCCACCGGTGAGCAGGCCGATAAGATGGTCGGCCCAGACGGGCGTTTTCAGGTGGCCCAGCACATTGATCCCATAAGTGGTGGCATGGAACTGCACGGCCCGTCCGATCACGAAACAGGCGTGGAGAATTGCAGTCAGGACCAGGGAGCCACCAAGTGCCCAGACCATCAGGTAGATCGCTGCCGGAAGGACAAAATGAAGAAAAAATGAGAGTTTCATGTAATGGGCATCCATCCACATGATGATGGGCTGGTTCTTCAGCCACATCGGCATGGGCCGCGCCATGTCCCGGGCATCGCGGAACAGGATCCAGCCAACCCAGGCCCAGCGCTTGGATTCAAGCGGATTGTGCGGGTCGCCGGGCTTGTCGGAGAAACGGTGGTGCTGCGAGTGGTAATTGACCCAGGCCTTCACCTCGCCCTGCATGGCAATCATCAGGTTGATCATGGTCATGACCTGTGCTGGCGCGCGCAGCTCTCCGGCGCGGTGCTGAATGATCCGGTGCAGCGGGCCAATTCCCATATTGCAGACCACGACGCTGGCGGCGAACACGATCAGTCCGATGGGAAGGTACCACCAATGAAGTGAGAGCCCCTCCAGTGCCAGCCCCAGGATGACCATCGTGACCAGCACGGCAACGCCGAGGGCCGGATACAGAAAGGCCGAAAAAAGGCTGGAAAAGTCAAAAGTCTCCCAGGTTTTCGGGATCGCTTTGGAACGTGGTGTCATAGGTCTGGTCTTCTCTCCCGCGGGCCGCCCTCTGGCGGGCAGATATGACTCGCAGATCGTGTCCTGCGAGCGTTTCGCAGGTTTTAACGAGCCGCCGCGCGCGCGCAAGCGGGACAATTCGCCGTCCCGCTCGCAGGGCGGTGTGGCGGGCAATGCATCTTTCCGCTTGCAATGGATAAATGTGGCGGGTACAAAAATAGAACATTCGCTGGGGTGCGGGTATGGGTGCGGTAAAGAAAACAAGTCAGGAAAGGGTGCTCGAACTGCTTCAGGATCGCGGTTATGGCCATGATCCGATGACCGGGCAGACGACCGGGCTTTGGTGCGAAGTCGAGGGTTGCGGGTCGCAGGACCTACAACTGGCAGATGATGCAAGCCGCATAACATGCGCTGCGTGCGGTGAGCGGTATGCCGACCCGCTGGAGTTTCTGTTTCGCCAGCCGATATTCAAGCGTGGGCCAGCGCAGGCAATGAGTGATGCCCAACAAAATAACGCCGGACGTGATGAAGAAACCGGCGGTCCCGAACATGCGTCGGCAGCGGTTCAGCCGCACGACGCTGCAGTGAACATCGCGCATGAGACTTCGATCGATCCTGCCTTCCATGCCCCCCAGCCAGGCGTTCAGACTCCCGCCGGTGCCAGCTTGGATAAGAACAAGACGCAAGTACAAGGAGGGGCCGCCCCCGCACAGTCGCATCTTGGCGAGAAGATCATCATTGCATTTCTCGCTCTGGTCTTTCTTGGGGTCGGGCTCCTGGCAGCGGCGATGTCCGGTTTTGCCAACTTCCAGGCCTTTGCAGGCATGGTGGACGATCCGTTCCAGTCGCGGATCTGGGGCTGGACGGGGATCATTGCCTGTGTCTGTAGTTTTGGCGGATTCACCTTTGCCTATTGGCACGGCGTTGCCCGCCGCTTCTGGGAGGCCGGACGCGCCATGCTGATCGCCTTGGCCGGCGCAGCGACAAGCCTTGTGGGCACCCAACTCTACATGCAGGGTGAAGTGCAGGAACGCGCTGCGGCAGCCCAGGCGGCGGAGGCCCGCGCCGGCCTGTTGGAGCTCCAGATCGAGGATTGGCGCGGACAGCTGGCTGGCCTGCCGGCTGACATCCGGTCCGTGGAGGGGCTGGAAGCCTATATCGCAGAGGTCGAGCGCGTCGGACGCACCAATGAAAGACCCTACCGCATGGCGTTGGATGAGCTGGGCCAGGCGCGCCGGCGCGCCGATCTCGAAAGCCGGATCGAGGCCGCGCGTGGTGAACTGGCGGAGTTCAGGGTGGCGTCACTGGGTGAAAGCAGGCGCAGCGGGGAAGACGAAATGCGCCATTGGTTCATCGCCGCCATGCTGGAAGTGTTCTCATCCCAGGGTACATCCATCGGTTTCGTGGCCCTGATGGTGCTGGCGGGCCGAAGAGGCGCCACCCATCTGGCCCCGTGAAACCACTCAGCTGGCCATGCCGCCTTCGCCGCGGGCAGGCTGTGTGATCGAAGCGCTAAGGAATGGGGCCATCTGGCCGGCCAGCTGTTCCAGCCGGTCTTCCGGCAGGCCCGCTACATTGATACGGCCGGAGGCTGGCATGTAGATGCCAAACTGTAAGCGCAGCATGTCTGTCGCCGGCCCCTGAACCGGTAGCATCGAGAACATGCCGTTCTGGCTCGCCAGGGGCGAGAAGGCATCGGATCCCGTTGCCTCGTTGAGCGCTTCGGAAAAGGATTTGCGCAGCGCCAGCATGCGTTTGCGCATCGTCTCCAGCTCCCCCTTCCACTGCTCCGACAGGTCTGCATGGGACAGGATCGTCTCGACAATCGCCGCGCCATGGGCCGGCGGCATGGAATAGACGGCACGGGCGATTTCCGCCACATGGCTGGCCGCCGCACTGGCCGCCGTCGCACTGCCAGCCTGCAACAGGAAACAGCCAGTGCGTTCGCGATAGAGGCCGAAATTCTTGGAGCAGGAATAGGCCACCATCGCTTCCGGGCAGGCGGCAAGGAAGGCGCGCACGCCCATAATGTCTTCCTCCAGGCCCGCGCCAAAACCCTGATAGGCCACGTCCAAAAGGGGAAACAGCATCTGCCTGGCGCAGAAATCGCCCAGATAGGCCCATTGCGCCACGTTGAGGTCGATACCTGTAGGGTTGTGGCATGGGCCCTGGAAGATGACGATGTCGCCCGGGCGGGCCTGGCGCAGGGCATCCATCATCGCCTCGAATGCCACCTCGCCGGTTGCCGGGTCCATATAAGGATACCCTAGCGCCTCGCGCCCGGCGGCGGCTGCGACGTTCACATGGTTGGGCCAGGAGGGGGTGGAGATCCAGACGCGGCCCTCGCCGCTGACGCGCGCAGCCAGGCTCATGGCCAGGAAGATCGCGCCGCACCCGCCGGGCGAGGTGAAGCTCGCCACGCGTCCATCGGACAGGGCCTCGGACTGCGCGCCGAAGACTTCGCGCTCGATGGCCTCACAGAAACCGGCATTCCCGCGCGGCCCTTCATAGGCCTTGGTGGCCTGGCGTTCCAGGATCAGCGCTTCGGCCGCCTTGACCGCGCCGAGAACGGGCGTGTTGCCGCCCGCATCCTTGTAGATGCCCACGCCAAGATCGACCTTTTCGCTGCGCGGATCAGCCTTGTAGGCGGCCGAAATGCCCAGCAACGGGTCCGGCGGGCGAGCTGCGAAATTGGAGAGAAACGTGCTCATGGAACACTCCGTCAGGGAGGCCGCTCCCCGGTTTCAGGTGTCGATTGATCAATTCAGTGACCGCCAGCGTAAACCACAGGGAGGCCCAATCCTAGTCCATGAGGGTCGCTTCGGTCTTTGCCTCAATCTCGGCGCGCTCCACGCCAGGTGCCGTCTCGACGATTTTCAGGCCGCCTTCTGCCACATCGAAAATGCCAAGGTCGGTGATGATCCGGTCGACCACGCCCTCGCCGGTGAGCGGCAGGGTGCAGGCCTTCAGAAGCTTCGACTCACCGCGCTTATTGGCATGGTCCATGACGACGATGACGCGGCCCACGCCGGCGACCAGATCCATCGCCCCGCCCATGCCCTTGACCAGCTTGCC
>CAZVES010000078.1:0-13566 GCA_964625835.1 uncultured Hyphomonadaceae bacterium
GTCCGGATGCCGGAGAAAACCGCTGTCGCCATGACAGCGCAGAGGACGATGCCCGACGGCTGGTGGGAACCATCTACCTGCCCAACAGCAAGCTGCGGATTGCAGGGAACGATCCCATCGCCGACAGGTCCGAATACACCATCATCGTCGCCAAAAAGTTCGAGCTCGACGAAGGCCCCAACCTCGTCCTGAAGACCGACTATGCCCTCAGCGACATTCCCGTCCCCGAAGGCGTCGGCCCGCTCCAGGACATGGATGCGCGGATCATCAATTAAAGCCAGTCGATTGAATTTCACTGATCTCCTGAACCGCCCGTCAGACAAACCCTGTTAGGACAGGTCGAGTGAACACGGGACGCGTTTGTGAAACTCAACAAGGTCATAATTGTCGACGACGACCCGCTGTTCCTCGGCGTGGCCGACGCTCTATTGGGCAGCATGGGCGCCGCGCAGGTCTTCTGCCATGAGCGCGCCAACACCGCGCTGTCGCAGGTCATGCGCGCACCCGATGACGTGGACCTTGTACTGTGCGACCTGAACATGCCGGGCATGGACGGCATCGGCTTTATCCGTGCCCTGGCAGAGCGCGGCTTTGCCGGAAACCTCATCATCATAAGCGCTGAGGCCGATGCGGTCATCAAGTCGGTGCTTTCAATTGCTGACATGGTTGGGGTCAAGATCCTGGGGGGGTTGAAAAAGCCGCTTCGCCAGCACGACCTCAAGGCGCTGCTTGAAAACGCCAGCGCCGAAGCCCGGCGCAATCAGGACCAGACCATGTCGGAGAAGGATGTGCGTCGCTTGGTGGCCCAAAACCGCATCGTGCCCGTCTACCAGCCCCAGCTCAATCTCAGTGAAAAGCGTTTTGACGGGATTGAAGTGCTCTGCCGTGTTCGCGGCATCGACAAGAGGCTGGGCCCGCCGGCCTCCCTGCTCGCCGCCGCAGAGGCCCACGGGCTGATGAACCCGCTGACATTTTTCCTCCTGCGACGCGCCCTGAAAGACCTCTCGCCCTGGCTTGGCGAATCATCGCGTCATATCTGTTCCATCAATATCTCTCCGGTGAGCCTCACCGACCGGTCGCTGCCGCGGAAGCTGACTGACATTGTCGGCCAGACCGGCGTTGCGAACCGGCAGATCACACTTGAGGTCACCGAGGACCGGCTGCTCAATTTCGGGCCCGATACGCTCGAAGTGCTCGCACGGCTGCGCATGGCGGGCTTCGGGCTCAGCATTGATGATTTCGGCACAGGTGCCACCAGCCTCGAACAGCTCAAGCACTTCCCCTTCACCGAGCTGAAGATTGACCGGGAATTTGTCCAGAACACCCAGTCCGACGCCTTCGCCCATGAGGTTCTCACCACCAGTGCCCGTCTGGCCCGGATCGTCGGGCTCTCCAGCGTGGCTGAGGGTGTCGAGACACCGGCAGACCTGGAACAGGTTGCCCGCGCCGGAATACATCGCGCCCAGGGCTACCTGCTCGCGCGCCCCATGGAAGCGGCAGACTTCAACGCCTGGCGCCAATCCATGCAAAAGGCAAAGCACAACGCCGCCTGAAACGCGCAGCCTGCCGGACAGGTGAGTTGGCCACGAGATTTCTAATCGGTCGAAAACTGCGCTAAGCGCCCGCGATGACCACTGCCCAACTCACCCGCCGGCGCGCCCTCAGCCTGGCCTGGCCGATCGTGCTCGCACAGGCGGCAACAGCAACAACGGGCATTGTAGACACCGCCGTGATGGGCCGCTTTGGCAGCGCGGCAGACCTTGCTGGCGTGGGCGTCGCCGCTGTGGTGTTCAGTTTCCTGTATTGGGGTTTTGGCTTCCTGCGCATGGCCACAACAGGGCTGACAGCCCAGGCCGAAGGCGCAGGCGACACGCTGGAGTCCCGCGCCATCCTTATGCGCGCCCTGATCATGGCTAGCGCGCTGGGGCTGGCCATTCTCATCAGTTTTCCACTGGTCTCGCGCATCGCACTGACCCTGTTCCAGGCCGAGGCAGACGTGGAGAGCCTCGCCTCAGCCTACTTCTTCACGCGCATCTGGGGCGCGCCGGCGGCGTTGATGGGCTTTGTCGTGACGGGCTGGCTCATCGGCACGGGCCGCACCGGAGCGCTTCTGGCGTTCCAGGTCGTCATGAATGCCGTCAACGCGGTGCTGGATGCATGGTTCGTTGCGGGACTGGACTGGGGGCCAGCCGGCATCGGCGCGGGCACCGCAATCGCCGAATGGGTCGCACTGGGCTTTGGCCTCTGGGCGGTGCGAGACGGCTTCGGCCCCCGCGCAAAGCTGGGCGAGCGCTCCGCCATCACGGCGCTTTTCCACGCCAATCGCGACATCATGATCCGCACACTCGCGCTGCTCTTCTCGATCGCATGGTTCGTGAACTCCGGCGCGCGCCAGGGCACGGCAGCCCTGGCCGGTAATGAGGTGCTGCTGCAGTTCATTGCCGTGGCCGCCTTCGTGCTCGACGCCTTCGCGTTCGTGGCTGAGAAGGAAGCGGGCGCAGCCTATGGCGCGCGCGACCGGGGCGCCCTCCTTCGGGCCATGCGCATCACCAGCGAGATCGCGCTGGCCTTTGCCATCGGCTTCTCGCTGGTCTTCTGGCTTGGAGGGGGCTGGGTGATCGAGGCATTCATCGCAGACCCGGCAGCCCGGGCCGCCGCACTCGCCTACCTGCCCTGGTGCGCCTTTGTCCCATTGGTCGGCGTGGCCGCTTGGCAACTGGACGGGATATTCCTGGGCACGACGCAGGGGCCCGCTATCCGCAACGCGGCCCTGATCGCAGCGCTTGCCTATCTGGCCACGGATATCGCCCTGGCGAGCCGTCTGGGCAATGCCGGCGTCTGGACCGCCTTCGTGCTCAACTACGCCTACAGGGCCGGTGCCCTGGCACTGTTCTGGCCCCGCCTCATGGCGAGGATCACCCCGTCGCAAGTTCGCGAAGGATCTGCCGAATGAGGCCGGGCCCGCCATAGGCCAGCGCGCTGTAAAGCTGTACTGCCTGGGCGCCGGCTTCCAGTTTCGCGCGCACATCCCGGGCATTGGAGATGCCGCCGACGCCGATCAGGTCCAGCGCGCCATCAACTTCGCTTGCAAACGCCCGCAGGACCTCTGTGCTCATCGCCATGAGCGGTGCCCCGGAAAGCCCTCCGGCCTCGCTGGCATGGCGGCTGGCAAGGGTGTCGGGCCTGGCAAGCGTGGTGTTGGACACGATCAGCCCATGCAGGTAAGGCGCTGCCTTTGCAACCGCCGAGATTTCAGCGATCGCGAGTTCGTCCACGTCCGGAGCCACTTTCAGGAAAACCGCACGCCGTCCGCATTCGGCCTCCATGGCACGGGCCGCTTGCCCGCACCGCTCCAGAAGCTCCTCTAGCGAACCCTTATCCTGCAGTCCCCTCAAACCCGGCGTGTTGGGCGAGGAAATGTTCAGCGTGAGATAGTCACAGGCCGACCACACGGCCTGCAGCCCCTCCACATAGTCGGCGATGCGGTCCTCACTCGTCTTGTTGGCCCCCACATTTGCCCCGAGTATGCCAGCGCCCGGACGGTGTGCGGCGATGTTGGTGGTGAAATCGGCCAATCCCTTATTGTTGAAACCCAGCCTGTTGATCACTGCGCGATCTTCCCTGAGACGGAAAAGGCGCGGCTTCGCGTTGCCCGCCTGGGGCATGGGGGTCACCGTCCCGCATTCAACAAAACCGAAGCCAAACCGGAACATCGCTGCGAAGGCTTCAGCATTCTTGTCAAAACCGGCCGCCAGCCCGACTGGATTGGGCAGATCGAGGCCCGACACCGGCAACCGCACGCTGAGGCCCGGATCAGGAGACGGCGGGCGCGCCGGCACCCCGACCCCTATTCGCAAGGCTTGGATCGTTGCCGTATGCGCCGCTTCCGGCGGCAGCACTCTTGCAAATGATGCGGCAATGTCCGCAAGCGCCATGGTGCAGGCTCCCAATTCCGGTTGTGCCCATCTGCACCCGTTTGCCGAGCGATACCAGCCCGCACCGATCGCAATGTCGCACACAAGTGGAGCGCGAACGGATCGGGATTACATCCCATGATAGGTTGATATTCCTATTAATGTAGATTAAGGATTCCGATGAGCAGATTGGAAGGCGTCTTATGCGTCACCAGGACATATGGCGGGGAATAGACGGGCTGGCCGAGGCATACAGCCTCACGCCCTCTGGCCTTGCGCGCCTGGCCGGGCTGGATTCAACCGCATTTAATCCATCGAAACGGGTTGCCCGTGATGGCCGGCCACGGTGGCCGTCAACCGAGAGCCTGTCGGCCGCGCTTGACGCCGTTGGCGCAGGCTTTGACGATTTTGCGTCCATCGTGGAAGGCAGGCGCGGCCCCACGGCTCCACTCCTCGGTTTTGCCGAGGCGGGGCGCGATGGTTTTTTTGACGATGCCGGGTTTCCCTTAGGCGAGGGATGGGACGAAGTGCGGTTTCCGGGCCTTGGTGACGAGACGGTTTACGCACTCGAAATCTCCGGCGACAGCATGCAGCCTGCCTTCCGCCCGGGAGACCGGATTATCGTTGCGCCCGGCTCAGCGCTGCGGCGCGGCGACCGCGTGGTCGCCAAGATTCGTTCCGGTGAAGTCATGGCAAAGGAACTGGGTCGACGGTCTGAGAAACGGGTGGAGTTGTTGTCGCTCAACCCGGATTTTGACCCACTGGTCCTGATGCCCAGCGAAATCCATTGGCTGGCCAGAATTCTCTGGGTCAGCCAGTAAAGCCTATAGGGTAAACAGGCAGCTCACATCGTCCTTGCAGTTGCTCGCGCGTCTATCTGCTGCTTGCATTTTTGCATGGCGCAATGCAAAGAGCGTTGCATGGATTGGGACAAGCTGAAATCCTTCCACGCTGCAGCGGAAGCCGGCAGCCTGACCGCCGCCGGCGAGCGGCTCGGCATTTCCCAGTCGGCCGTGTCTCGGCAGATCGCTGCGCTGGAGGAACATCTCGGCGTCTCCCTGTTCCAGCGCCATGCCCGGGGCCTTGTGCTGACCGATGCAGGACACACGCTTCACCGCTCCACGGTCGACATGGCAGCGGCGGCGGCCACGGCAAACTCGGCCCTTCAGGACCAGCAGGACACGCCCCAGGGCGAGCTCGTGGTCACCGCGCCTGTCGCCTTCGGTTCGACCTGGCTGGTTCCACGGCTCGGCAAGTTCATGGAGGCCTATCCCGATCTGCACCTGGACCTCAGGCTTGATGACCGGGAGTACGATCTTCTGAAGCTGGAGGCCGAATGCGCCATCCGGCTCTGGGCCGCAGACAAGGCCGACCTGATCCAGCGTAAGCTCGCCTCAGTGGAGACCTCTCTCTATGCTGCGCCGAGATACCTTGAAAAGTTCGGAACACCCAAGGTGCCCGACGATCTCGACCATCACCGTATCATCGGCTTCCGTCAGGAAGGCGCGCCCTCGCAGATGCAGATCATGAACTTCGCACGCCAGCTTGGCCGCGATGACCTGCCCCCGCGCAAGGCGGCGCTCCAGGTGAACAATGTGTTCGCCATGTTGCGCTCGGTAGAGGCCGGGCTCGGGATCGCCGATGTGCCGGACTACATGGCATCCGTTGTACCGGGCCTTGTGAAGATACTGCCAGAGTTTACCGGCCCGGGCTTTGACCTCTATTTCATCTACCCAAGCGACCTGCGTCGGTCGAAACGGATCGCGTCTTTCCGGGATTTCCTGACCAGCGAGATCGAAGCGATACGCAAGAACACCCCATCGGATCAGAAATAGGGTCGCAAACCAGCCATCTTCTGGTGCATAGCTAAACAGCACTTCTACGGTTGTTTTGCAGGGCTGACCGATTACCTGTTGATCAAGAGCCGCGGTCCCCGGCCTTACCCAATCCCCTCCGATTGGGCGTTTCCTCCCCAGAGGGACCACACTTCAGCCGGGCGCCCCAGTGGCAGCCCGGCTTTTTCTTTGGCTGGAACACTGCCGACCCGTTCAGAGGCTGGAACGCAGCATCCATGCTGTCTTTTCGGCAATGGTCGCGCGCTGCACAAGAAGGTCCACGGTGACCTCGTCTTGGGATTCCCCGGCGATCTTGATACCTGCCTTGGCTGCCTTCGAAATAGCTTCATGTCCGTGTGCAAGGTTTGCAATCATCGCCTCTGCGTCCGGAACTCCATTGTCAGGTGTGATCGTGGCTTCCGAGAGTATTTCGGCACTGGATCCCGGAGCGAAATGCCCGAGCGCACGAATACGCTCGGCGATCACATCCAGGGCAGTCCAGAGCTCGGTGTACTGCTCCATGAAAAGGGCATGCAGCTGCCCGAAACGCGGGCCTGTCACATTCCAGTGATAGCCATGTGTCTTGATGTAAAGAGCGTAGGATTCTGCCATAAGCACTTTCAGTGCAGCGGCGGAATTGTCGCGCTGTTCGTCTGTCAGCCCAATCTCGATCGTCATCACGGGTCTCCTTGCATCGACCATATTGAACGGTCTAACTGGTGACGCGGGAAGGAATCCGCCAGCCGTGCCTTGCCATTACAGCTATTCGATATGCGGATGGACGCATCATTTGCTGAGCGCTGCACAATACCGCTGGATCCGTGTGATGGCTTCCTCCAGAGCCTCAGTCGCTGTGGCGTAGGAGACACGGAACGCCGGCGACAGGCCGAAGGCTGCACCGTGGACCACGGCCACCTTCTCCTGCTCCAGCAGGTCCTCGGCGAAATCCTGGTCTGTCTGGATCACCCGCCCGGACGGGCTCCGTCGTCCGATGACGCCGGAACAGTCGGGATAGACGTAGAACGCTCCGTTCGGTGTCTGGCAGGTCAGGCCGGGGGCCGCGTTCAGGCCGGCCACCACCATGTCGCGCCGCGCCTTGAAGGTATCGTTCCGGCCCACAAGGAATCCATGGTCCCCGTTCAGCGCCGTAACCGCAGCCCACTGGCTGATCGAGCACGGATTTGATGTCGTCTGGCTCAACACCTTGCGCATCGCCGTGATCAGCCATTCGGGCCCTCCGGCATATCCGATCCGCCAGCCGGTCATGGAATAGGCCTTGGAGACGCCGTTCATGGTCAGCGTGCGGTCATAGAGCGACGGCGTGACCTGCGCGATCGTGTGATATTCCAGGCCATCATAAAGGATGTGCTCGTACATATCATCGGTCAGCACCATCACGCCGGGGTGGCGCTCAAGCACCGCTCCGATGGCGGCCAGCTCTCCATGTGAATACACCGCGCCAGTGGGGTTCGACGGTGAGTTGAGGACCAGCCACTTGGTCTTTGGCGTGATGGCCTCTTCGAGGGCTTCGGGCGACATCTTGTATCCCGTATTGGGCCCGCACGGCACAATCACAGGAGAGCCGCCGCAAAGGCGTACCATCTCCGGATAGCTCACCCAGTAGGGTGCCGGGACCACCACCTCGTCGCCTTCATCCAGCGTTGCAATGAACGCATTGATGAGAACGGCCTTACCGCCAGGTGAGACATTGATCTGCGATGGCGCATAGCTCAGTCCGTTGTCGCGCTCAAACTTCGCACAGATCGCTTCCTTGAGTTCAGGGATGCCATCGGCCGGCGTATAGTTGGTCTTGTTGGCATTGATTGCGTCGATGCCTGCCGCCTTGATATGGTCTGGCGTGGGGAAGTCCGGCTCGCCTGCGCCGAGGCCGATCACGTCATGGCCTGAGCGCCTGAGCTGGGCCGCTTTTGTAGTCACAGCAATGGTTGCCGACGGCTGGACACGCTGGATCGCGGTTGAGAGGTGGGTTTGGGTCATGGCTTGGATCCTGGCAAGTCTTCTGGCTGTCCAATCGCACGAATTCCGCCGCGAGGTCCACGTAATTTTCCGGACCTTTTTAATCGGGCGCTAAGCGAGATCGGGTATCTTGCGCGGGTTGACTTCGACCCGGTTTCAGGATGTTGCCCATGGCTGTTTCTGACAATTTGCGCACGGCCAAACGCGACTTTGATGCGTTTATGACCTGGGTCATGGAAACCCTGGCCAGCCTGACGCCGGCCCAGCAGGTGCTGTCCATCTGCGTTTTCTGCCTCGCCCTGTTCTGGCTCACAGTCCTGCGCCCTGGCGAGTATAGCAAGGACGACAAGGAATCCATGGGACGTGAGTTCAACTTGGCACTCATCGTGGTCATGATTTTCGGCCTTGGCGTCGGATACCTGCTCACCCCCAACCTTTCAAAATTGGGCACGCTGATCTGACGGGGCTCGAAACCCGCCCGCGCGCGCAGTAAATAGGGGCGATGAGCGACTCGCCCGCCTCTTCCCCCTCGCCCCGGCGCGGTATCGAAGTGATCAAGGACAACCTCTCACGCCTGCCCTCGCGGCCGGGCGTTTACCGTATGTATGGCGCCGACCAGGAAGTCCTCTATGTCGGCAAGGCGAAGAACCTGAAGAACCGGGTGAGCAACTACACCCGCCTTGGCGGTCACACCCAGCGCATCGCCCGCATGATCTCCCTCACAGCCGCCATGGAATTCGTGGTGACCGAGACAGAGACTGAGGCGCTGCTACTCGAGGCCAACCTGATCAAGCGCTTCAAGCCGCGCTTCAACATCCTCCTGCGCGACGACAAATCGTTTCCCTACATCCTCATCAGGCGCGACCATGATGCCCCGCAAATCCTCAAGTATCGCGGCGAAAAGCGCGACCGGGGCGACTATTTCGGGCCCTTCGCAAGCGCCAATGCAGTCATGCGAACACTGGACACGCTCCAGAAGGCGTTCCTCCTACGCACCTGCGAGGACAGCGTCTATTCGGTCCGCTCTCGGCCCTGCATGCTGCACCAGATCAAGCGCTGCTCGGCCCCCTGCACCGGCGAGATCAGCATCGGGGATTACCAGAAGCTGGCCGACCAGGCTGCGGACTTCCTGCGCGGGAAATCGGCCGAGCTACAGGACAGGCTGGCGGCTGAAATGGACGCTGCGGCCGAGGCGATGGAGTTCGAAACCGCCGCGAAACTGCGCGACCGGATCCGCGCGCTCAGCGTCGTGCGCGCCAGCCAGGACGTGAACCCAGACGGCATCGAGGAGGCCGATGTCTTCGCCTTTGCCCGCGATGGCGGGGCTTCCTGCTTGCAGGTCTTCTTCATCCGTGCAGGGCAGAACTGGGGCACATCGGTCCACTTCCCCCGCCATGAGGAGGACCAGTCCGATCCGGAGATCTTCGCCGCTTTCCTCGTGCAGTTCTATGACAAGCGCCCTGCCCCGCGCCTGATCCTGACCAGCGAAGAGCCCGACCAGTGCGCGCTCATCGCCGAAGCCCTGGAACTGCGCGCACCCCACAAGGTCGAAATCCGCACGCCGCAGCGCGGTCCCAAGCGCGACCTTGTCGGTGAGGCCCATCGCAATGCCCGCGAGGCGCTTGCCCGCAAGCTCGCCGAAGCCGCCAGCCAGGCGCGGCTGCTCAAGGAAGTCCGGCAAGCCTTCGACCTTGAACGCGAGCCGCGCCGCATAGAGGTCTACGACAACTCCCATATCCAGGGCTCGAACGCCGTCGGCGGCATGGTCGTGGCGGGGCCGGACGGCTTCGACAAACAGCAATATCGCAAGTTCAACATCAAGGACGGCGAGCTGGAGCCCGGCGACGACTATGGCATGATGCGCGAGGTGATGCGCCGCCGCTTCTCGCGCCTGCTCAAGGAAGCCCATGATGCAGGCAAGCCAATCGGGGACCTGCCGGCTTATCCCGACCTTGTGCTGATTGATGGTGGCCTCGGCCAGCTCTCCGCGGTCACCGAGACCCTTGCCGAGCTTGGCCTGACGCCCGCCGACATCAATCTGGTCTCCATCGCCAAGGGGCCTGACCGCAATGCCGGGCGGGAGAAGTTCTTCCGCCCGAACCGAGCGCCCTTCCAGCTGCCTCCGAACGCGCCGGTCCTCTACTACCTGCAGCGCCTGCGCGACGAGGCACACCGCTGGGCCATCGGTGCCCACAGGGCGAAGCGCTCGGCCGACATCAAGAAAAGCCCACTCGACGATATCGAAGGCATCGGGCCGACGCGCAAGAAGGCCCTCCTGCACCGCTTCGGCTCAGCCCGCGGCGTGGCCCGGGCCAAGCTCTCGGACATTGCAGAAGTCGACGGGATCAATGACGCGCTCGCTGAGCGCATCTACGGGCATTTTCATTCCGGTTAGGAAGAACGGTCCGCGCCCTTGGCCCCCAGGGCGTTTTCCGACCAAAAATATGGGAAAGCTGGTAGAGAGCCGACAAAACGCCATGCGCCAGCTTTCGCCCGCCCCTATTCCGCGGCGAGCGCGTGTGCCGGATAGTTCGGATTGTCGCGATACTTCTTCATCTCGCTGCGGGCAATGGCGCGCAGGTGGACCTCGTCCGGGCCATCGGCCAGACGCAGGGTGCGAATGTTGGAGTAGGCGCGCGCAAGGCCAAAGTCGCTGGTCACCCCGCCCCCGCCATGGGCCTGGATGGCATCGTCGATGATCTTGAGCGCCATGCGCGGCGCGGCAACCTTGATCATCGCGATCTCATCCTTTGCGCCCTTGTTGCCGACCGTGTCCATCATCCAAGCGGCTTTGAGAGTGAGCAGCCGGGTCATCTCAAGCTCGGTTCGGGCATCGCCAAGGCGCTGTTCCCAGATGGAGTGTTCGGCCACGGGCTTGCCGAACGCCTCACGCGACAGGAGCCTGCGGGTCATCTTCTCCAGTGCCACTTCCGCCGCGCCGATGGTGCGCATGCAATGGTGGATGCGGCCCGGCCCGAGGCGGCCCTGGGCGATCTCGAAACCCCGGCCCTCGCCGAGGATCAGGTTGCCTGCAGGCACGCGAACATTGTCGAGCAGCACTTCGGCATGGCCGTGGGGCGCGTCGTCATAGCCGAACACGGGCAACATGCGCAGGATTTTCACGCCCGGCGCATCGGTCGGCACGAGGATCTGGCTCTGCTGGGCGTGGCGGGGCGCATTCGGGTCGGTCTTGCCCATGACGATGGCGACCTTGCAGCGCGGGTCGCCGAGGCCCGAACTCCACCATTTGCGTCCGTTGATGACATATTCGTCGCCGTCCCGGGTGATGGAGGTCTCGATATTGGTCGCGTCCGATGAGGCCACCAGAGGCTCCGTCATCAGGAAGGCCGAGCGGATCTCGCCCGCCATGAGCGGCTTGAGATACTTCTCCTTCTGCGCTTCAGAGCCGTACCGGTGAAGCACTTCCATGTTTCCCGTGTCGGGCGCTGAGCAGTTGAAGACCTCAGAGCCCCACTCGACCCGGCCCATGAGCTCCGACAGCGGCGCATACTCCGCATTGGTCAGACCAGCGCCCTGATATTCCTGCGTGTCGTGTTCGGAATTGGGAGGCAGGAACAGGTTCCAGAGACCCTCCGCTTTCGCTTTGGCCTTGATCTCTTCGAGGATCGGCGGCACGGCCCAGCGCCCGATTTCGGCATGCTGGGCCTCATAGGTTTCCACATTGGGAAACACATGCGCCTGCATGAAGGCGTCCACACGCTCCATGTATTCCTTGGTCCTCGGGCTGTAGTCGAAATGCATGGCGCGTGTCCTCTATTGTTTTGTTGGCGGTAAGCCTAGCGTCCCGGACGCTAACAGCCACGTGTCGCACTGACGCTTAGGGCAAATACCTAGAACGCGGCCTCAACAGGGCCGCGTTCCGGGTTTGCGTATTGAAGTTGAGCGGACTACTTCCGCCAGACAGCCGCCATGGCGGGATCTTCCTCTTCGCCGGTATACTTGCGGGTCTCTGCGCGGCCGACGACCATGTGGTGCACCTCGTCAGGCCCATCGGCGAGGCGCAGCGTGCGCTGGGAGGTGTACATGCGTGCCAGCGGCGTCCACTGGGACACGCCTGCCGCGCCGTGCATCTGGATCGCTTCGTCGATGATCTGGCAGACCTTCTCGGGCACCATGGCCTTGACCATGGAGATCCAGACGCGAGCCTCGGCATTGCCGAGCACGTCCATCGCCTTGGCGGCCTTCAAAACCATCATGCGCATGGCTTCGATCTCGATCCGGGCGCGCGAGACCTTCTCAATGTTGCCGCCGAGCTTGATCAGGTCGCGGCCAAAGGCCTGGCGGCCCATGCCGCGGATCACCATCAGTTCCAGAGCCTTCTCTGCCGCACCAAGCGAGCGCATGCAGTGATGGATGCGGCCCGGCCCGAGGCGCAGCTGGGAAATCTCGAAACCCCGGCCCTCGCCGAGCAGCATATTTTCCTTCGGCACGCGCACATTGTCGAACACGATGTGCATATGGCCGTGGGGCGCGTCATAGTCGCCGAACACCTTCATGCCATCGAGGATCTTCACGCCGGGCGTGTCGATCGGCACTAGGATCTGTGACTGCTGCTTGTGCGGGGCGGCATCCGGGCTGGTCTTGACCATGACGATCATGATCTTGCAGCGCGGGTCGCCGGCACCTGAGATGTAGAACTTCTCGCCATTGATGACCCACTCGTCGCCATCAAGCACCGCAGCGGTGGAGACGTTCTTGGCGTCAGACGAGGGAATACCCGGCTCAGTCATCGCGAAGGCGGACCTGATCTTGCCTTCCAGCAGGGGCTTGAGCCAGCGCTCTTTCTGCTCCGGTGTGCCGACGCGCTCGAGCACTTCCATATTGCCCGTGTCAGGCGCCGAGCAGTTCATGGACTCAGATGCCAGAGGACACTTGCCCAGTTCGGCGGCAATATAGGCATAATCGAGGTTCTTCAGGCCCTCGCCGGTTTCTGCGTCGGGCAGGAAGAAGTTCCACAGCCCTTCGGACTTGGCCTTGTCCTTGGCCCTCTCAAGCGCTTCCAGTTGGCCTGGGGCATAGCTCCACGGGTCGGTGTGGTTCTTTCCCAGCTCAACGAACTCGGCATACATCGGCTCGACCGTCTCGGCGATGAACCGCTTCACATGCTCGTAAAGAGGCCGGGCCTCCTCCGACATGCGAAGATCGAACAGGTCGTCGTTCAACTCACCGATATTGGGGTCTGTATAGGGCATGCTTGTCTCCTCCTGGCTGCGCGAAAATCACTTTCCGTTCACGTAAAGGTACGCTGTATCTTGGCGCGTGTAAAATGAGAAACCGTCGCAGCGGGCGGTTTCCTACTCCTGCGCGTGCTGCCCTTGGGAGAGACGCTACCGGTCGTGGTGGAATGCGCCGCTCAGATGCTCGCCGGCCGGGCCTTTGATCTCAAGCATGGAGTCGGCCTCGGGAAATACCGCCAGTGCGTCGCCGGCCCGGTGGGAGAGTTTCAGCTGCGCCTCATCCCCGCGCGGGATGAGCGGGCCGATCTCCACGCCATCAATGAACGCGACCAGCCCCTGCGGCACCTGCGTTCCATCGGGGCCTTCGACCTCGACCTCGAAACTCCAGGACCCGTCCTCCCGAGCCTCATACTCGCCATCGCCATGCAGCGGCGAGGCAGGATCGCCAGGCACCAGCCGGGCCTCGAGATCAAGCATTTTCCGCACCTGCGGCTGCCCGCCACCAATCAGTTTCATGAGCCAGTTGAGCATCAGGCAATCTCCCCATTATCCATGGCCGAGCTAGATTAAATCGTGCGAGATCGCACCCATGACCACAATCGCCGGCCTCATCATTCTCGCTGCAAGCGCGATCACGGCGTT
>CAZVES010000079.1:0-12111 GCA_964625835.1 uncultured Hyphomonadaceae bacterium
GGCAACGGCACCGGAGGAACACAGGACCACTTCATGGCCGCGGGCGCGCAGCCTGGCGACATCTTCCAGAAGCTGCTGGATAAAGGCCCAGCGGGGCGTCAGCATTTCGGAATTTGCAAGCAGGCTGGAACCAATCTTGATCACGATACGCTTGGGTGTCGGCACGAATTACTCCTTATATGGCCCGCTCACGCAAATAGGCCGGGTCGCCGTGGGTCGCAAGTTATTAGACCACAAAGAATTTTACAGGGCACGAACGCCCAGCAACCTGTCGCATTATTACAACAAATTACTGTGATTTTCCAAATGTGCGCTTGCGAAACCGCCAGCCCAACACCGCACATGGGCAATCCATTTGAATTCTAATCATTTACCCCCTATGTGCACGACGATTAAGATGGAGCGAACATGCAAGCCCTCATGATAGGTTGCGGCAATATGGGTGGTGCCCTCCTGGCCAGGTGGGCCGATTCGTCGGCGACCCAGTTCACGGTGGTTGACCCAGCCGCCAGCTTTTCCCATCCGCGAGTGTCGCTGCACATGGCAGCCAACACCCTGCCAAAGATCGAATTCGACTTGCTCGTCGTGGCGGTCAAACCCCAGCTCATCGACGAGATCATCCCGGGATACAAGGAATGGCTCGCCGGCACGGGCGCTGCCCTGTCGATCGCTGCTGGCTATTCCAGCGCCCGCCTGTCGCGCTGCCTGGACGGCAAGCCGGTGATCCGGGTGATGCCCAACATGCCCGCCTCGGTGGGGCGGGGCATGAGCGGTGTGTTCATGACCGACGGCGTCAGCGAAGCGGCCCGGCAGGCCGCACTCGACCTGATGTCGGCCACGGGGGACGTCGTGCAAGTCGCAAGCGAGGAAGATCTCGACAAGGTGACCGCCATCGCAGGCAGCGGACCGGGCTATGTGTTCGAAATGGCACGGGCCTATGCCGAGGCTGCACAAGGGCTCGGTTTTGATAAAGTCACCGCGCGCAAGCTCGTACTCGCAACCCTGGCCGGTGCGGTGGAAATGGCCCTGCAATCGGATGACGACCTTGCCGGATTGCGCAATGCCGTCACCAGCAAGGCCGGAACCACGGAGGCCGGGCTCAATGCCCTGAATGGAGGCGGCGATTTTTCCCGCCTGATCGACGCGACCGTGAATGCCGCCTATACCCGCGCCATAGAGCTGCGCTGAAAACCAGAACATGACCAACAACAGGACCCTTGAATGACCCGTCCGGAAGACAAATCGAAAGCTCATATCCAGGACCTTGGCGCAGCCGCCAGGACCGCTGCCAAGTCCATTGCAGCGGCCACGACAGAGCAGAAGAACAAAGCGCTCAGGGTGGCTGCGCAGTCGCTGCGTGATCGCAAGACAGCCTTGCTTGAGGCCAATCGCGAGGATGTTGCCGGCGTGGCCGGCCAGAAAAACGAGGCCTTCATTGACCGGCTCAGACTTGATGATGCCCGGATTGAGGCGATGGCCCGCGCACTTGAGGAGATTGCGGAACTGCCCGACCCGGTGGGTCGTGTGCTGGCCACTTTCGACCGGCCCAACGGGCTGAAGATCGAACGGGTCGCCTCGCCAATTGGCGTGATCGGCATGATCTATGAGTCGCGCCCGAATGTGGGCGCTGATGCCAGCGCGCTGTGCCTGAAATCCGGCAACGCCGTGATCCTGCGCGGCGGATCGGAGAGCCGCAATTCAACCCGTGAAATCGTGGCTTGCATGCAGGCGGGCCTGGAGGCGGCCGGCCTGCCGGGAGATGTCGTGCAGACGGTCCAGACGAGCGACCGCAGCGCCGTGGCGGCTCTGCTCAGCGCGGTGGAGCATGTCGACCTGGTGATCCCCCGGGGCGGTCGGGGGCTGGTGGAACTTGTGCGCGACCAGGCCAAGGTCCCGACGCTGCTGCACCTGGACGGCAACTGCCACAGCTACATCCATGCCGCAGCCGACCTCGAAAAGGCGGTCAGCATCGTGCAGAACGCAAAACTGCGCCGCACAGGGATTTGTGGTGCGACCGAAAGCATCCTGATTGACCGGGAGATCGCCCCGCGCGTTCTGCCGGCCCTGGCCGATGCGCTGGAAGGGTGCGAACTGCGCGGCGATGCCGAGGCCTGTGCAATTGACAGCCGCCTTCGACCCGCAACCGAGGACGACTGGTCCACCGAATACCTGGACGCGGTCGCCTCGGTGCGGCTGGTCGATGGCCTTGAGGACGCGATCGACAAGGTTTCGGCCTTTTCCTCAGGCCACACCGATGCGATCCTCACTGAGGATGACGCCGCAGCCCGCCGCTTCATGACCGCCATCGACAGCGCGGTGGTGATGCACAACGCCTCAACACAATTTTCCGATGGCGGGGAGTTTGGCATGGGCGCTGAAATCGGCATCGCCACAGGCAAGATGCATGCGCGCGGCCCGGTGGGCCTGGAACAGCTCACCAGCTTCAAATACCTCGTCCACGGCACCGGCCAGGTGCGCCCGTAAACCCGACAATTCAATGCAGCACAAGGGGGCCAGCCCAAGGCGTGGCCCGTGTGCGCGTCCAGATAAAAAGGTCCCATGAATACAGAAGCCCTGATTTCACTCGCGGCATATTTCGTCCTGATGCTAGGCATCGGGCTCTATGCCTATCGCAAGTCCACCAGCGACGTGTCCGAATACATGCTGGGCGGGCGCCAGTTGCACCCGGCGGTCGGCGCCCTGTCGGCCGGGGCCTCGGACATGAGCGGCTGGATGCTCATGGGCTTGCCCGGAGCGGTTTTCCTGGCCGGTTACAGCGCCGCCTGGATCGCGGTGGGCCTGGTGGTCGGGGCTTACCTGAACTACCGCTTCGTCGCCCCGCGGCTGCGCGTGTTCACCGAGATGGCCGATGATGCCATTACCATTCCCGACTATTTCGAAAAGCGTTTCAACGACCGCACGCGAGCCCTTCGGGTGTTTTCCGCCGTGGTGATCGTCATCTTCTTCACGCTTTACACCTCGGCCGGCATTGTCGCTGGCGGCAAGCTTTTTGAAGCGTCCTTCGGGCTGGACTACCGGCTGGGCCTGTTCCTGACGGCGGGTGTGGTCGTGGCCTACACGCTTTTCGGTGGTTTCCTCGCCGTCAGTCTCACCGACTTTGTCCAGGGCTGCATCATGTTCCTGGCGCTTATACTGGTGCCTGTCGTGACCTGGATGGTGCTGCGGTCCGATGGGGCCATGGCAAGCGCAGTGGAAGCGGCCGGGCCGGGGTATTTCGGCTGGTGGCCGGAAGGATTGACGGCGATCGGCCTGATTTCCCTCCTATCCTGGGGGCTGGGATACTTCGGCCAGCCCCACATCATCGTGCGTTTCATGGCCATCCGCTCGCTAAAGGACGTGGCCACAGCACGCTATATCGGCATGAGCTGGATGATCGTGACAGTCATCGGCGCCGTGATGACCGGGATTGTCGGCTATGCCTATGCCGGCACACAGGGGCTAGCCGTGGACGACCCCGAGACAATTTTCATCCTACTGTCCCAAGTCCTGTTCCATCCCCTCATCGCCGGCTTCCTGCTCGCGGCGATCCTGGCGGCCATCATGTCGACGATTTCATCCCAGTTGCTCGTCTCGTCCAGTTCGCTGACGGAAGACTTCTACAAGACCTTCCTGCGCAAGGAGGCCAGCCAGGGCGAGCTTGTGGCCATTGGCCGAACCTCGGTTTTCGTGGTGTCGCTCATTGCAATCGCACTTGCATTTGACCGGTCGAGCAACATTCTATCGCTGGTCTCGAATGCCTGGGCAGGGTTCGGCTCGGCCTTTGGCCCGATTATCCTGCTCAGCCTCTACTGGAAAGGCCTGTCGCGCGAAGGCGCGCTGGCCGGCATGCTTGTCGGAGCGGGCACGGTGTTGTTCTGGCTTTATGCCCCTATTACAATAGACGACCAGAGCCTTTCTGATGTCATCTATGAGATGGTGCCCGGGTTCATCCTGTCGGGGCTTGCCGCGATTTCTGTGAGCCTGTTTGCCCAACGTGCACGCAAGCGCGTCCAGGACAGGTTCGACGAAATGGAACAATACATGGACGAGGCACCAAGCCCCGCGGTCTGATCCAGCCTGCCCTTTGGAACCTTCAGAGCCGCCGCGCGTTATTCAGGTACGCAACCAAGGAGCACCTCACATGAAAATGCTTCGAGTGGCGCTCACCGCATCTGGCGCGCTGGTGCTTGCAGCCTGCGGTCCGGGCGAAGGCCCGCGGTGGAAGAAGCGGTTGAAGAGGTCACAATGTGATCGAACCCCAGGTCGAAGGCGAGACCGTCGCGCCGGAAACAGAAACCGTCGAGTTTGGTCGCAAGACCGGCATGAAGCCGAAGGACCGCGCAGAGATTGCCAAGGCCCTCGGAACGGTTCTGGCCGATACCTACATGCTGTTCATCAAGACCCAGGGCGTGCACTGGAACGTGACAGGCCCGACTTTTGTGAGTGTGCACGAATTGACCGAAGGCCAGTGTGAAAACATGTACCGCGCGATCGACGAGATTGCCGAACGCATCCGGGCCCTCGGCGTCAAGGCACCGGCCAGCTACACCAAGTGGTGAGCTGGCGTCCATCAAGGATGAGGACGAACCCAAATCGGAGCGCAACAGGGTCGTTTCGAAACCCGTGTGAATTTCGAGGTTCCCGCGCCTGGCGCAGGGCGCGATCAGGTCTGAACGCCGGTCGCGTTTCGGAAGGATTGCAGGAGTGAGAGCTGGTCCGGGCCGGGAAGCCCGTCGGCCTCGCTGACGGCCACCAGCATGCCGTCAAGGTCGACAATCTCCTTGGGCCCGATGGCGTCCATCTCCATCAGGCGCCTGGCAAGGCGGGTGATCACCGCATCGGGCACCGGTGCCTCCCGCAGCACCCATTGGGCATGGGCCACCAGCGCCTCAGCGTCGGCGGTCTCCAGTTCGAAATCGCTGACAATGATGTTCTCGATTTCCTCGCGCGTCTCACGGCTCAGCCCGCCGCTGGCACGCCCCACCTCCACCATCATGATGGTCGCCGCCTCGCGCGGATCATCTACCAGATCGAGCCCGCGCTTGCCCATCTTGCGCTTGAAGGCAAACCGGCGCGGCAGGTTTGCAGCGGTCTTCACAACACCTTCCAGTTCGCGCGCGGCCTCCGCTGCCCTCTGGGCACGCCATTGCCACACCCCGATGGCGGTGACCAATGCAATCAAGAAGCCGACAATGGCCATGGGGTGCGCATCCTCCTATTGTCGATATGGCGCGAGATTAAGCCAAAGGAAAGCCCGGAGACAGGGGTCTCCGGGCGGTTTCCAGTTGTTTGAAGCGGCCCGCGCTCAGGGCGCGCCGCCAGCGCTGTCACCCTCGGCGCCCTCCGCGCCTTCGGCCGCGGCATTGTGCGCCTGACGCATGACATAGGCGCGGATTTCCTCGCTTTCCTCGCGGCTCAACACGTCCGAGAAAGCCACCATGCCATTGGCCGACAGGGTGCCATCATTGACCACGGAAGCCCAGGTCGGGGCATCGGCCGTGATCTGTGACCAGCGCAGATCCGGAAGCACGCCGGAACTGATGGCCAGTTGGCCGTGGCACACGGCGCAATTGCGCGCAAAGTGCACCATGCCGGCCTCGATCATCTCGGGGCTGCCAAAATCCTCGCCCTTCGGCATGCGCTCGATGATCGGCACGTCTGCGTCGGCGATGATCTGGTTGCCGCCCAGCTTGAAGGTCACGACCTTGCCCACCGTGGGCGGGACGGCCTCGTCATAGGCAAGGCCCGCGGCCAAGCCATAGGCCGAGCCCCAGCCTGTGGTGATGGTGACATACTGCTCGCCATCGATTTCGAAGGTGCCGGGCCCGGAATTGCCGCCCGATTTCAGGTCATGGCTCCACAGCTTCTCGCCGGTGGCGGCATTATATGCGGCAAACTCCCCGCCCAGCTTGCCCTGGAAGACAAGTCCGCCCGCCGTCGACAGGACGCCGCCATTCCAGGCGTTCTCATGTTCCACGCTCCAGCGCGGCTCACGCGCCACCACGTCCCAGGCGATCAGCCGGCCCTTCAGCGTTGCGCGCACGGCCTGAAGCGTGCCGGGGGGCAGGTCCGGGGCCACGCCGGCGGAGAAGTCCGAACCGGTGTTCCACTTGGTCGGCTGGTCTGTGAAACGCGGGTCCTCGGCATAGGCGGCAGGGATTTCCTGGGCCGGGATGTAGGCCAGCCCCAACTCCGGATTGAACGCCATCGGGTGCCAGTTGTGCGCGCCAAGCGGTCCCGGCGTCTGGAAGAACGCGGCATTGCCATAGCGCGCTTGCGGGTTCTCGATCGGGCGTCCATTCTCGTCCAGCCCCGTGGCCCAGTTTACGGGGACGAAGGCATCGCCGGAGATGAACTCGCCCGTGGCCGCATCGACCACGTAGAAGAAGCCGTTCTTGGGTGCCTGCATGGCCACCCGCCGCATCGCGCCGTCCGCGCCAAGGGGCAGCTCCGCGAGGATGATGGTCTGGGTCGCGGTGTAGTCCCAATTGTCGCCTGGCGTGGTCTGGAAGTGCCAGTTGTACTCGCCCGTATCGGCGTCCACCGCGACAATGGAGGACAGGAAGAGGTTATCGCCGCCGGACGGATCGCGGAAGGTCTGGTTCCAGGGCGAGCCATTGCCGACGCCAAAGATGACCTGGTCATTGACATGGTCATAGACAATCGAGTCCCAGACCGTGCCTCCGCCGCCATCACTGGTCCACGCGCCCTCATCGCCCCAGCTGTCATTGGCCAGTTCGGCAAAGATCTCATCGGAGGCGGCGTTGTCGGCCTGCTTATTGGGATTGGGCACGGTGTAGAAGCGCCATTCGAGCTTCCCGGTGGCCGCGTCATAGGCCGACAGGTAGCCGCGCACGCCCAGTTCGGCACCGCCATTTCCGATCAGAACCTTGTCATCGACCACGCGCGGCGCGCCGGTGATCGTATAGGGCTTTGACTGGTCAACGGTGACGGTGCTCCAGACCACCTCGCCCGTCTCGGCGTCCAGCGCCTGAAGGCGCCCGTCGATCACGCCAAGATAGACCTTGCCATCATAGACGGCCACGCCCCGGTTCACCACATCGCAGCAGGCCTTGGCCCCCACGGCCCGGTCCACATCAGGCTCGTGCACCCAGAGTTCCTCACCGGTCTTCGCATCGAGCGCATGGACCACGGACCAGGCCGAGGTGACATACATCACCCCGTCCACGACGATCGGCGTGCTTTCAACGCCGCGCGCGGTCTTCAGGTCGTAAGTCCAGGCGACGCCGAGGCGGTCGACGGTGTCGGTGTCGATCTTCTGCAGGAGAGAATGGCGCGTTTCATCATAATTGCCGCCATAGGTCAGCCAATCCTGTGGGGTCTCACTGGCAGCCAGGATCCGTGCGGTGTCGACCGCTGCAAAGTCTTCCGGTGCGGCCTCGCTCTCGGCGCCATTGCTCGCGTCTGCCACATCGGCCGTCGGCTCAGGCGGTCCGCAGGCCACCATGCCCAGTGCCAGTATGCTTGCAATTCCAAGGAAACGCCATTGCGCCATATCTCACTCCTCCCGTGTTATTGGCCCTTGTGGGCTCTCACACTCCCGCACATTAAGCGAAACGGCCCGGCTGTCGAGTGAAACGCGACGTCAGCGCGCGCATGCGCCGCGCAAATCGGCCTGGGCCGCATCCACCGCGCGTATGATCGCCGCACGCCACGCGTCATAGGTGTCGGCCCCTTCGGCATCAGCCGGAAACGTGATCGAACGCGAGGCATTCACCACCCCGCCGACGCGTCCACCCGGGCCTTCGACGAAGCCAGCCACCGCCTCGTCGGCCCCTGCCCCCTGGGCCCCATAGCCTGGCACAAGGAACAGCGCGCGCGGGGCGATCTCGCGCAGGGCCCTTGCCTCGCCGGGGCCCGTCGCACCCGCCACAAGCATCAGTGATGACCAGCCAGACGCGCCGGTGAGGCGATCCATCGCCGGGGCGAGGGCCTTAGCGACAGCTGCCCAGAGCGGCTGGTCCTCCATCTGCCGCGCCTGGAAATCGGCTGCGCCGGGATTGGATGTGCGCGCCAGCACCGCCACCCCCTTTCCGTGGGCCTCTGCGAGATCGAGGTAAGGCTCCAGTGTGTCCAGCCCCATATACGGGTTCACTGTCAGGCAGTCTGCTGGAAAGGGTGCGTCCTCGGCGAGATATGCGCGCGCATACCCCTCGGCGGTGGAGCCGATGTCACCCCGCTTGGCATCGGCCAGCACAAGGAGACCCCTGGCCCTCGCCCGCTCCATCACCGCCTGAAGCGCGGCCATGCCCTCCGGCCCCTGGCGCTCGAACAGGCCCACCTGCGGCTTGATGATGGCCACCCGGCCAGCCAGCAGGTCGACCAGCGCCATCCCCCATGTGGCGAGGCCTTGGGGCGTATCACCGCCGAACAGGTCCGGCACCCGACGGGGGTGCGGGTCGATCCCGGCGCAGAGCGGGCCGAGCTGGTCCACGCGCGAGACAAGCGTGTCGGCAAAGCTCAAGATGACACCTCGCAAGCCACTTTCACCACCTGGAGGGCGTTGCGGGCATGGTCGGCCCGCGCACCATAATCGCGCACGCTGATCGAACGGGGGCTGGGCGCGTCTGCAGGTGTTGCGCCCACGTCATCGAGAAATGTGCGGATCGAAGCGGGATCGGCCGTGTAGATCCGGCCACGCCGGGGGCTTTCTGCTACAATCACGCCGCGCACCCGCCCCTCTGCATCGAAGACCGGCCCGCCGCTGAGCCCGCCCAGGCCCCCGTTCAGCCCCCGGGTCCGACCCACTTCGGCCCAGGCCAGGACAGGCTCGTCGGATCGGCGCTCGCCGCGGCTGAGCAGGCGCGAGCGGGCCAGGAGACGTGTGGCCACCTCCCCAGGGCGTCCGCCCGGATAGCCGACATGGAAACCATATTCACCCACACGCAGATCCTCGCCAAGGTCGAGTTCCGCAGCGCGCGGGCTGCGGCCGGTCGACAGGAGGGCCAGATCGCTGGTCCGGGAAACCTGAACCTTAGCAACCGGCACATAGCGGCGCGGCGCCACCAGTATCGATACGCGCTCACAGCCATCGACCACGTGCCGGGCTGTCAGCCAGTCACCATTCCGGTTGATCGCAAAGGCAGTGCCCAGTCCGTTCTGGGGCTCTTCGACCTGGACCAGGACCCGCTCGTCGAAAACCGAGGGGCTGGGCAGCATCGGCCCGTCCATTTCGAAATGGTCTGGCAGGGGTTCGGGCGCATCTGCGTCTTCCGAGCCGATCCCGGACAAGACCCAGATGACCGTCCCAAGCACCAGGGCGTAGAGAAGAATGTCGAGCTGGCGCACCAGTACTCCTTTTCGCGCCCCCGGTTCACCGATGACGGTGCGCCTCTAGCGTCCGAATAGATTTGGGTCCCAAAGCCCGGTTGCCAAGATCAGGGCCGAGGCGATCTTGGTGCCGATCAGAACGATTGCGGCTCCGGCCTCGTCTTCCTCAATGCGCCTTGGCAGATCGCTCAGAAGCAGGTCGGTGATGCGGAATGCCAGAAGCTGAAGCAGGACCGCAACGCTTCCCCAGATCAGGAAACCGACCCAGCTAAGCGCATTGGCCAGACAAGCGGAAATGGGAATCGCCAAGCCGATCACCGCGCCGGCAAGGGCAAGGCCCGCCGCGCCGTTCTTTCCCTTGACCAGCGCCAGCTCCCGCCACGGCGTCAGCTTGATATAGATGGTGGAGCCCACGATCAGCATGACAAACGCCATTCCCGTGTGGATCAGGAAGTCGGGTAAACCTGCCTGGAAGGCCTCCATGGCGGCCAACACGTCGCCCATGATCACTCCTCAGATTGTTTGCCAAGCTCAAAGTGCTAGTGAGAAAGCCGATCCGCTCACCCGAGCTTATAATTGCCATGCACCGCGCCTCAAGGAGATCAAAGCATGCTTTCTGGAAAAACTGCACTCGTCACCGGATCGACCAGCGGGATCGGCAAGGCCATCGCCACCCGGTTCGCCCGCGACGGCGCGGATGTGGTGCTGAACGGGTTCGGTGACGCCGCAGAGATCGAGGCGTTCCGCGAAAGCCTTGCCAGCGCGCATGGCGTGAGGGTGGGTTATTCCGGCGCCGACCTGACCGATCCCGAAGCGATTGCCGGTCTCATGGGATATGTCGCCAGGGACTTCGGCGGCGTCGACATACTGGTCAACAATGCCGGGACCCAGCATGTCGCTCCGGTCGAGGCGTTCCCGGTCGCGCGCTGGGACCTGATCATCGCACTGAACCTGACGGCGGCTTTCCACACGATCCGCCTGGCCATGCCGGGCATGAAGGAGAGGGGCTGGGGGCGCATCATCAACACCGCCAGCGCCCATGCCCTCGTAGCATCACCTTTCAAGTCCGCCTATGTCGCCGCCAAGCATGGCATAGCCGGGCTGACCAAGGTGGTGGCCCTTGAAGGCGCTCAGGATGGCGTGCGCTGCAATGCCATCTGCCCGGGCTATGTCCACACACCGTTGGTCGAGGGCCAGATTGCCGACACCGCCAAGGCGCGCGGCCTGACCGAGGAGGAGGTCAAGCGCGATGTCCTGCTGGCCGCCCAGCCCACCAAGGAATTCGTCAAGCCTGAACAGGTTGCTGCCATGGCCAGCTTCCTGTGCAGCGAGGACGGCAACCAGGTGAACGGCGCGATGCTGCAGATGGATGGCGGCTGGGTCGCCCAGTAGGTCCGGGCGCCCGTCCTCAGAAACGGTCCGGGCGTAGCACGTTAACATCGCTGACGCTGACCACGCCGATATGGGCCCCAAGTATGTTGGCGATCTGCTCCAGCGCCTCGTCGACCCGCTCCACATCGCCGATGGAAATGATCACCACCATGTCCGAGGCGGCGGAGATATCGGCGTCCCGGCTCCACCGGTTGCCTCCGCCAAAGCCGGCCATGGAGGGCAGAACCGTGTAGCCCGTCATCCCGGCCTGTTCGAGCACGCGGCAGGCCCGCTTGTAGGCCATCCGCTCGATGATCAGCTCAATCCGGCGCTTTGCGTGCACGTCCATGGCGCGTTTCCTATCCGGTCAGGCCGGCCGCGAATTCGGCCAGCAGGATGTAGATCGGTATACCAATGGTCACATTGAACGGGAAAGTCACGCCCAGTGACAAGGTGAGATAAACCGAGGGCCTGGCCTCTGGCAGGGCCAGCCGCATGGCCGCCGGCACCGCGATATAGGAGGCCGAGGCCGCCAGCGTGATCAGCAGGGCGGCGTCGCCCACCGGCAGTCCGAGCACGCCGCACAGCCCCGCCGTGATGACTGAAGACACCAGCGGCATGTAGATCCCGAAGGCAAAGGTCGAGGCCGTCATCTGGCGCCAGCCCTGGCGCAGGCCCCGCCCGGCATTGAGGCCCATGTCGAGCAGAAACAGGCAGAGCACGCCCTGGAAAAGACCGGTGAAGAAGGGCTGCACGCTGGCCGTGCCCTCTTCCCCGGCAATCCAGCCAATCACCAGCGCCCCCACCAGGACGACCACCGAAGCGTTGAGCAACACCTCGCGCACGAGCTCGCCCTGCTCGGAACCGGCCACACGGTCGGCGGGTGCCTTCTGGCCGCGGTGGGCCAGAATCAGCGCCGTGATGATGGCCGGTGTTTCCATCAGCGCCGCGGTCGCCACCAGGTGGCCGCCGGGCTCATAGCCCGACAATCGCACCGCTTCGGTCGCGGCCACGAAGGTCACGATCGAGATGGAGCCGTAATGGGCGGCCGTGGCGGCGGCATCGGTGCGGCTGAGCCGTGTGGTCAGTTGCAGGAGGGCAAAAGCGATCATCGGCAGGAGGAAGGACAGGACCACACCCGCCACCAGGGCCACGATCACCTCGCCGGTCAGCGGGTTCCTGGCCATTTCCACGCCGCCCTTCAGGCCGATGGCCATCATCAGGTAGATCGACAAACCCTTGGAAAAGGCTTCCGGAACAGACATTTGCGAGCGCAGCAGCGCTGCGCCCATTCCAAGCATGAAAAACAGGATGATTGGCGACAAGAGTGTGGAAAGGGCGGTTTCCATCGGCTGGCTCCCTGGTCAGTCGGTGTCCGCCGGATTTGCAATGCCCGGGACAACAGCGAGGCACATAAGTCACATTGTCGTGATTCACACCACCACTGTT
>CAZVES010000079.1:12211-13537 GCA_964625835.1 uncultured Hyphomonadaceae bacterium
GGGGATCGTGTCGAAGATTTCGGACGGTTCAACCCGGCTGTCGGCGCAGCCAATCACCATGATGTCAGGGTCCTGGCCCGCGCCAAGGCTCTCATAATGGGCCTTCTCATAGCGCAAGGGGCCGGTCCGGAAACGCTTGTAACCATCAATGAGTTCGGCAAAGGCGGGCATTTTGCAGTCCTGAAACACTGTCGTGCCCAATCGTGCCCATTCGGGACTTGCCTGGGCAAGCAAAAAAGTGGAAGAACGCTGCGTACCGTTCGCCACGAAAAGAGCAAGTTGGCCAAGGGTCTTATGTCGGCCCGGGCCGGGAAAGGGATGTTCGCCATGGCCGCCAGCACGCGCAAACAAGGGCCAAAGCGCAGCGAGGAATCGCGCACAGCCATCCTGGCCGCCACGCGCGAAGAGCTTGCCGAGAATGGCTGGCGCAAGTTCAGCGTGGACAGCGTGGCGCGGCGTGCGAAAGCATCGAAACAGACGATTTACCGCTGGTGGCCCTCCGTAGGTGCCATGTGCGTGGATGCCGGGCTCGAATTGCTGGCCAGGCCGGGGCTGACCGGGCGCGACCCGGCCGAACGCGTCACGGACATTTTCCTGCCGCTTGAGTCCGCCACCCGCACGGGAACCGGCCATGCGGTGCTGCGCGCAAGCCTCATCGCCGCCGCCGATGACACCGATGCCGGCGAACACTGGCGCGCCTGGCTGCAGGACAATCTGCGCACGCCCTTGCGCAACGTCCTGGCCGAACTCACCGCCAAACGCATCGTGCGCCGCGACTGGGACATCGACATCGCCATGCAGCTCATGCTCGGCGCGTTCTGGCACCGCCTCGTGCTGATGCGCGCGCCCATCATGGAAGGCCATATGAAAGAACAGGCCGACCGGTTGCTGGCCCTGCTGGAAGAAGGCTGAGGTTTTCGCCCTTGATGCGGCCTCAACCTGAGCGAAGACGAAGGATGGATACGGGCACGCAAGCCATGGTTCTTCTTCGCTCGCCATGGGGCCGCACACGGCCGGCGACATTTCGCCGTGCACCAGCGCCCGCAGCGGCCGGGCCGTGCGGTGGGCTTGAGATACGCGCAAAGGACAGAGCCGCCCCTCGCCCGGATTGCGGGAGAGGGGCCGTTGCAAGGGGCGGGCCGGCCCCATTGGGGACATGGCGCTGGGTTCCGCAGATACCTGCGAAGGCAGGTATCCAGGGATCATTGGTCGCAACAGGCGCGCTGGCGGCAAGAATGGTCCATGGACCCCTGCCTGCGCAGGGGTTTGCGGCATCATTTGAAGCGACAATTCGCTCCACCCGCCGCGCCGCATCCGCCAGCACGC
>CAZVES010000080.1:0-13333 GCA_964625835.1 uncultured Hyphomonadaceae bacterium
ACGCGATTGCCCTTGTCCTGCTTCTCGGTCACCTCGGCGCGCACGGTCACCTGAGAGCCGATGAAGACCGGGCGGCGAAAGCGCATGGACAGATGGGTGAAGATCGCGCCGGGGCCGGGAAGATTGTTGCCGAGAATGCCGGAAATATAGCTTGCCGTCAGCGCGCCATGGGCGATGCGCTGGCCGAAGATCGTCGTCTTTGCAAATTCCTCATCCATGTGCAGCGGATTGAAATCGCCAGACACCTTGGCGAAGGTCTGGATGTCGTCCTCGGTGATGGTGTGGACGGTCTCGTGGAACATGCCGATGTCGAGATCTTCGTAGGTATAGCCCGTCTGCATGGTCATCGGCTGGTCTCCTTCCGGCATGCACTTGCTCACTGAAAACGCGGTCTAGCCCCATTTCGCGCCCATGCGCAACGCCTTGCCGCCGCCCTACCAGGCCAGTTCGACCATGGCATAGGTCGCGGTGACGCCATTCTCGTCCATCAGGTTCGCCACGTGCGAGGCAAAATCGTCAGAGTGGTGGTTCGCAAGACCCGTGCCGACATAAAGACAATCGAGGCCCTCCCGGTTCGCTCCGGCCATGTCCGTCACCGGCCCGTCGCCGATGGCAAGGATGCGCGCGCGGTCCGGCAGGGGGCCCAGCGCAGCTGCCTTTTCCATCGCCAGGCTGTAGATCGCGGCGTGGGGCTTGCCGGGATAGATCACCTGGCCGCCTTCCTGCTGGTAGATTTCTGCAAGCGCGCCGGCGCACCAGTGCAGCTCATTGCCAACCCGCACCTGGATGTCAGGATTGGCGCACACCATAGTCGGGCCCACAGCCGCAATCTCGCGCAGCTCCTGCCGGTAGTCCTCGGGATGCTCATTGACGGCATCGCGCAGGCCGATGCACAGCATCAGGTCCGCCTCCGGCCCGTCAAGGCGGGGATTGGGCAGCCCCTCATGGAGGAACCGGTCATGGGCCTGGCCGCCATCAATGCCGAACACCCAGAAGGATTTCTCTGCCTGGGCCTCCATCACATGGCGCGTGGCATCGCCTGACGAGGCGCAATCGTCCCACGCCGCTTGCGGCACACCCAGAGGCTCGAAAAGGCGGGTCACACGCGCCTTGGGCACCGGCGCATTTGTCACCAGGACAACCCGCCCGCCCTGCTCGCGATATTCCACCAACGCATCGCAGGTCGCCGCGAAGGCCGATCGCCCATTGTGTATCACACCCCACACATCGCACAGGATGAGGTCGTAGTCGGGCGCCAGTTCGCGCAGGCCTGCCGGAAAGAGTGTCTGTGTCATGGGCGGGAGGTACGGCGCGCGTCCCACCGGGTCAAATGGCCAGGGTCGGCATCGAAAAAGTTTCACAAGTCTTTTCGCAAAATGTTCTTTATTTGTTCACGCCGCGCGCTATCCTGCCTTCCATGGACAAACGACAGAAACTGAAACCGGCAGGACGGGTCTCCCGCCAGGACGTGGCCGAGGCGGCAGAACGCTTCGACCATCGCGGGCGCGGCGCAATCACGAACGCATCCGGGCGCTTTGAAGCCGAGGCGAAAGAGACGTTCGACGATGGCTGGGACACGCTGGAGGCCCCGCCAGCGCCGCTGCGGACCGAAGTGACGCCGGAAACCGCGCGCACCATCATCAGCTTCAACCGCTCGCCGGACATCCATTTCGACAGGTCGATCAACCCCTATCGCGGGTGTGAGCATGGCTGCGTCTATTGTTTTGCGCGTCCCTCCCACGCCTATCAGGGCCTTTCGGCTGGCCTCGATTTCGAAAGCAAGCTGTTTTTCAAGCCAAACGGGCCCCAACTGCTTCGCCGGGAGCTTGGCCGGCCCGGTTACATTCCGCGCGTCATCGCCCTTGGCGTGAACACGGACGCCTTCCAGCCCGTGGAGAAACGCCTGCGACTGACGCGCGCGCTCCTGGAAATCCTGTATGAGTTCCGCCATCCCGTCAGCCTGCTGACCAAGTCCAGCCTGATCCTGCGCGACCTGGACCTGATCGCCCCGATGGCCGAAATGGGCCTGGCCCGTGTCGGCGTGTCCATCACGACGCAGGACCCGAAACTGGCCCGGCGCATGGAACCGCGCGCGGCGAGCCCGCGCCTGCGCCTTGAAACCGTTGAGGGTCTCAGCCAGGCCGGCATTCCCGTCACAGTGATGACCGCGCCCATCATTCCGGCCCTGAACGACCATGAGATCGAACCCTTGCTGGCCGCTGCTGCGGGCGCCGGGGCATCCAGTGCCGGCTATGTCCTACTTCGCCTGCCCCATGAACTGAAGGACCTGTTCCATGAATGGCTCGCCCAGCATTATCCGGAACGCGCCGCCCGCGTCGTAAATCTGATGCGCGACATGCGCGGCGGGCTGGACTATGACCCGCGATGGTTCGAACGCGGCACAGGGCGCGGCCCCTATGCCCGGCTGATCGCCCGGCGCTTTGCTCGCGCGGCCAGCGTCCATGGCCTGGATGGGCCACGCGCGCCCCTGCGCACAGATCTTTTCCGCCCAAGGGAGGCGCCAGACGGACAGTTCATGCTTGATTTCTGACGGCGGGGCCGGCCCGCCCGGCGCGGCGTTAAGGCCTGTGAAACCAAATTGATTCGTAAGGGGTGATTCTTGTCCAGTTTCCGGCCATCATAGGCCCTCAGGAGAGCGCGCCATGGAGCTTCATCGCAACACGATCATCGAGGGTGACTGCATCGATGTCCTGTCGCGCCTGCCCGATGCCAGCGTCGACCTGATCTTCGCCGATCCGCCCTACAATCTCCAGCTTGGCGGCGGCCTGACCCGCCCCGACCAGTCCGAAGTCGATGGCGTCAACGACGATTGGGACCGCTTCGACAGTTTCGATGCCTATGACCTGTTCACCCACCAATGGCTTGGCGAATGCCACAGGGTCCTGAAACCCGACGGGGCCATCTGGGTCATCGGCTCCTATCACAACATCTTCCGCGTTGGCACCGTGCTGCAGGATGCCGGGTTCTGGATCCAGAATGATGTGATCTGGCTGAAATCCAATCCCATGCCGAACTTCAAAGGCACGCGCTTTCAGAATGCCCATGAAACGCTGATCTGGGCCGGCAAGAGCGAGAAATCGAAGGTTACCTTCAATTACGACGCCCTGAAAACCTTCAATGATGACAAGCAGATGCGCTCTGACTGGACGATCGCGCTGTGCACTGGCGCAGAGCGGCTGAAGGACGGCTCCGGCCGGAAAGCTCATCCCACCCAGAAGCCCGAAGCCCTTCTGCGGCGCATCCTGCTGGCCACCTCCAACCCCGGCGACCTTGTCCTCGATCCGTTTTCCGGCACGGGCACAACCGCCGCCGTCGCCAAGGCCTTGGGCCGCGATTACATCGGCATTGAGCGCGAGGCCGAATATGCCCGCCTGTCGCGCGCGCGTCTCCACGCCATCAGCCCGATAGATGCCGAGGCCCTGCAAACCATGAAAAGCGCAAAGGCCGCCGCCCGTGTGCCGTTCGGCGCACTGGTCGAAACCGGCTGGCTGAAGCCTGGCGAGCGCCTCTACAGCCGCGGCAAGCGCCACGAGGCGCGCATCCGCGTGGATGGCTCACTCAGTATAGGTGACGCCACGGGCTCGATCCACCGGATCGGGGCCCATGTGACCCAGGCGCCCGCCTGCAATGGCTGGACGTTCTGGCACTATGAAGACCGCGGCAAGCTCGCCCCGATCGACCTGTTGCGCCGGCGCTACCGCTCCGAAATGGGCCTTGAGTCCTAGTCCAGCGGCTTCGTCACAGTGAACGCGCCGCGCAGCTCTCCGGGCGCAAAGCCTGTGGCCTGGTCGCCGGGATAACGCGCCTCAACCGCCGCCTGCACCTCGGGGCTGATTACCGCGCCATGGCAGGTTGCGCACACATCGCCCATGGGAATCGGCGACATCCAGCGCAGGTGCGGGCGCCCGTCCAGTTCGACCACCTCGCTGGCTGTCAGACCGGTAGGCGATGCGCCATCTGCCAGTGCCGCAGCAAAGGCCTCAAGCTGTGCTGTTTCCCAGTCATCGGGCGCATTGCTGCCATTGCGAACCCGGAGCGCGGTGCGCCCGACCTCAAGCCCCCGGCGCGCGGAAATGTCGGTCGCGATCGCCGGCGCCTCCTTGGCGCATACATCTATGGCCGCGACAGGGCCGCCCTCGGTCATCGCCGCCACGAGCCGCCCCTTCAAGGTCTCGCCCAACTCACCCGCTGCCGCCTGCGCCTCGACGAGGTCCGCCGCACCGGCTTGCGGCACGGTGGCCTGTACGCTTTCTTCACCACCACAGGCCGCCAGGAAGGCCAATGAAACGCCCAATAGAACTGTTCGCATTCCTGAAACTCCGCCGCTAACTGGATCTCGCGAGTGTGTCTGCCCGCACAGAACAATGCAATCTGTCATTTCGTCCCTTTGGCGAGATCGAGCGCCTTGCGAAACACGCTGGGCAGGGCCGCGCGCGCCGCTTCGACAGGGCGCCAGTCCCCGTCTGTGCCCGAGGTGGTCTCCACCACGAAGACGGCCAGTTGAAGGTCGATGTGGGTGAAGACATGGCGGATTTCGCCCACCCGCTGCGCACTCTCTCCATGGCCGCCGGGCGGGGCCGGCCAGCCTCTGCCTGCTTCCACCCAGTCGCTGGTGGGCAGGCCCAGCATACCGCCGAGCAGCCCGGAGTCCGGGCGCTGCTCCAGGCGCACCTGCCCGCCGGCCAGCTCCACCAGCGCGCTGGCGACCAGCTCCTTTTTTGCCGCCTTTTTCGGCTTGACCGGATAGCGTTCAGGCGTGCCGCCCGCCCGCGCGCGGCAAGGCGTTGAGATTGGGCAGGCCCCGCAAGCCGGCGATTTCGGCGTGCAGACCGTCGCCCCGAGGTCCATCAGCGCTTCGGCGAACTCACCGGGCCGGTCAGGGGGCACCAGTGCCTCGACTTCAGAGCGAATCTGCTTCTTGGCCCCAGCCCAGTCACCCTCCAGGGCCAGAAGTCGCGCAAACACCCGCTCGACATTGCCGTCCACGGCGGCGGCGCGCTCACCAAAGGCAATGGCGGCGATCGCACCGGATGTGTAGGGGCCGATGCCGGGAAGTTTCTGCAGCTGCGCCCGGGACTGTGGGAAACGCCCGCCCGCCTCTGAAACAGCGCGCGCACATTTCAAGAGGTTGCGCGCGCGGGCATAGTAGCCAAGCCCGGCCCAGGCGCCCATCACCTCTTCATCGCGCGCACGCGCCAGCGCCTCCACATCCGGCCAGCGCCTTGTAAATTCGAGCCAATACCGCGTTGCGTGGGCGATGGTGGTCTGCTGCAGCATGATTTCCGACAGCCAGACCCTGTAGGGATCTGGCCGTTCGCCCCTTGCGCGATCATCCGGCATCACGCGCCAGGGCAGTCGCCGGGCGGCCCCTCCGAACCACACAAGCAATTCCCCAGGCAGGGCCGACAAGTCCACAGAGTTAACCATTCGTTAAGTCTTTCATTCCACAGGCGAATCTCTCTAGGCATCCACGGTGTGCAAGGTGGGGTCGTAGCGCGATCCGAATGCGGGGCAAGCCAAGCTGAGGGGCAGGCAATGATTAAAATCTTGGCGCACGATCCGGTCGCAGAGGCGCAGGCGCGCGTGGCCCTGCGTTACCGCCGGGCCAAACCCATGCACCGCGGCGCGCCCACGCTGGGCCAGCATGCGGCGAAATACGCGCGCGCAAGCCTGCCAAAGCCCGGGGCGGGCCTTGCGCGCCTGAAGGCCGAGTGGCGCGACATTGTTGGCGAGGACCTCGCCCGGTACTGCGCCCCGGAAAAGCTGACCGGAAAGAAGACCGACCGGACGCTGACCCTGCGCGTCATCCCCCAGGCCGCACCGATCATCCAGCACCAAGCCGAGCAGATCCGTTCGCGGCTGAAGACCGCTGTCGGCGGCCATGTTTCGAGGCTGAAGATCGTCCAAGGCCCCCTGCCCGGCGCGCCGGCCCCGAAACCGGCGGCGGTTCGTCCGCGTGCGCTGACGGCAACCGAATTGTCGGCCCTTGAGCGCGCGGTGGCGGAGATTGAATGCCCGCGCCTGCGCGCGGCAACTGTATCGCTGGGCAAAGCCATGGTATCGGCGCAAAGAAAAGTGTGATGCCGCTGGGGCTGGCTTTCGCCGCGGCTGGCATTAACCATTTGGAAACCACGCCGACTCACGATTGTTCGAAAGGTCATGCAGATGCGTCCGATCAGCCGCCGCGCCGCCCTCTCCGCCTTTGCCCTCTTTGCCCTTGCCGCCTGTGGCAGCGCGAATGGTGATGCCACGGGGCCGAGCGCCCAGACCAATGCCGATGGCGTTGTTGACATGGTGCTTGGCGATCCCGATGCGCCTGTGACCCTGATTGAATATGCCTCGGTGACCTGCGGGGCCTGCCTCCAGTTCCACCAGCAGGTGATGCCCACCATCAAGGAAGACTATGTGGAAGCCGGGCTGGTGAAGTTTGTGTTCCGTGAGTTTCCGACCCCGCCCCAGAACATCGCCGTCGCCGGCTTCGCGCTTGCCCGTTGCGCAGGCCCTGACGTCTATTACGATGTCATGGACGACCTGTTCGAGGCCCAGCCCGGCATTCTCGCCGCCGCGCGCCAAGGCGCGGTGAAGCCTGCACTGATGGCGATCGGCGAGCGCCACGGCATTGTGGGCGAGGAGGCCTTCGAAGCCTGCCTGAACGACCGGGACATCCGCCAGACCATCGCCGATGTCATCCTGACGGGTGAGGACTATAATGTCCGCTCGACGCCAACCCTGATCCTGCAGGGCAATGTGCTTGAAAACACCTTCCAGGCCCGCACGCCCGAGGGCCTGTCGGAACTCATCGACCTGGAACTGGCCGCCATGGGGATCGAGCCGCCGGCCGGGCCGGAAACGCCCGCCGATGCGGCCCCTGCGCCTGAAATCAACGGCACGGAGTAACCAGTGGAGTCGGTATGCACATCACGAAACTGAGCATTGCCGGCTTCAAGTCCTTTGTGGACCCACAGGACCTTCTTGTTGAACCGGGGCTGACAGGCATTGTCGGCCCGAACGGTTGCGGCAAGTCGAACCTCCTCGAAGCCCTGCGCTGGGTCATGGGGGCCTCGTCGGCCCGGGCCATGCGCGGCGGCGAGATGGACGATCTGATCTTCTCGGGCGCAGACGGCCGCCCGGCCCGCGAAACCGCGGAAGTGACGCTCACCCTCGACAACAGTGACCGCACCGCCCCGGCCGATTTCAATGGCAATGACACGCTCGAAGTGTTGCGCCGGCTCAAGCGCGGCGCCGGCTCGACCTACAAGCTGAACGGGCGCACAGTGCGCGGCAAGGACATCCAGCTGCTGTTTGCCGATGCCTCCACAGGGGCCAATTCGCCATCACTGGTGCGCCAGGGCCAGATCAGCGAGCTGATCGCGTCGAAGCCCCAGAACCGCAGGCGCATTCTTGAAGAGGCCGCCGGCATTGCCGGTCTCAACTCCCGTCGCCACGAGGCCGAGTTGAAGCTGCGCGCCGCCGAGACCAACCTGGAACGGCTTTCTGAAGTGTCTGCAGAAGTCGAACGCCAGCTTGAAAGCCTCAGGCGCCAGGCCCGGAAGGCGCGCAAGTACAAGGCGCTGTCGGAAGAGATCGCCGCGCTGGAGGCCTTCGCCGCACACCTGAAATGGGAGGCTGCGCGCAACGGCATGGCCGAAGCCAGCGAAGCCCTGGATACGGCCAGGGCCGATGTGGAGCGGTTGACCCGCGAAGTCGCGACCAGCGAGACCCGGCGCCTGGAAGCCGGTGAAGGACTGGGTGCCCTGCGCGAGGCCGAGGCATTGGCGGGCGCAAAGCTCGGCCAGGCCCGCATCGCGCTGGCCCGCCTGGAAGCCGAGCAAAAGGCCGCCGCCGATGCCAGCACACGGCTTGAAGCCGAAGCGGCACGGCTCATCGAAGACATGGAGCGCGAACAGGCCGCAATCACCGATGCGCAGGAGGCGCTGGAGACGGCCCGCGCGGAAATCGCTGACCTGCCGGTGCTGGATGCCGGCGAGAACGTCCAGAAGGAAGAGGCCGCCAGGCAGGCGGTGGACGCCGCGCGCGATCGCCTTCGCCAGGCCGAGGACCATGCCGATGGCGTGCAGGAGCGGTTGTCCGAGGCCCGCGCGCGCCAGCATGCGGCGCGGAGTGCGCGCGAGGCGGCGAACAAACGCGTGGCCAGCCTTGAGGCCCAGGAACGCGACCTCGCCGGACAACTGCAGGCCCTGCCGGACATCGCGGCGCTCAGGGTGGCGCTGCAGGATGCCGAGACTCGCGAGAACGAGGCAGAACTTGCCCTGCAGGATGCCGAGCGGGCCCGTGAAGCGGCCGAGGCCGCCCTTGCCGAAGCCCGCGAGGCCGAGACCGCCGCTGAGCCGGCCTGGAATGATGCCAAGACCGCCCTGAGTGCCCAGGAAGCGGAAATTGGCGGCCTGAGACGCCTCCTGAAGTCCGGCGAGGGTTCCACCGCGCCTCCGATTGTCCAGTCCGTGCGCACCCAGGATGGCTACGAAAAGGCCGTTGCCGCAGCCCTTGGCGATGACCTGCAGGCCCCGACGGACCGGAATGCGGCGCTTTACTGGGCCGGTGGCGGCGCGCCAGGACAGCCGCTGCCGCTGGGCGCTGCGCCGCTGGGCGATTTTGTCGATGCCCCGCCGGAACTGACAGCCCGGTTGGCCCAGTGCGGTGTTGTGGGCGCCGAGGATGGCGCGCTGCTGGTTGGCGAACTCAGGCCCGGCCAGCGCCTCGTGAGCGTGGAAGGGCACCTCTGGCGCTGGGACGGCTTTGTACGCACGCCTGAGGCTCCCGTCAGCGCCGCCGAACGCCTGGCCCAGCAGGCCCGGCTGGAGGCCGCCGAAGCCGAGCTGCCCGCGCTCCAGCGCACGCTTGCTGCGGCAGAGGAGGCGCGCGAAAGCCTGAAACAGGCACGGATGTCGGCCGAGGAAACCCTTCGCGCCGAGCGCGCAAAAGTGGCCCCGGCCGGCCAGGCCCTCAACCAGGCGCGGCGCGCGGCAGCCGAAGCCCGCCAAGCCCTTGAACGCGCCAGCGTCAGGCATGACAGCGTCAGGGAAGCCGGCGAACGCATTCGCAGCGACCTCGCCCTGGCACGGGACGCCCTCTCGGCCACGGACCCCGACACGGCCGATGGCAACCTGAGCACGCTGGAAGCCGAACTGGCCGAGGCGCGCACCGCGGTGCAGGCCGCGCGCGATGCCGAGACAGAGGCACGCGGCCGGCTCACAGACCTGACCCATGGCCGCGAGCAGGCAGAGAAACGCCGCGCCGGGCTTGAACGTGACATCCAGACCTGGACCCAGCGCAAGGCCGCCGCTGAACAGCGCCTGGAAAAGCTCTCCGCCCGCCGCCGGGAAGCGGCCGATCAGGCCAGGGCGAGCCGGGTCGATCCCGATGCCATGGCAGCTGACCTCAATGAGCTCAATTCAAAGGTCGAGGCCCATGAGAGCGAGCGCAAGGCCGCAGCCGATCGGCTGGCAGAGCGCGAAACCGCCCAGCGCGAGGCGGAAACCGAACTTCGCCAGGCGGAACTGGCCGCCGGAAAGGCCCGTGAACGGCTCGCCGGCGCCAGGGTCAAGCTGGAGAATTACGAGACACGCCTGGCCGACGTGATCGAGCATGCCCGCGAAACCTTCCAGAGACAGCCCGAGGGGCTTTTGACTCTGGCGAAGACCGGCCTGGACGAGGACACACTGCTGGAACTGGACCAGCGCGAAGCGGAAAACCGCGCCCTGGTGCTCAAGCGCGACCGAGATGGGCTTGGCGGTGTCAACATGGAGGCCGAGGCCGAAGCCGAGGAACTGGCCGAGCGCATGGGCACCCAGGAGAGCGAGAAGGCCGACCTGGTCGCCGCCATCGCGAAGCTGCGCGAAGGGGTCGAGGCGCTGAATTCGGAAGGACGCGGACGCCTGCTGGAAGCCTTCGAGACGGTGAACGACCACTTCAAGGCGCTGTTCACCGCCCTGTTCCGCGGCGGACAGGCCGAGCTGCGCCTGGTTGACGCCGATGACCCCCTCGCCTCAGGCCTGGAAATCATGGCCCAGCCGCCCGGCAAACGCCTCGGCACACTCGCCCTGATGTCCGGCGGCGAACAGGCCCTGACCGCCGCTGCGCTGATCTTCGCGGTGTTCCTGTCGCGCCCGGCGCCGATCTGCGTCCTCGACGAGGTGGACGCGCCACTGGACGATGCCAATGTCGATCGCTTCTGCCGCATGCTGGACGAGATGCGCCGGCGCACCGACACGCGTTTCGTGATCATCACCCATAACCCGGTCACGATGAGCCGCATGGACAGGCTTTTCGGCGTGACCATGCGAGAGAAAGGCGTGTCGAAACTGGTGTCGGTCGACCTTGGAACGGCCGAAGAACTGGTTGCGGCAGAATAGCGCGCCATGGACGAGTCCGACGAGCTGAGAGCCCGCATCGAGGCGGCCCGCAAGGCCGGTGAGCCCCGGCCAACCCGCCATGGCATGAACAAGAATGCGTCCGGCGTGGCCGCCGCCCTGACCCACAGCCTCGGCATGGCCGTTGCGGTGGGAATCGGCGCACTGATCGGCTACACCATTGACAGGCTGGCCGGAACCGGGCCATGGGCGCTGCTGATCTTTCTGGTCTTCGGTATGGCGGCTGGTTTTCTAAACATGGTTCGCGCGGCGCAGCAGATGGCTCGCAACGCAATGGAGCAACAGGCGGCGGACAATCCGCCGCGGGATGAGTAGAGCGAGACGGCGAGAATGGCTGACGGCGCAATCGATCCGATTTCCCAGTTTGAAGTGAAGACCTTCCACGAGATGGCGATTGGCGGATGGGACATCTCCATCACCAATGCGGCCGTCTTCATGCTGCTGGCCACTGCGCTGGTTGCCGGTTTCTTCTTCATGGCCTCGCGCAAGGGGGATCTGGTGCCCGGCCGGCTGCAGGCGATGGGGGAAATGAGTCACGAATTCATTTCCGACATGATCCGCTCGACGGCCGGCGAGGACGGACTGAAATACTTCCCCTTTGTCTTCACCCTGTTTTTCTTCATCCTCGCGGCGAACCTCATCGGTATGTGGCCCTATGCGTTCACCACCACCAGCCATATCGTGGTGACGGGCCTGCTGGCACTGATCGTGTTTGCGCTGGTGACGATACTGGGCATCGTGAAGAACGGATTGGGCTGGCTGAAGCTGTTTGCGCCATCGGGCGTGCCGCTCTTCGTCATGCCGCTGCTGATCCCGATCGAGATCATCTCCTATTTCGCCCGTCCGCTGACCCTGGCTTTCCGCCTGTTCGCCAACATGCTGGCCGGACACATCATGCTGAAACTGCTCGTCAGCTTCGCCGCCGCCATGGCCGGCGCAGGTGCGCTGGGCATTCTCGGCGCGGTCGCGACCACGGGCCTGGCCATCGCCATCACCGCGCTGGAATTCCTTGTCGCAGGCCTGCAGGCCTATGTTTTCGCCATCCTCACTTGCGTGTACCTTTCGGACGCGCTTCACCCCGGACACTGAACCCATGCGCGCTGCGGCGTTCCGCGCTACGGCTTGCGCTTGACCCCAGCCCTCGAACGCGCTTCACGGGCGCAGATGAATTCACAGCAAGCTTCCCAAACAGGAGATCGTTTCCATGGAAGGTGATATCGCACTCGGAATGAAATATGTCGGCGCTGGCCTGGCCACCATTGGTGCCATCGGCGCGGCCATCGGTGTGGGCAACATTTTCGGCAGCTTCCTCGACGGTGCCCTGCGCAACCCGTCGGCTGCGCCTGCACAGACCGGCAACCTGTTTGTGGGCGCCGCCCTGGCAGAAGCCCTCGGCCTGTTCTCCATCGTGCTGGGCTTCCTGATCCTCTTCGCCGCCTGAGGCGACCGCACACGCACAGATCGACCGCGGCGGGCGGAAGGACTTTCCACCCGCCGCGGCCAGACGCAGGATCCGCCCCATGTCACTCCTTGCCCTCATGGCCGAAACGGCTGACTATGCCGCAGAGCCGACCGCAGACGCGCCCTTCCCGCCGTTCAATCCGGACAATTGGGAAAGCCAGGCCTTCTGGCTTCTCGTAAGCTTCGGCGTCCTGTACGTCCTGCTTTCACGTTTCATCCTGCCGAATTTCACCTCCACGATCGAACGCCGGTCCTCGCGCATTGCTTCGGACCTTGATGAGGCCGCGCGCCTGAATGATGAAGCCGCCGAGGCTCAGCAAGCGCTGGAGGTGGCCATGGCCAAGGCCCGGGCCGAGGCGCGTGAGACCGCGGCCAAGACGCAGGCACAGATCGATGCCTCCATGCGCGAGAGGACCGAACGCGCCGATACTGAGATCGAAGCCAAACTGGCCGAGGCCGAGGAAAAGATCACGACCCTGCGCGCCTCTGCCATGGACAAGGTCGAAGACATTGCCGCCGAGGCCGCCGGTGCCCTGGCCAGCCGTCTCGGCACGACTGTATCGGCATCCGACGCCAAGAAAGCGGTTCAGGCCGCGCTCCAGTCCTGAGGATCGTAAAGCCATGCTGACCCGCGTCGCCCTCCTCATATTGACCGCCCTGTCGCTGGCGCCTGCGGCCATGGCGGCCACGGATGGCCCCTGGTATGCCGACCCGGCCAAGGGCTTCGCACTCCTGTCCCTGATCATCTTCTTCGCCATTGTCTGGCGCGCCGGCGGCTTCCGACTGATCGCGACCGCGCTCGACACGCGCGGGGCGCAGATCCAGGCGCGGATCAATGAGGCCAAGGAACTGCGCGACAGCGCCACAAAGATGCTGGCCGAGGCCGAGCGCAAACAGAAACAGGCCACCGAGGACGCAAGCAAGATTGTCGCCCAGGCCCGCGCCGATGCCGAGACGTTGCTCAAGCAGGCCGAGGCCGACATCAAGGACCGGATCGCGCGCCGCGAAGCCCAGGCCGAAGCGCGCATCGCCCGCGCCGAGGCCGAGGCCGCCGCCGAGGTGCGCGAAGCGGCGGCCAATGCGGCCACCCGCGCGGCGCGGGACCTGCTGGCCAAGTCTCCCCCCGCCGACCAGTTCGACAAGGCCCTGGACGAGATTGAGAAAGCGCTGAATTAAACGCCCAGCTCCCGCGCCGTGGTCACGTCGATGGTGGAGCAGTCCACAAGCAGTCAGCCGGCCGGCGCAGCACCGATCACTTCGCCGTAGACGCTCGCCACATGGGCTCCTGCCGGCAGCATGGTGATGACCGCCTCGGCCCCGGCCACAGCGGCCGCAACGGACTGGGTGGGCTTGCAGCCATTCTTCTCCGCGCGCTTCAGGTTTTCAGCGCTCAGGTCAAACGCCTGAACCGTGCGCCCCGCGCGCACCTGATTGGCCGCCATGCCCTGGCCCATATTCCC
>CAZVES010000081.1:0-12999 GCA_964625835.1 uncultured Hyphomonadaceae bacterium
GGCGATGAAATCGCGATGGAAATCCTGCGCGATGGCGAGCCGCTTTCACTTGTTATTGTGCCGGAGCGCCAGCGCCGCGACAATGGCCTCGGCCAGATGGCGGACCTTGGAACCATACACGCCATTTTCGAGCCCCTTGCGCTCGAGCCGCGCGCCTATGGCCCGGTCGGCGCCGCCAGGGCGGGCTTCGGACAGACTGTCGACACCATCGACATGACCGTGAACATGATCGTGCGGATCGCCACCGGGCGCGAAAGCATCGCCACCCTGTCGGGCCCGGTCGGCATTGGTGACGTGTCGCGTCGTGTGGTTAACCGGACCATGGAGATCGAAGAAGTCCCGATCGCCGACAGGCTCGCGGCGTTGGGTTGGACCGCGCTCCAACTGTGTGCCCTGATTTCTGTGGGGATCGGGCTCTTCAACCTTCTGCCATTCCCGATTCTCGACGGTGGGCATGTCGTTTTCCACATCTGGGAGGCTGTGACGGGCAAGGCCCTTCCTGAGAAAATACAGGAGGGCGCGCTGACACTTGGCTTCTTCTTGCTAATAGGGCTGTTCGTGGTCGTTACCTTTGGCGACATCCTGGAAACTGGTGTGTTCACCGCCCCAGGCAGCTGATCAGTAGAGTAGAGCTTCCGATATGCCGAATATGAAAAGGTCGTCGAAGATGCGTTCGATTCTCTCCGCGACAGCGATGGCAACGGCTTTGGCAGTGGTGCCGAATGCGGGCCTGGGAGGGGAGGCCATGGCCCAGGAAGACCTCCTGGCCGGCAACATCCGCACCATTGTCGTCGAAGGCAACCAGCGGATCGAGGCGCGCACGGTTCAATCCTATCTCCTACTTGAGGCGGGAGACCCGTTCGATGCCGAGCGCATCGATCTCAGCCTGAAAACCCTCTTTGCCACCGGCCTGTTTGCCGATGTGGCTATTGACCGGCGCGGTTCGGACCTTGTGGTTCAGGTTGTTGAGAACCCCATCATCAACCGTGTGATCTTCGAGGGCAATCGCGCACTGGACGATGACAAGCTGCGCGAGGAAATCCAGGCGGCACCGCGCGGCATCTTCACCGCTGCGCGCGTCCAGGCCGACGTGCAGCGCATCCTCGATCTGTATCGTCAGTCCGGCCGTTTCAGCGCCTCTGTCGAGCCCGAATACAAACCGCTGGACCAGAACCGCGTCGACCTGATCTTCAAGATGAATGAAGGCCCGGTGACGGGTGTGCGTTCGATCAATTTCATTGGCAATGAGACCTTTTCGGACTCGCGCCTGCGCAGCGAGCTTGTCACCAAGCAATCGCGCTGGTGGCGCTTCTTCTCGTCGAATGACAATTACGATCCCGGACGCCTTGAGTTTGACCGGGATGTGGTGCGGCGATTCTACCAGAACCAGGGCTATTACGACTTCCGTGTCGTCTCTGCCGTCGCGGACCTGACACCCGACCAGGAAGACTTCTACATCACCTTCACCATCGATGAGGGCGAGCAGTACAATTTCGGCGAGATCGACGTTGAGACGGTTCTGGAGAAGCTGAACGCCGACGGCCTGCGCCGTGCGATTTCCATTCAGGAAGGCGATCTTTACCAGAGCGACCGGATCGAGGATGCGATTGACACGCTGACCTTCGCCGCCGGTGTTGCCGGATACGCTTTCGTTGACATTCGCCCACGCATCGAAGCCGACCCGACGACCAACAAAGTCAATGTCACCTTCGCAATCGATGAAGGACCGCGCGTCTATGTCGAGCGCATCAACATCGTGGGCAACACGCGTACCCTGGATCGCGTGATCCGGCGCGAGTTGCGCATTTCCGAAGGCGATGCCTTCAACCGCATCCTCCTGGACCGCTCCCGGAACCGCGTGCGCGCACTTGGTTTCTTTGGTGAGGTTGAGGTCACCGAAGAACCCGGCAGCCAGCCCGACCGGACAGTTGTCAATGTCTCGGTGGAGGAGCAGGCAACGGGTGAATTGTCCTTCGCCGCGGGCTTTTCGTCTGTCGACGCGTTCCTGCTTGACCTGTCGGTGACCCAGCGTAACCTTCGCGGGACAGGGCAGTCCCTTGTCGCGCGGGTGTCGGCTTCGGACCGACGCCAGTTTGTCGATTTTCGCTTCACCGAGCCGCGCTTTCTCGACCGGAACCTGGCGGCGGGTGTCGACATATTCGCGACCCGTTCGGATTTCATCGACCAGGCCAATTTCGAAACCCAGACCTATGGCGCGGGTGTGCGCGTCGGATTTCCGATCACCGAGCGGACGAATCTGGGCCTGCGTTACCGCCTCCAGTCCGACGAGATCAATGTCGATGACGACCTGGTTGTAATTGATGAGGCCGGGTTGCTCGCAACTGAAGAAATCCTGATCAGCGACAACGGAACGCCCGATGATCCTTCCGACGACGTTTTCGGAACAACTTTCATCCCCGCAACCCGCACACCGCTGCCCGAGGGCACGAACACCGCCGACATCTGTTCGAATTCTATTGACCCAACCCAGGTCGCACTGATCCCCGGAGCTTCGATCTGTGAAAGTGAGCGGGCCGAGATTTCGTCGATCCTTGGCTACACCTGGCAATGGGATCGTCGCAACGATCCGATTGAGCCGACACGCGGCTTTGACATGTCCCTCAGCCAGGATGTGGCCGGCGTCGGCGGCGATGTGCAGTACCTGCGCACAGAAGCCACCGCCGCCTGGTATCGTGGCCTCTGGGAGGGCTTCCGGTTCTCCTCCAGGCTGTCGGCAGGGTATATTTCGCCGTTGGGTGACGATACGGTGAGGATCAACAATCGCTTCTTCCGTGGCGGCAGCACATTCCGTGGGTTTGACGTCGCTGGTCTCGGGCCGCGCGAAAACGTCCGCATCTTTGATGACGAAAACAATGAGCAGGATCTCCGGCGTGGCCGGGCGCTGGGCGGCAATGCCTATTACCAGGGCACGTTCGAACTGGCCGTGCCGAACCTGCTGCCGGAGGAATACGGCATCAAGACGGCGCTGTTCACCGATGTCGGCTCGCTCGGCCGGCTTGAGGATGAAGACACGAGCGACAACATCTTCTTTATCGACTCCGTAACAGGCCAGCCGGCTGTCCAGTTTACCGAAGATGAGTTGTCCCTGCGGGCCTCGGCGGGCCTCAGCGTTTTCTGGGACAGCCCGTTCGGACCCATCCGCTTCGACTTCTCCCAGATCCTCCGGAAGGAGGAGTATGACCGGACCGAAACGTTCCGGTTCTCTACCTCAACACGTTTCTAGCCCCCAAAAGGAGCCTCCCATGCCTTACCTGAAACAGATTATGGCAGCCGCAGTGCTTGCCGTCACAGCCGCATTTGCGGCCTCTCCCGCCGTGGCCCAGGGTACCAAGATCTTGGTGGTCGACCAGGGCCGCGTCCTGACCGAAAGCCGCGCAGGCCAGGACATGCGCAACAAGATCGAAAACATCGAAGGCCAGATGCAGCGCGAACTGCAGCCCACCGCCCAGTCGCTTGAACAACTCGGTGCGACCATTGAAGCCAAGACGGCCAACACCACGCCTGAAGCGATGCGCGCAGACACCCAGCTTCAGCAGCAAGCCCGTGACTACCAGACGCGACTGCGCAGCCTCAGTCAGGAGAGCGATCGTCGTTCGGCTGAACTGGCGATGACACAGCAAAAGGCCGGTGTGGCTTTCCGCGAGGCGCTCAAGCCAGTGCTTGACGAGGTTATGAGCGAGCAGGGCGCCCAGATCATGCTCAGCGCAAGTGATGTTATGATTGCACTGCCCACGGTCGATGTGACAGATCAGGTGATCCAGAAACTGAATGCCCGCACGCCCAGCATCAATGTGACCCGCGAGCGCCTGCCAACGCAGCCTGCTCAACAGTAAGCCAGAGGAGGCCCCCCGTGCCGGTAGACCCGCGTTTCTTTGCATCAGTTGGGGCTGTGACGCTGGAAAAATGGGCCGCACTGGCCGGGGCCGAACTGATTGGTGATCCAGCGTTGGAAGCCACGGGTGTCGCCGCGGCCGGAACCGCCGGGCCGGGCGATGTCTGCTTTTTTGACGGTCGTCCCTCGGAGGCCGGCCAGGTCAGCTCCCAGGCGCTGGCCTGCCTTGTGAAACCCGATAGTGCCGGGCACCTGCCCGATGGCGTGGCTGCGCTGGTTTGCGATGCACCGAAGTTCGTCCATGCCCGCGTCAGCGGACAGCTGTTTCCCATGCGCCCATTGGTAGCTGACGAGATGGGCGCATCTGGCCTGGCCGATGTCCACGACTCGGCTGTTCTCTCTGCCGGCGCCGTCGTTTGCGAGGGCGCGGCCATTGGCGAGCGCACTCGCATAGGCCCTGGTTCGGTGATCGGGCCAGGCGTCCAGATCGGGCGCGATTGCGTGATTGGTGCCCATGTCAGCATTGAATGCGCCCTGATCGGTGACGCCGTCACGCTCGCGTCGGGTGCGCGGATCGGCCAGGCGGGCTTCGGTGTCGTGGCAGGCCCGGACGGGGCCGAGGACGTGCCCCAATTCGGGCGAGTGATCATCCAGGACCATGTGACCATTGGCGCTAATTCCACCGTCGACCGGGGGGCCTTCGGCGACACCATCATAGGCGAGCGCACAAAGATCGATAACCTCTGCCATATCGGGCATAATGTCGTGATCGGCCGCAGCGTGGCCATCGCGGCCTATGGCGGGATTTCCGGCAGCTGCTGGATTGGCGATGGCGCACGACTGGGCGGTCGCGCAGGCCTTGCCGACCATGTGAGGATCGGCGCAGGTGCCAGCCTCGCCGCCGGGTCAGGTGTCTTCAGGGACATTCCGGAAGGGGAAACCTGGGGCGGCACACCCGCCCGCCCCCTGCGCGACTATATGCGGGAAATCGCCTGGCTCAGCAAACAGACCAAGAAACGAAAGCCCGCCTCATGAGCCCGTCGGTGCACCCCACGGCCATTGTCCATGACGGCGCTGTCCTTGGCGAAGGTGTCGAGATTGGCGCTTTCTGTGAAATCGGCCCGGGTGCGCGCCTTGGCGATGGGGTTAGACTGCATGGACGCGTGTCCCTGTTGGGGCAGGTTGAACTGGGTGATCTGGTCGAGGTGTTTCCCGGCGCCGTGATTGGCGCTCCGGCCCAGATCAGTGGCCAGGTGCCGGACGCCGGCACATCGGTGGTGGTGGGCCCGCGAACGGTCCTGCGCGAGTGCGTCACGATACACGCCGGGTCAGCAAAGACAGGTGGTGTGACGCGTGTGGGCGCGGATTGTTACATGATGGCCTACTCGCATGTGGGCCATGACAGCTGTATTGGCGACAAAAACGTCATCACGAACGCCACTCAGATTGCCGGACATGTCATCACGGGCGAGCAGGTTTGGTTGGCAGGCAGTGTCGCTGTGCACCAGCACACACAGATTGGCGACCACGCCTTCATTGCGGGCGGCGCAATTCTGGTGAATGACGTGATTCCCTATGGCGTTGTCGCGGGCAATCGCGCCTCGCTCCAGGGCCTCAATATGAAAGGGCTGGTGCGACGTGGCTTCAGCCGCACGGACCTTCGTCGCCTGCGCTTGGTCTACAAGGCCATTTTCGAGGGCGACGGCACGTTTGCAGATCGCCTTGAGACAGCGCGACAAGCCTATGGCGAGGATGCATATGCGCGCGCGATTTTCGAGTTCATTGATCGCGACCGGCCCCGGGAGCTCTGCTTACCGGAGCGTGCATGAGCGGGCCCATCGGCCTTGTGGCCGGGCGCGGTGAGCTGCCGGCCCAGGTGGCCGAAGGGGCCAGGGCAAGCGGGCGCGGCGTGTTTGTCGCGCGCCTGAAGGGCTTTGAGGAACCGGGCCTTGAACACTATCCCGGCACGGTGATCGGGCTAGGCGAACTCGGCAAGCTGATCAGAACCTTCAAGGCCGAAGGCTGCAGGGACGTCGTGTTCGCCGGGATTGTGGCGCGGCCGGATTTTTCGGCCCTGAAGGTGGACTGGCGCGGTGCGAAACTTCTGCCTCGCGTCCTGAAAGTCGCCCGCGAAGGGGACGACGCCCTCCTGCGCCTGATCCTTTCGGAACTGGAAGGGGAGGGATTTTCCATTCTCGGCGCCGATGAAGTGGCCCGGCACCTGCTGGCCGGCGAGGGCCTCATCGCCGGTGTGGACCCCGACGAGACCGCGATCGCCGACATTGAACGGGCGCGCCAGATTGCCGTCGAAATCGGCCGGCTTGATGTGGGGCAGGGCTGTGTGGTGTGCAACGGGCTGGTCCTGGCGGTTGAGGCCCAGGAGGGCACCGATGCCATGCTTGCGCGATGTGCCGAACTTCCCGAGCCGCTGCGGGGCTCGCCGGATGCGCCGCGCGGTGTTCTGGTGAAGGTGCCGAAACCCATACAGACCCGCAAGATCGACCTGCCGACTCTTGGCCTTGCCACGCTGGAAGGTGTCCAGCGGGCGGGGCTGGCGGGAGTTGCTGTCGAGGCTGGGGGCGCGCTGGTGATCGGGCGCGAAGACGTCGATGCCTTTGCCCGTCGCCATGGCCTTTTTGTTCTGGGGCTGCCGCCAGGATCATGAAACTGCATTTCACGGCTGTTGAAGCCTCGGGCGACCTGCTCGCGCGCGAAACCATCGAGGAAATCCAGGCGCTGCGGCCCGGGACGCAGGTCCTCGGGATTGGCGGGATGGAATTGGCGAAGCTGGGCATCGCGTCACCCATCGATATTGCGCCCCTGTCCATTGTCGGATTGTTCGATGGGCTCAGGGTCTATTCCACGGTTCTGAAACTCGCCGATGCGGCCGCGGACCAAATCATCGAGTCCCGGCCCGATGCGGCCATTCTTGTCGACAGCTGGGGGTTTTCAGTGCGTGTCGGAGAACGCGTCAGGGCGCGCAATCCGTCCCTCCGCCTGGTGAAGCTGGTGGGCCCGCAAATCTGGGCAACGCGCCCTGGACGGGCCCGCATCCTGTCGCGGACATTCGACCAGGTGCTGTGTGTCCACAACATGGAATTGCCCTACTATGAGGGGCTCGACATCGAGGCAAGCGCCATCGGTGTGCCCGCCTTGTCGCGCGGACGCCCGGGTGACAAACGGGCCTTCTGCGAGCGCCACGGCCTCGACCCTGACCGACAGATCCTGCTTGTTCTTCCGGGCAGTCGCGGTTCGGAACTGCGCCGTGTGGCGCCGGCCCTGCTTGAGGCCGCCAGGCTCGCCAGGGCGGCTCTGCCAAGGCTCCAGCTGGTGGTGATGCCGGCTGAGTCGGTCTGGGAGGCTTTTGGCGAAGCGTTCCCTGACACCCGCGCATCCATGGTCATGGCCGCGCCCGGTGAACCCCAGAATGATGCCATGGCCGCGGCTGATTATGCTCTTGCCTGTTCGGGCACCGTCACCAGTGAACTGGCCCTCCAGGGCACACCGATGCTGGTCGCCTACAAGCTTGGCTGGCTGACCTGGGCGGCCGCAAAGTATGTCCTCTACAAGCATAAGCACATCACGCTGATGAACATTGCCGCTGGCGATACGCAGGTCGTTCCGGAGTATGTGCAGGGAGAACTCAATGGCGCCGATATGGCCGGAATGGCCGTGTCCATGCTGGGTGATCCAGCCGCGCGTGCTGCGCAGGTCGATGCCCAGTTCGGTGCCCTGAAGGCCATGGGACAGGGCGAAGACCCGGCGAGCCAAAGGGCCGCACGGGCGATCCTTGCCGCCCTTGAAACAGACTGAATTCATCCAGTCGCTGCTGGTGTCTTCAGAAGAATGGCAACCAGTTGCGCTTCAGGCCGCGCTCGCATTGCTGCCGCTGGGCCTCATAAAGCTCTGCCGTGCGGGCGACCCGGCTGGCCTTGTCCATGAGCCATCCCTTGCCGCGATAGCTGCCCCGCGAATAGCCGCCCCAGCCTTCATGGTAGGCGAGGTAGTGCCCACGCCCGTCGCCAAATCCCACGCCCACGCGTTTGCGGGACTCATTGGCGTACCAGGCGATAAAATCGGCCGCGTCATCAAAATCATCGCGCTCGGCCCCGCCATTTCCGCTGGCGCGTTTGTAGGCGTCCCAGGTTCCATCCACCGCCTGGGCATAGCCATAGGCCGAGCTCGGCCGTCCGCCGGGCAGGAGGCCGAAGAACATCCGTTCGCGGGCGGGCCTCGCATCGGCATCGAAGCTGCTTTCAGCTTGCATGATGGCCATCTGGAGCCCGATCGGCGTGCCCCAGCGGCGTTCGGCTTCCGCCGCCGAGCGATACCAGTTTCGGCGGTCTTCGAAGATGTCGCAGAGATTGGCCTGCTCTCGCGCACTGGGCGGGCTCGACTGGCAAGAAGCCAGGAACAGCCCGCCGCAGGCCAGCGTCAGGGTCAAGGCAAGAGCAAAACGGCGCATGGCCCAACCATGGAGAGCGCGGGCAAATCGTCAACACAAACATGTGTCATGGCTGTGGTCGACGCGCCTGCGGGGACGGCCCCACAGAAAAAACGGGGCCAGAGCGACAAAGCTCCGGCCCCGCCTGCACCAAGGTCAAGGGGAGGAAATCTAGACCTTGTAGTACATGTCGAATTCCACCGGGTGGGGGTGGAGTTGGAGACGCTCGACATCTTCCATCTTCAGCTCGATGTAAGCGTCGATCTGGTCGTCATCCATCACATTGCCCTTCTTCAGGAAGTCCCGGTCGCCATCGAGCGCTTCAAGCGCCTCGCGCAGCGAACCACAGACCTGAGGTATCGACTTGGCCTCCTCGGGCGGCAGGTCGTACAGGTCCTTGTCCATGGCATCGCCCGGGTGGATCTGGTTCTCGATGCCGTCGAGGCCGGCCATGAGCAATCCAGCGAAGGCGAGATAGGGGTTTGCCGTTGGGTCCGGGAAGCGCGTTTCAATGCGCTTTCCCTTCGGGCTCGGGCTGTAGGGGATGCGGATAGAGGCCGAACGGTTGCGCGCCGAGTAGGCCAGCATGACCGGTGCCTCGAAACCCGGAACCAGGCGCTTGTAGGAGTTCGTCGCAGCATTGGTCAGCGCGTTCAGGGCGCGAGCATGCTTGATGATCCCGCCGATGTAGTAAAGGCATGTCTGGCTCAGGTCGGCGTATTGATCGCCCGCAAACAGGGGCGTGTCGCCGTTCCAGATCGACTGGTGAACGTGCATGCCCGAGCCATTGTCGTTGAAATAGGGCTTGGGCATGAAGGTCGCCGTCTTGCCGTATGAGGCGGCGACATTGTGGATCACGTATTTGTAGAGTTGCAGCCGGTCGGCCATGGTGGTGAGCGTGGAGAACCTCATGCCCAGTTCGTGCTGGGCGGGCGCCACTTCGTGGTGGTGTTTTTCCGGCTCAAGGCCGATTTCATCCATCACGGTGAGCATTTCCGAACGCATGTCCTGCTCGGAATCCACCGGCGGCACGGGAAAGTACCCGCCTTTGGGGCCAGGTCGGTGGCCCATGTTCCCGATGCCTTCATAAACCTTGCCGGTGTTTGCGGGCAGTTCGGTGGAATCGAACTCATAACCGGTCTTGTGCGGATCGGTGGTCCAGCGAACATCGTCGAACACGAAGAACTCGGCTTCCGGTCCGAAGAATGCGGTTGTGCCGACACCGGTGGAATTCAGGTAGGCTTCGGCCTTCTTGGCCGTCGTTCGCGGGTCGCGGCCATAGGGCTGGCCGGTCATCGGATCGAGAATGTCGCAGAAGATGGCCATCGTCTTCTGCTGGTAGAAGGGGTCGATGATCGCCGTTTCGACATCTGGCATCAGCGTCATGTCGGACTCGTTGATGGCCTTCCAGCCAGAGATTGACGAACCATCGAACATCTGTCCGTCGGCGAAGAAATCCGCATCCACCATCGATTTGTCGAAGGTGACATGCTGCATCTTGCCTTTGGGGTCTGTAAAACGCAGGTCGACGAATTCCACCTGCTCATCGGTCATTTTTTTCAGTAGGTCTTCAGACATCCTCAGCCCTCTCGTGGTCTTGTCTATTTTGGGGAAATGTTATCGCGCCAGTGGTGGGCACCGTATCGGTCAGCCATGGTGTCGGGACGGCGCACTCCGACGCGGCGCTGCCGGCCATGGCCGGCTTTCAGAGCGCCAGATCGCCGCGCTCTCCGGTGCGGATACGAACAGCCTCGGACACGTCGGAAACGAATATCTTACCATCACCGATCTTGCCGGTTTTGGCCGCGCCGGAAATCGCGTCGATCGCCTTGTCGACATCCGCATCCGGAATGATGAGCTCGATCTTCAGTTTCGGAAGGAAATCCACGACATATTCGGCTCCGCGATAGAGTTCAGTGTGGCCTCTCTGGCGCCCAAACCCTTTGGCTTCGACCACGGTCATGCCCTGGAGCCCTATGCCATGGAGCGCTTCTTTTACGTCATCCAGTTTGAATGGCTTGACGATGGCTTCGATCTTTTTCACCCAGGCTCTCCCACTTCGGCTACGTCAGTTTCCTTCGTGTAGCATCGCCTTGCGGGCTTGGCAGCAGAGAACTGACCTGCGCCCGACACATCGCAACGGATGGTTAACGAATGAGCGGTGGTGATCAACACTTGTGCATAGAAAGATGACGCTGGCGTCATTGTTTTCGTTTTGCTATCTATAGTCTCCACGATTGGAGACTTGAATGAGCACGTTGCTGGAACTTCATCCTGACCGCAAGGCGCCCCGGTTGAGGCCCTTCACCGCCATGTCGCGGATGCGCAAGCTGATTGCGGACAAGGAAGACACAGAGCAGGTCTTTCATATCATTGAGGCGCTTAACGGTCGCAACCTGCTCGACCTCCTCGAGCGCTTTGCAGCCAGTGAAAACGGGGCGCGCCGGCTCCGGGAGCGCCGCGACCTGCCACCCCGCCTGGATGATCATTCGTGGATTGAGGCGCTGCCGGAGGACTCGGTGGGCCAGGCCTATCTGCGGTTCATGCGACGCGAAGGCCTTTCTGCCCAGGGCCTGGTCGACGAATCCGAAAAGTTCTTCGGAAACGACTGCGACGACGACCTGAAATGGTTCGGCAACCGGCTTCGCGACACCCATGATCTGTTCCACGTGCTGACCGGCTATGGCCGCGATGCCCTCGGCGAGGTGTCGCTGCTCGGCTTCACCTGGGGCCAGCATGGTGGGCGGGGTGTCCTATTCATCTCCTCAATGGGCTCACGCCAGATCAGGAGGGCCTTGCCCCGTCATATCGATGTCATGGCGTGCCACCGGGAAGGCAAGCGCAATGGCAAGGCGGCGGTCCAGATCATTCAGGAAGACATCATCGCCCTGATGCACGAGCCGCTGGCACAGGCGCGTGCACGTCTGAACATTGCCAAGCCGGTGGCCTATCGCAAGGCGCTCGTCCAGATCGCCGAGCTTGGCAATCCGTCGGACATGCTCGCCACGGCCTGATTCCCCTGCAATAGCGATTGATCGCCTGCGGTCGACCGGCTAGGCGAAAGTCATGGAACGACCCATCATCACCCCTGCTGCGATGCGAGCGGCCGAAGCGAACGTGATCGCTCGCGGCACGTCGGGGCATGCGCTGATGCGCCGGGCCGGTGAAGCCGTTGCCGCACACCTCCAGGCCTGGTTTCCCGGTGGCCGCGTCAGGATACTGTGTGGCCCGGGGGGCAATGGCGGGGACGGTTTTGTTGCAGCGCGTGCCCTGTCAGTCCTCGGGCGAGACGTGGACGTTTACTGCAGCGTCGACCGTACGGCCCTGAGCGGCGACGCCGCTCTTGCGGCAGCAGACTGGCCCGGTGAGGTCCACCCGCTGGAAGCTGCCGTCGATGCGGTGTGTGAGGTCACCCTTGACGCGCTCTATGGTGCAGGACTGTCGCGTCGCCTTGCCGGTGCGGCGGCCGAACTGGCCAGCCAGGGCGGACCTGTTGTCAGTATAGATGTGCCGTCGGGCCTCGACGGGCTGACGGGCAGGGTGCGCGGGCCTGCCTTCCGGGCCAGTTACACGGTCACGTTCGCGGCCCTGCGTCCGGGCCATGTGCTCGTGCCCGGACGAGACCTTTGCGGGCAGGTCGTGATCGCGGACATTGATGTGCCGGTCGATGAAACCGTGGGCGAAAACGTGCCGGCCGACTGGCATGGCGAATTGCCCTGGCCCGTAGACACCACCCACAAGCATGCGCGTGGTCGCCTCCTGGTCGTCACCGGTGGGCTGGCGCAGACCGGGGCGGCGCGGATGTCGGCCCGTGCAGGTCTGCGCGCCGGGGCAGGCCTGGTGACGCTGCTGTGCCCGCCTTCGGCCACCCTGGCTGTCGCAAGCCATGTCACCGCTGAGATGGTTCAGTCCTTCCAGGGGGCTGAGGAAATCCGGGCTGAGGGCGAGGACGCTGACGCGCTTATCATCGGCCCGGCCGCAGGCGTTTCGGGGCAGACGCTTGAGAACGTGCTGGCGGCCCTGGCCACCCCGGCGCGTTGTATCCTCGATGCCGACGCGCTGACAGTGTTCCAGGATGACCCGGAAGAGCTCTTTGCAAGCCTGCGCGAGACCGACGTGCTGACACCGCACCCAGGAGAGTTTCGCCGCCTGTTCGGGGGGCTGGAAGCGGCGAGCGAAAACCGGATCGAGGCAGCGCGCACCGCCGCATCGCGGGCTGGCTGTGTCATCCTGCTGAAGGGCGCAGACACCGTGATCGCAGGCCCAGACGGGCGCGCCCGGGTGAACAGCCATGCGTCCGCCTGGCTGGCGACCGCCGGAAGCGGCGATGTGCTCGCGGGCATCATCGGCGGACTGATCGCCCAGGGCATGGACAGTTTCGATGCTGCATGCGCGGCCGCCTGGATTCATGGGGATGCCGCACGCCGGTTTGGCCCGGGTCTGATCGCCACGGACCTGGAGCGCGAGTTGCCAGGCGTGTTCGCCGGACTGATGGACATCGACGCTTGATCTCGGCGCAAGGGGGCCGTAATTCCGGCCACAGACAGATGCGGGTATGGCGGAATTGGTAGACGCACTGGTTTTAGGTACCAGCGCCGCGAGGCGTGGGGGTTCGAGTCCCTCTACCCGCACCATTCTTGTTTGATCCCGTATCGCTTCGCTTACATGAAATGGGCTCAGGGCTGCGGTGGAGTGGGGTGAC
>CAZVES010000082.1:0-12965 GCA_964625835.1 uncultured Hyphomonadaceae bacterium
TGAGGTGCTGGCCATCGTGAAAGCCTCGCTGGAGACCGGAATTCGCCCCGATTTCATTGTCGTGGATGGGGCAGAGGGCGGCACGGGCGCAGCGCCTGCGGAATTCCAGGACCATGTCGGCATGCCGCTGCGCAATGGTCTTGTCCTGGTGCGCAACGCCCTTGTGGGAGCCGGCATCAAGGATGAGGTTCGCGTGGCGGCCTCGGGCAAGCTCCTGTCATCCTTCGAGCTGGCCGCGACCATGGCAATCGGCGCGGACTGGGTGAACTCGGCGCGGGGCTTCATGTTCGCCCTCGGCTGCATCCAGTCCTTACATTGCCACGAGAACATCTGCCCGACCGGCATCGCCACGACGGATGCCAGCCGCCAGCGGGGGCTGGTCATCCCCGACAAGGCCGAGCGGGTGGCGAACTTCCACCGCAACACGGTGGCGGCGCTCATGGACGTGGTTGCCGCAGCTGGTTGCACCCATCCCGGCGAACTCAGACCCCATATGGTCATGCACCGCGTAACCGAAGACGTGGCCCGGCCCCTGAATGAAGCCTACGCCCTGCTGGAGCCTGGCGCCCTGATCGAGCGCCCTGGGGCCACCCACCTCGCCACCCTCTGGTCCGCCGCGCGGGCCGACAGTTTCAGGCCAGCCTAGGGACCGGATACAACTGGGACGGTCGGAAAGCGCCCGGCTAAAGCGGCTTAATCAGTCTGGACACGAAGAAGGCATCACAGCGCCGATCCTTCTGCGGAATGGTCAGCAGGTCTCCCGCCGGTGTCAGGGCGGATTCAAAACCGGGGCATTCATCCTCTGCGATAGGCGCGCGCTGGACATGGCCATCGGCCAGCACGCGTTCGATCACGTCGCGCCCCTCCGGCTGCCTCGGCGTGCAGACGCAGTAAACCAGTCGCCCGCCGGGTTTCAGCCACGCCAGGGCCGCACGCAGGAAGGCCTCCTGAACGGCGGGGTATCCTTCGATTTCCTGCGCCGTCTTGATCCAAGCGCCTTCCGGGTGGCGCCGCAGCGTGCCAAGGGCCGAGCAGGGCGCATCCAGCAGGATCGCATCGGCGGGGGCATCGGGCACCCATTTCAGCACATCTTTCGCGACCACCTGAACGCCATCGGCAAGGCCCGTCCGGTCCAGGTTCTCCCGCAACCGTTCCAGTCGGGCCTTCGACCGATCGACGGCGATGACTTCTGAACCTGCGGCCGCCAGTTGCAGCGTCTTTCCCCCCGGCGCGGCGCAAAGGTCGAAGACGCGCTCTCCCGGCCCAGGCGCGAGGACACGGACCGCAAGGGCCGCGGCAACGTCCTGAACCCACCACCGCCCTTCGCTGTAGCCTTCCAGGGCATCGACACGCGACATCTCTACGGCAACGGTTCCTGGCGCGATCACCTCGCCGCCCAGCTTGCGCGCAGTGGTTTCGGCATCAATGCAGGTGAGATGCAGCCGGGGCTGTTCGATCTGGGCTTTGGCCAGCGCCTGCAGGCCGTTTTCGCCGAGCGATCGCCTGAAGTCGGCCTGCAGCCAGTCCGGCCAGATGGCCGCAGCCGGCGCCGCGTCAAAAGCGGAACGGTCACTGGCCGCCTTTCGAAGGACGGCATTGACGAGACCGGCGGCGATGCGCGACCGGGGCCAGGCCTTGGCCGCGGCCACCGTTTCACCCACCCCCGCATGGGCCGGCGTGTCGAGCAGCCAGAGTTGTGCGGTTCCCAGCAGCAGGAGGACCCGCACTTCCCGGCTGAGTTCCCCGACAGGCCGGCTGACAAGGCCGCGATAGCCCTCATCCAGCCGCCCCGCCTGGCGCAGCGCAGCGCTGACCATCGCGCGGGCAAAGCCACGGTCTGGCGCCGCGAGCGCGTTCCATTCAGCGGACGCGGCAAAGCATTCGTCGAGACTGCGCCGGGTCTTCAGGATATTGTCGAGGGCTCGGGCCGCCGCGAGGCGCGTGGCCACGCCCGGCGCCAATTTGGACGTGGTCAACCCCAGGGACCGGTTCGTGCGGGGTCCTCATCGGGGATGCGGTCCGGGCCCAGTTCCATCTCACCGGCCAGCTTCTGCAGCGCGGCGACCCGGTTGGCGGTCGATGGGTGGGTCGAGAACAGGTTGTCGCCGCGCCGGCCATTCAGCGGATTGATGATATACATATGCGCGGCCGCCGGGTTGCGCTCGGCATGCATGTTGAGCTGGCTGCGTGCGCCGCGATCAATCTTATGCAGGGCCGAAGCGAGCCATTTCGGGTTGCCGCAGATCTCCGCGCCGATCCGGTCGGCCTCATACTCGCGCGAGCGGGAAATGGCGAACTGGACAATGCTGGCGGCCATGGGCGCGAAGATCATGATGGCAATCGCCGTGATCATGCCCCCGCGCTCGCGGCCGCCACCAAAAAAGAGGGCGAAATTGGCGAGCATGCCGATGGCGCCGGCCAGGGTGGCCGTCACGGTCATGGTCAGGCTGTCGCGGTTTTTCACATGGGCCAGTTCGTGGGCCATCACGCCGGCGACTTCCTCGCGCGTCAGCATGGACAGAAGGCCCGTCGTTGCGGCCACGGCTGCATTTTCCGGATTGCGGCCCGTGGCGAAGGCGTTGGGCTGTGCCGTTTCGATGATGTAGATTTTTGGTGCCGGCATTCCGGCATGCTCGGCCAGGGCCAGTGTGTCGGACACGAAAGTGCGGATGACGGGGCTGTTTTCCGTGCCGGTCACCTCGCGCGCACCCTGCATCCGCAAGACGATCTTGTCGGCGTTCCAATAGGCAAAGACGTTCATTCCCGCAGCCACGACAAAGGCCAGCACCATGCCCACCGCACCGCCGATCAGGTATCCCACACCGACAAAGATGGCTGTCATCGCCGCCATCAGCATGTAGGTCTTCGTCATTCCCATCGGGTTTCGTCACTCCATACACTTTGGCGCATCGTCTTTGCGCCGGGACTTGAGGGCCTATATGGATAGCGGTAATCGATAATGGAAGACCTCAACCCATGAGTGAGCTCACACCAGAAGAAACCGAACGCCGCAAGAGCCTGCCAGAAGCGGCGCGGCGCGCCCTTGAAGAGGCCGACCGGCGCCGGGCCGAACGCAAGGCCGAGCTGGACGCGCTCGAATCCGCGCGCGAAGGCGAGACGGGCGGGCCCAAGACCATCGAGCCGACCCGGTATGGCGACTGGGAACGCAAGGGCATCGCCTACGATTTCTGAAAGGGCTGCCTTCCCCAACGCACCCCCGCGACAAATGCGGTTGCAGTCCCTATACTGTCTAGAGCTGCAACAGATAGCGCCAGGGAGGCCATGGCCATGAAAGAGTATCTCCAGTTCTACATCAACGGCGAGTGGGTCGATCCGGCAACCCCACGCACGCTGGACGTGGAAAACCCCGCCACCGAGGAGCCCTTTGCGAAAATCTCGCTGGGATCTCACGCCGATGTGGACAAGGCCGTCGCGGCTGCAAAAGCCGCCTTCCCTGAGTTTGCCGCCACAAGTGTTGAATACCGCGCCGGGCTGCTCGACAAGATCGCCGCGGGTTACCAGGCCCGCATGGGCGAGATTGCCGAAAACATCTCCGACCAGATGGGCGCGCCCATGTGGCTGGCCAATGCGGCCCAGGCACCCGTGGGGCTCGGTCACTACGCCACCATGGCCCAGATCCTGCGCAATTATGACTTCGAAGAGGAAAAGGACGGTTTCTACCTGCGCAAGGAACCGATTGGCGTGTGCGGTTTCATCACGCCATGGAACTGGCCGGCCAACCAGATCGCCTGCAAGGTCGCACCGGCCATCGCGGCAGGCTGCACCATGGTGCTGAAGCCCTCCGAGATCGCGCCGCTGGACGCCATGATCGTGGCGGAAATCCTCCACGAAGCCGGGGTGCCGAAGGGCGTTTTCAACCTCGTCAATGGCGACGGCCCCACCGTGGGGGCCTACATGTCCGGCCATCCCGACATCGACATGATGAGCTTCACCGGCTCCACCCGCGCCGGCGTCCTTGTGGCCCAGGCCGCAGCGCCAACGGTCAAGCGCGTCTCACAGGAGCTTGGCGGCAAGTCGCCAAACATCGTCTTGCCCGATGCCGACATGAAGAAGGCCGTGGGCGGCGGCGTCATGTCCATGATGATGAATTCGGGCCAGTCCTGCAATGCGCCGTCGCGCATGTTCATCCCGCGCGAAAAGCATGACGAGGCCGTCGCCATCGCCAAGGCGACCGCGGAAAGCGTGAAGGTGCAGATGCCGCGCGAGGCCGACAAGGGTGCCATCGGCCCGATCTCGAACGCGAACCAGTACCAGAAGGTCCAGGACCTGATCCAGAAGGGCATCGAAGAGGGCGCAACCCTCGTCGCCGGTGGCCCGGGCCGTCCGGAGGGGCTTAATCGTGGATACTTCGCCCGTCCGACCGTTTTCGCCGATGTCACCAATGAAATGACCATTGCCCGCGAGGAAATCTTCGGTCCCGTGCTGGTGATGATCGACTATGAAAGCGAGGAACAGGCCATCGAGATGGCGAATGACACCGAATATGGCCTGTCCGGATATGTCCAGTCGGAGAACCTCGACCACGCGCGCGCGGTCGCCGCGAAGATCAGGGCCGGCCAGGTGGTCGTCAATGGCGCAGGCCCGGACATGAATGCGCCCTTTGGCGGCTACAAGCAGTCCGGAAACGGCCGCGAATGGGGCTCCCATGGGCTTGAGGAATTCCTGGAGGTGAAAGCCGTCCTCGGCGCAAACGCGGCCTAGGCGAAACCTTCTTCAGTCCTGGAATTCAGCCCCGCCGGGTCAGTCGGCGGGGCTTTTTCGTACGCGGAAAGCCTCGGCCAGGGCATCGACAAGCGCCAGGGCCTCGGCAATCTCACCCACACCCTTGCGAAGGCTTTCCTCACTCCAGGCCCCCGTCGCGGGGTCGAGTACGGCGAAACGGTCCTCACCCGCCACATCGAAGACCAGCCGGTCGTCCATGGCAATGGAGCGGAAGGCGTCGCTGTGGGTGATGTCGATCATCCGCGCCACAACGGCAGGGTCAAACAAGGCGTGGGCCTCGACCTGGTCATCGGCGCGCACCTCATAATCATCGCGAAACTCATCGGGGCCAACGCGCACCTTCTGCATCGGCCTGTCGCCCGGCGCGCGCCACCATGCAGCCTTGCGCGACTTCAGCTGGATGATGCCCTGGCTGCGGCGCGGCGCTTTCAGGACAATGATCAGATGGTAGATGGTGGTGTCTTCGCCCTGGCTCTCTTTCCATTCGAGAATGTCAAAGGTGATGCCGCCACGCACGCCGTGGAAGCCATCCTCGAAATGCATGCTGGCAGTGAGCTGCTCTTCATACTGCGCTTTCTGCTCATCGGTGCCGATCACGACGACACTGCCCTGCAGCAGGCCACTGTCGCGGACGACGCCCACGGCTTCGGCCATTTCGCCGGTGCCTCCCACGGTCTGAGCGGCTTCGCGCAGCTCCGGCGGCACCCAGGATTGGCCGGCCAGCCAGTCCAGGGCCGCAGGGCGGTTGCCAGGATTGGCGACATAGGAGAGCCCCAGATGGCCGGCGACCCGGGAAAGGACCTCGCTGCGCGCCTGGAAGCGGCCATGGGCACGCAGGAGGTATTCGGTCAGCTTCTTCCGGTTCAGCCACAGCGCGGCCACGATCGTGCCGAGAAACAAGACCGGGAAAAGGATGAAACGCGCCAGCACACCTAGAAACGTGTCTGGCAGCAGGAAGAACGGTATCAGAAACAGGAAGCCGAACGCAGCGAATGCGCCAGACACAATGGACTGCATGCCCTTGGGCTGGCCATGCTTGTCGGTCCGCTCCGAGACGACACCCTCAAGGCCCGGCAGGATTTCACGCTCCACCAGAGCCCGTATGCCGCCAAAGCCGTCGACCTGTTCGATCTCGTCCCACGATTTGCTCATGCCGGTCTATTGCACCAGAGCGTTGACAAAACGATGAGCGCGCAGGGCGAAATCTCTGCTAACCGCCCGTGCGCTCGAGGGCGCGCTGGAAGGCGGGCCGGGCGAGGTTGCGGTCCATATAGGCTTTCAGATACGGATAGGGGCCAAGCTCGCCGAGCCGCTCGGCCATCTGGCAGATATAGGTGAAGCCGATATCGGGTGCCTGCAGGCGCTCACCCATGATGAAGGCCTGATCGCCGAGGCTGTCCTGCATATAGCCGAGATGAAGCGCCACTTCGCCGGCGGCAAAGGCGCTGATCACTGGCGGCTTGGGCTCTTCGCGCGCGAGCAGCAGCTTGAACAGCAGAGGCGCGAAGGCCGAAGCCTCACTATAGGCGAGCCACTGGTTCCACCTGGCCCGCGCGAGGCGGTCAGTTTGGGGTGGTGCGAACCGGTGTTCAGGGTCATGATTGTCCACCAGATAGGCGGCGATCGCGCCGGATTCGGCAAGGACCAGGTCACCGAAGTCGATCACCGGGCTTTTGCCCAGTGGGTGGGCCTCTTTCAGCTCGGGCGGCGCGCGGCCCATCTCGTTGCGGACATAGATCTCAAGCTCATAGTCGAGCCCCATCTCCTCCAGCAGCCAGACCGTGAAGACCGAGCGGCCGACGCGCAAATGGTGAACCTTGATCATGGATGTCTCCTCGCTTTCAGCGCAGTTGAAATGAAAGCGCCCCGGCAGGCAACCGGGGCGCGCTCGTCTTCGTCAAGCCTGCAACGACCGATCAGCCGCCGCAATCGCTCGTGTCGGTGCCGGGCGAGCAGAGGTCTGGCTCGTCGCACTCACCGTCATTGGCAAAGATACAACTGTCAGGGCCGCCTATGCCATAGCAATCATTCATGTCCGTGCCGACCGCACACAGGTCTGGCTCGTCACATTCCCCATCATTGGCCCAGCGGCAGGAATTGTCCGCCCCGGCAGGGATTGTCGTTGCGCCGCCGCCAGCCTGGCAGTCGGACGTATCTGTGCCAGTCGGGCAGAGATCGGGCTCGTCGCATTCGCCATCATTGGCGAACATGCAGCTGTCAGGGCCGCTTGTGTCGATGCCCTCGCAGTCATTGCTGTCGGTACCTGCTGCACAGAGGTCCGGCTCATCGCACTCGCCATCATTGGCCCACTCACAGCTGTTCGGCCCGGTGTCGACCGGCATGGAGCAGTCTGTGGTGTCCGTTCCCGGCAGGCAGAGGCTCGGCTCGTCGCACTCGCCGTCATTGGCCCAGCGGCAGCGGTCAGGACCCTGACCCTCGGCGCGCAGCGGAGCGCAGTCTGCCGTGTCCGTGCCCATTTCGCAGTCGGCGGGCTCGTCGCATTCGCCATTGCGGGCAGTGTCGCAGCTGTTGGCGACCTCGTCGCGGCAGTCGGCGACATCGGTTCCGGGCGCGCAGCCATCGGGTTCGTCACACTGGCCGTCATTGGTCCACGCGCAGCCGCCGGAGATGGGCGTCACGCCTGAGCAGTCATTGGAGTCGGTGCCGACCAAGCAGAGGTCGGGCTCGTCGCATTCGCCATCATTGGCGAACTGGCACGAATTCGGACCCGCGGGCGCAGCGGTGCCATCACAATCGGCCGAATCGGTACCCAGTACGCAGAGGTCCGGCTCATCGCACTCGCCATCATTTGCGAACTGGCAGGAGTTCGGACCGCGCTGGGCAGCGGGTCCGCCACAGTCGTTCTGGTCGGTGTCGATGGCGCAGAGCATCGGCTCGTCGCAATCGCCATCATTGGCAAACTCGCAGGAATTGCCGGCATCCTGGGCCAGGGCGGGGCCCGGCTGGCCGGACCATAAACACAGCGCTGTGCTCAGCAGCGCAATCCAGTAATTTACACGCATGAATCTCTCCCCTCACGCATTTGTGATGAGTACGCTAGCAGGTCCCGACCCCCCTGCCTAGCGGCGCGCACACCTGTCACGTGTGCGAATTCAGGCGAATACTTTACGAATACAAGGAGATGTTGTGACCAGATGGCCTGTAAGCCGGGTTCTGTTCCCCTGAAAGGGGTGGCAGCCATTCATCTGGGACACGCCTCGCAGCGTGCCTCGTGCAGCGCACCCGGGGCGCGGGCTGGAAACGGCCCATGTGCGCCCCCTATTTGGCCTTGCTCCAGGCGGGGTTTACCATGCCGGGACTGTTGCCAGCCCCGCGGTGGGCTCTTACCCCACCCTTTCACCCTTACCTGGCCCGAAGGCCCGGCGGTCTGCTCTCTGTGGCACTTTCCCTCGGCTCGCGCCGGGCGGGCATTACCCGCCGCCCTGTTTCCATGGAGCCCGGACTTTCCTCGCATAAAAATGCGCGGCTGCCCGGCCATCTGGTCACCCATCACTATATAGCGCAAAAGCGCAGGAATCGAGACAGGCTGAAGCATGGCAACCGCAGGCGAGGAGACAAAGCGCGGCTGGAAGCTGCCGGCAAAATGGGCCTGGCGCCCGCTCTGGCGCGCCATTGTGCGCCTGTCGCAGCCCCAGGTGCGCATCGTCTCGGGCGGGATTGCCTTCTACGCGCTGTTCTCGATCTTTCCGCTCATCTACCTGACGCTGACTTTGCTGATCGCCATTCTTCCGGCTGAAATCTCTTCGCAGATCGCCGGCTCGATCGAACAGATGCTGGCCACGAACGTGGCCCCGCTGGATGGGGATGAAGTCAACATCATTGCCGCGCTGACCCCCCAGGGGCTCACCTTTCGCGCCGTTGTCGCCATCATTGTCGTTGCCATCACGGCCATTTCCGGGGCCAAGGCCGTGATCACCGGAATCCGGATGATCACCGAAACCGAGCGGCGCGGCGGTCTGATCGGCTTTCAGGGCGTGTCGCTGGCGATGACCGCGGCGCTGATCCTGCTGGTCTGGACGCTTGGTGCGGCCCAGCTTGTCGTGACGATCTTCCAGCAGGGTGATGCCGGCGAGGCCGGCCGGTTTGCCGGCCAGATTGCCGCCCTAGCTTCCACGCTCTGGATCACGAAATGGATTGCGAGCTTTGCCGTGTTCTACCTGCTCATCGCGCTCAGTCTTCGCGGACACGGCTTCAGCGCCCGGGCCATTGCCGCTGGCGCAGCGACCGGCGCGCTGGCCTGGCTCGGCCTGACCTGGGCGTTCCAGCTCTACCTGCGCCTGTCCGCGCTCGACACGCTCTATGGCGCGCTGGCATCCGTCATCCTGGGGTTCATCTGGCTCACCCTGTCGGTCATGGCGCTCCTGCTCGGCGCGGCCCTGGCCGCCGAATGGACCAAAGCCTATGCTTCGGGCGACCCCGCTGAGCCATAGAGCGCGTGAACTGTGTCCAGGGTGGCCAGGCAGGACAGGTCCGCCTGCCCGGTGACCTGGCTGGGCCGCCAGCGCCGCTGGAAGGCGCGCACCACGTCTTCAGTGTGCTTGTCATAATGTTCGCTCGGCTCGATGGCATAGCCGATCTCGCCCAGCATGCGGGCCATGCGCGCCACTGCTTCGCTCACCTCACCGCGCTCCAGCCCCTTGCCGCGCGCGACACCACCCGCCAGGTTTGGCGCGCGCGTGGGCCAGATCCCGATGCCGTGCCGAGCGAGCGCCTGCCAGGGAAAATGCTCGCCGGGATCGGCCTTCCGGTCCGGCGCAATGTCGGAATGACCGACGATCCGCGTCTGGGGAATGTCATGGCGCGCCAGAATGGCCTGGCAAAGGCTGGTCACTGCGGCGATCTGGATATCGGGGAAAGGCGGCAGGCGCCCATCGGGCAGCGGAAAGTCGTGGCCGCCATTGACGATCTCGATGCCGATCGAGCGCGAATTCAGGTCGGTGTCGCCCTGCCATTGGGCCACGCCGGCATGCCAGGCGCGCTTGCCCTCGGCCACCATCTGAACCACCACACCATCCTCGCGCACCAAATAGTGGGCCGACACTTCCGCCACCGGGTCGCAGAGGCGCGCCTCGGCCGCCGCGCCGGTCTCCATGCCGGTGTAGTGCAGCACCAGCATGTCCAGCCGGTGGCGGCGGTCATTGAAGTTCGGTGACGGCTTGCAAATCAGTCTCACGCGCCGGGACCTCCGAGTTTCTTGACTAGTGCTGCCTCGGGCATCTTGGCATTGCGGCGCACGGCGATCACGAAGACCCCGCCGAGCGAAATCACCGCGCCGACGATCAGGCGCAGGGTGAGGTCCTCGCCCAAGAGGACGATACCGAACACCACCCCCCAGATGGGCGTCATCAGTGTCAGCGGCGAAATCAGCGACACGTCGTAACGCTTGATCAGCGTGTAGAAGCTGCCATGGCCAAAGATCGACACGCCGACAACGGCAAACAGGGTCGCCGCCCAGACCCCGGCTCCGCCCGCCGAAAACGCGGCCAGTTGCCCGCTTTCCATGACCGCCGACAGGGCAAACAGCGGCAGGAAGGAGAGCCCGCCCACCCAGGCCTGCATCCGCAGGGCCGGCATGGGCTCGATCTGCTTCATCATGATGCCGCCTGCCGCACCGATGAATGCGGAAACGACCACATAGATAAGGCCAATCGACAGGCTGAACCCATCCGGATCCACGGCGATCAGCAGGCTGCCGGCGAAGGCCAGCATGATGCCGAGCCCGCGCCGCCAGCCCACCGTCTCACCCAGGAAGGCCATGCTCATCAGCGTGGAGATCGGCACACCGAGTTGGCCGACCACGGCCACCGCCGAGGCCTCGGCATTGGCCAGCCCCAGAAACAGGAAGGTGAAGTGGGCCGCGCCGATGCACATGGCGATGGCAAACAGCCGGCCGAACTGGCGCGGGACCGGGCGCAGGAACCAGAACAGCAGCGCCGCGATCCCGAAAAAGCGCAACGCCGCGAAGAATATCGGCGGCACGCCGGCATCGGCCACCACCCACCGCGTCACCACGATGTTCAGCCCCCAAACGAGGCAAACCGCAAAAAGAAGGCTGAAATCGCGAAAGTTCAACCCGGTCTTCCAGTGGTGCTCAAAGCGAAACCCATGGCCTGCAACTCTTCATCTTTACCGGCCTTTTACCGAGGCGAACTACCCGTATACAAGGCGGTGTCGAGCGACACGGTCGAATTATCAGCACTGGACCGCTCATGACGAGCTTCTCGACCACCCTCAAAACCGGCATTTCCCGCGAGTTGGACGAAGCTGTCTCGCGCGCCCGTGAAATCCTACGCAGTCGCCGAATCCAGGCCTTTCTCTGGGCATTGGCGGCGGTTTTCTTCCTCGGCGGCCTTGCGACATCGCTGTGGTCGCTGAACCTCAATGACCTCGCGATCGTGTTCTGGCCCCTCGTCATGCTTGCCGTGGTGGCCATCCCGGTTATGCTGATGCTCAATGCCTTTGAGACCGAATGCGTGGCACGTCTTTTCAATCGCAGTTTCGGTTTCTGGCGCGCCCTGCGCGTGACCGTCATTGGCAGCGCGGCCAACATGCTGCCGCTTCCGGGGGCGGCTACGGTGCGCGTCATCAGCCTGAAATCACTCGATGTGCCCGCCCGATCCGGGAGCATCGCTACCATAGGCGTCGCCCTGATGTGGCTTGGCCTGTCGCTTGTCTTTGCAGGATGCTTCCTGCTTCGGCCCGCCTTCAACACGGGGCTGGTGGCCTGCCTGATCGGCCTGACAGTCCTTCCCGTTGGAATCGGCCTGTTGTTGCAGGTCGGCTCGAACCGCCTCGCTCTTGCCGGTATCCTGGGTGTGAAAGCGGCGCTCACTCTCTTGTCTGTCCTGCGCATGATGTTGTGCTTCGTCGCGCTGGGCGTGCCGGTCGGTTTCGAAATTGCAGCGATTTTTGCTGTGGGGCGTGTGCTCGGTTCTGCCGCCTCCATCGTACCGGCCGGCCTCGGTGTCCGCGAACTGGTTTCAGCCGCACTGGCGCCGCTGGTAGGCCTTCCGTCTGCGATTGCCTTCGTCGCCACAGCGCTGGACCGGCTGACTGCCCTTCTCGCCCTACTGGCGCTTTCGACCCTTTTCGGGGCTTCGTCCCTCACATCACAACCAGACAACAGGAGTTAACATGGAAAAAGACCTGGCCTTTGTGGTCTCCGGGGGGCGAACAGGTACCACGTTCTTTGGCAACAACCTTTCAAAGCTCATTCCCGAAGCCTTTTCCGTACATGAACCTGATGTGGTGACGCAACGAAGCCGCCGGCTGCTGATGAAACGCATCAACGATTTCGGCGTCTGGCACATGCTGATCGGTCGTGCTCTTGGCCTGACGGGCGTGCGCCTGCTGGTCGAGAAAAACCTGACCGGCGCCTGTGATGATGCCCGGCTTGTGGATGCCATCCACAGGCATCGCGACGCCTATTTCCAGGGCCTCGACGCTCCGCTCGTGGTGGAAAGCTATTCCCAGTGGTTCGGGGTGCTGCCACAATTGCGCAAGGCCTATCCGGCAGCCAGGATCGTCGCGATTGTGCGCGACCCCCGCGACTGGGTCGTCTCATGGCTCAACCATGGAGGCCGTCACACGAGCGGGGATTTCGTGACCATGTTTGGTCACAAACGCCTGACACCGGCATTGATCGGCGACCTGGAATGGGCCGCCAAATGGGACGCGATGGATGCCTTCGAGCGTCTGTGCTGGGACTGGAAGGTGATCAACGGTGCTCTTTCAAGCTTTGCAAAACGTGATGAGCACACCCGCCTGTACCGGTTCGAAGACTTGTTCATGACCGATGACGACAGGAATATACGCGAGCTCATCGACTTTGTGGCGACCCATGATGGGCGCACCTATGAAACCCGTTTCGACCACGAGCTTTGGGGTACAAAGGTCAACAATCGCGGCGACAAGGTCGCGCGCTGGCATGCCTGGACACCCGAGCAGGCTACCCAACTCGAAGCCCATTGCGGCGCGCTGATGGAGCGGTTTGGCTATGGCGCGGAGAGCCGCTGGACAGAGCTTCTTGCAGCCTGAGTTTGAGGCGGGGTTGTTTCCCAGGTTCCCAAAAAAATCCGACCTCTGGGGCGGCTTTTCGAGTCCGGGAATTGGCAAGGCCGGGTTGCGTTAAGCCGACTTTCCGGCACGCAGTATCTCAAGTTCCGCTCGGATTTCCTCTTCGGGGAAGCTCGCCGCGTCGG
>CAZVES010000083.1:0-5508 GCA_964625835.1 uncultured Hyphomonadaceae bacterium
GAAGCGCAGGGTGACCTTTACCTTGTCGCCATCCTCGAAAAAGCGTGTCATCGACTTTGTCTTCACCATGTAGTCATGGGTGTCGATGTTGGGCCGCATCTTGATCTCTTTCAGATCAGCAGATTTCTGCTTCTTGCGCGCGGCGGCTTTCTTCTTCTGCTCTTCAAACTTGAGCTTGCCATAGTCGATAATCTTGCAAACCGGCACTTCCTGGTTCGGAGATACCTCAACAAGGTCCAGACCCGCTTCCTGGGCTGCATCGAGTGCCGCGCCGAGGGGCATGATGCCTTGTTTTTCGCCCTCTTCGTCGATCAGAAGGACCTTTTCCGCGCGAATGTCCCGGTTGATCCGGGGGCCTGTTTTCTTCTGCGGCGCGGCCGCATGGGGTCTGCGAGCTATGACAATACTCCTTTTTTTGCTGTCATCTCAGACTGCAATATGCCGATTTGCGGGCGGTTCTTCAAGCTTTTTGGCGACCCCGGCCCGTTGCCAGCAGATCAAGGTCTGCCAAAGCGTGTCGGCCTTGATGTCGGCGATCCTGCCGGCATGCACGGTGATGAATTCCGAACTATAGGGGGCATCCATCCCTTTGCGGGCCGTTTTCGTGGTGGCGAGGACGAGGCAGGGTGTGCCGAGGATGCCGGCGGCCTGGATCGCGGCGCTGTCCGGCCCGATCACGAAGTCTGCGGCGCCAGCCAGGCTCACAAGCTGGGCGGCATCGGCGCGCGCGACAATGTTCTTGGCATCGCGTATCGCCATCTCCACCGACTGGGCCACACTGCCGGATCCGCGCTCGCCTGTCAGCACCGGCGTGATGCCGGAACCGGCCAGCGCCTTGCACAGTGCGGACACGGAGGGCTGTGGCCAGTGAAGGTCCGGGTCAGTCTCCTCGCTGGTCAGTGAGACCAGGGCAAACCGGCCGGAAATGCCGAAATACTCAGGCGTGAGCCGGGGCGGGTGACCCAGCTTGTGGTGCACCCAGGCCAGGCCCGGTTCAGGCAGGCGCGAGAACTCCACACCGGCAAGGATAAGCTGGCCGGAAAGTCTCTGGATCTCGCTCACCGTGCCGGGCTTTGAGGCGGAGGAAAACGTGGCGCTGGGCGTTGGCCCGCTGGAGGCCGGGCCGCTGCCAAAGCGCGGCTTGAGCCCGCGCAGCAGGGTTTCGCTGCGAATGTCGCCATCCAGGTCGTAGACCATGTCGAACGGCGTGCGCCGCAAGAGCGTCATGCGCGCGGCGCGGCGGCGCTTGTCGTCGTGTTCAAGGTCGCAGACCACCTCGTCGGCGAAGGGGCAAAGCTTGGCGAAAGCTTCGGTGTCCGGCGACACCACAAGCGTGATCCTTGCGCGGGGATGGGCCCGGCGCAACGTTTCGAGCGCGCCAAGGGCCAGGAAAAACCCTCGAAGATCGCCCTGCCTGACGATCAGGATTTCCTTGGCAGATGCACCAGGGTTTTCAGGCTTCCGGGCCTGCTGGGAGTCTTGCATGTTCAACTACACTCTTGCCTGCGCCCTGCCCAGCAGGTCGGAGTATACCTGAAGCGTGGCGACTTGCAGCCCCCGTTTGGAATAATTTGCAGATATGTGCGCGCGCCCGGCCTCGCCCATGGCGGCGCGGGCCTGGGGGCCGACCGACATCAGGGCGCGCAAGGCGGCGGCCAGGCCGGAGGCATCGCCAGGGGCAAAGCGGCTTCCGGTTTCGCCTTCCACAACGGTCTCGCGGGCGCCGCCATGGTCTGCGGCAATCACAGGCCGACCCATGGCAGACGCTTCCGCCGCCGTGCGTCCGAAAGCTTCCGGTCGCGTGGACGGGGCAATCACGATGTCACTGGCGAGATAGGCGGCGGGCATGTCCCTCGTGTGGGGCATGAACCTGACTTTCTGGTTAATATTCCTCGCCTTTGCGTTATGAATCAGGGTTTCGACATAGTCGCTGCGGCCCTGGGCATCGCCCAGCATCACCAGGTTGATCCGCTGCAGTTCCTCCGGCGACAGGAGGGAAATCGCCTCCAGGGCGAGACCCTGTCCCTTCCAGTCTGTCATCCGCCCCGGCAGCAGCAGGACCAGGCCGTCATCGGGCAGGTCGAGCTGCCAGGCATTGCGCTGGGCAGCCACCCGCTCCTCGCTCACCGCTTCGCGGCGGAAGGCCATCAGGTCGACGCCGCGCGGAATGGTGACGAGGCGGTCGTGGCCCACGCCATGCTCGGCGCGCACATGGGCCGCGGTCCATTGTGAGTTGGCGATGACGCGGTCGCCTTTCGCCATGACCCCATTGTAAGCGCGCTTGAGCCGGCCCCGGGCCGAATAGGCGCCGTGATAGGTGGTCACGAAGGCCGTGCCAGTGCGCCGGGTCGCCCAGTAGGCTGACCAGGCCGGCGCGCGAGAGCGGGCATGTACAATGTCGACCCCGTGCTCCCCGATCAGGCGGACCAGCCGGGACGCATTCGAGCGCAGCGCGATCGGGTTCTTGGTTTTCACGTTGAACCGGATGTGCATCGCGCCGAGGGCTTCCAGATCGTCCACCAGCCGACCGCCGGAGCTGACGACAAGCGCGCGCCCGCCGGCCGCCAGGATGGCTTCGGCCATCTCCAGCACGGTGCGCTCGGCCCCGCCGGCACCGAGTTCCGGGATCACCTGAAGGATTGTGCGCCCTGTCATGTCAGGCAGCCCGGACGGCGCCGGGTCGTTCTCCGTGACGTCAGTGACCGTGTTCGGATCGGGGATCATCGCCATTCTCTGCCACGAGTTGAATCGCGCGAAAAGGCTGAACCGGGAGATGACGCAGCGACGCACGGCGCGTAAACACAACGGCATGACCAGACCACAACCCGACGCCAATCCTTTCGACGATCAGGGCCGCCACTGGAAGCGCGTGCGTGTCTATTATGAGGACACGGATTTTACAGGCATGGTGTACCACGCCAATTACCTGCGCTTCTTCGAACGTGGGCGCAGCGACTTCCTGCGCGACGCCGGCGTCTCCCACAGCTCCCTGCTGGAGCGCGAGGACCCGGCCGCCTTCACCATCATCCGCGCCGAGATCGATTTCAGGAATGCGGCCAGGATCGACGACCAGCTGGACATCGTGACCAGTTATCGCGGCACGAAGGGCGCGAAGATCCTGTTCTCCCAGCAATGCTGGCGCGGCGACGAACTGATTGCCGGGGTGGAGATCACGGCGGTGCAGATTCACGGCGATGGCCGCCCGCGGCGCCCCCTTCCGGAGATCGTCGACAAGCTGGCCGGTCTGGTCCAGGGCGACTGACTGGCGCCGGGCAACCGGGACTGCCAGAAAGGCTTAACGAAATCCCGCTAGCCCATTAACGAGTGTACACAGCTTCGGGGTTGCCGCGATTTGGTCAAGTTTTCTCGCCAAGACGCCGGGGTGCGAACATCTCCCGATGCGCCGGTGACACTTCAAATTCGGGGCGCTCCCAGAGTGAAAGAGGTTATCAATGACGAGTGACGTGCTGGCTGCGGCCACAGGGGCCATCGCGCCAATCGCGACTGATTCGGAGTTTTCCCTGCTTGGTTTGCTGCTGAAAGCCGATATCATCGTCCAGGCTGTCCTGGTGCTGCTCGTGATTGCCAGCCTCTGGTCCTGGGCCATCATTTTCGAGAAGCTTTTTGCCCTGGGCAGCGCGCGCCGCAAGGCGGCCGATTATGAAGAGGCCTTCTGGTCCGGCCGGCTCGATGAGGTCGAAGCGCGCCCCGGCGTTGGCGATGACGCCGCTGCGCGGGTTTTCAGCTCGATCTCGCGGGAATGGAATGATGTGCGCCGTGGCATCGGCGGCCATCCCGGCGAGGTGGTGGCGCGGGCCGAACGCTCCATGCGCGCTGCGGTGGACCGTGAAGTCGGGCGCCAGTCCGGCGGGCTTGGCGTGCTCGCCTCCATTGGTTCGGCCTCGCCCTTCATCGGCCTGTTCGGCACGGTCTGGGGCATCATGAATGCCTTCCTGAACATCGCCGAACAGCAGGACACCAGCCTCGGGACCGTGGCCGGGCCCATCGCCGAGGCCCTGTTTGCCACCGGGCTCGGCCTGGTGGCCGCCATTCCGGCCGTGATCTTCTACAACAAGTTCTCCGCTGACCTGAACAAGCTGGCCGACCAGCTCGACGCGTTCTCCCAGGATGTCCTGGTGCGCCTGTCGCGCAGGGCCTCTGAAACGCAGGGGCAATAGCGATGGCCATTCAACTCGGCGGCGGGCAGGGCGCGCGGGGGCGGCGCACCTTCAACGCTGAAATCAATGTCACGCCCTTCGTCGACGTGATGCTCGTGCTCCTGATCGTGTTCATGATCACCGCGCCGCTTCTGGTGCGCGGCGAGGAAGTGAACCTGCCCCAGACCCAGTCCGATGCCCTCGCAGACACCCAGGCCCAGCCCCTGTCGGTCACCCTGACGCGCGATGGGCGCATTTTCCTGAACGAGCAGAACGAAGTGGCCCGCGAGGACCTGATCAGCCAGCTCGTCGCGATCACCGGCGAAGGCTATGACGAGCAGATCTACATCAAGGCCGACACCGAGCTCAGCCATGGCGAGGTGATGGACGTGACCGCCCTCATCAGGACGGCCGGCTTCACCAAGGTCGCCTACATCACGCAGCTGCCAACCGGGCAGGGGGGCTGAGGCGAGCTCATGCTGCGCGGACTGCCTGCCTCCCTTGTCCTCCATGCGGCCATCATCGGCGCGGGCGCGATCGTGCTGCCGACCATGGCGCGCGATGTCAGCGTGCCGTCCGTAGTGGTTCCCATCGAGATCGTTTCGGTGTCGGAGATCACCAATGTCGCGCCACGGGTCGAGCGGGATGCGCCCGAGCCTGAACCGGAAGCGCCGCCGCCCCTTGAAGAGTTTCTCGAAGACCTTGACACAATCCCCCCCGATGAGCCCGAGCCGGATCCAGAGCCGGTCCCGGAGGATGAGGCCGCCAGCGTCCCGGCCCCGCCCGAGCCTGAGCCCGAGCCTGCACCAGACCCGGAGCCCGAACCGGCCGCGCCCGAGGAGGAGCCTGAACCTGTCGATGACCGCCCTGTACTGGCCGAGGCGCCCGAGGACCCCCTGGCCGGCATTCTGGGCGATGCGGACAACCTGTTCGACCGCACCCCCCGCGAGCCGCCACAGCGCCAGGCTGCGGCACCGTCGCCGGAAACACTCAGCGACGAGCAGCCCACACGCAGCGAGGCCCGGCGCGGCGCGGGCGAGCGCACCGGCAACACTGCGCGCGTGGAATCCCTGCTGACACAGCAGCTCTTCATCTGCTGGGACGATGTCGATGACCTGCCCAATCCCGAACGGCTGAATGTCACCTTCAAGATGACGCTGAACCGCGATGGCACCATCAAGTCGGGGCCGACACTGATCGAGCCGCGCCGCGCGCCGATCGGTGACCGGGCCATGGGCGTGGCCATCGAGCGGGCCCTGCGGGCGGCGCGAAAGTGTTCGCCCTACCGCCTGCCCGATGGGGCTGCGCAGTATTATGACGAGTGGGACGAGGTGACATTGAATCTCGGCCC
>CAZVES010000083.1:5608-9636 GCA_964625835.1 uncultured Hyphomonadaceae bacterium
AACGCATCAAGGAGTGCACGATCCCATGTTGAAACGACTTATGACGGCGCTGGCCGTTCTGGTAATGCCTGTCCTGGCTCCCCTCGGGGCGGCCCATGCCCAGGCCGTGGTCAATTTGGGCGACGGCACCTTCAAGCCCTATCCCATCGCAGTGCCGGCATTCCGCGCGGCCACGCCCGAAGCGCAAGACTATGCCGAGCAGATCACCGAGGTCGTGCGCAACGACCTGCGCCTGACGGGGCTTTTCGACCTTTCCAACGAGCAGGCCTTCATCCAGCGCGACCTCGACATCAATGTGGAGCCGCGCTTTGCCGACTGGCGCGTGATCGGCGCTGACGGCCTCGTGGTCGGCGAGGTGGACATTCTCGACGATGGCCGCGTCCTTGTTTCAGCACGCCTGTGGGACATCAATGGCGGCGAGCTCTACAGGCTCGACGGAAAGCCGGGCTACCAGGGGGCGACCGCGCCGACAAACTGGCGCGCTGCGGCCCACCAGATCGCAGATCGCATCTACACCCGGCTGACCGGCGAAGACGGCTATCTCAACACGCGTATCGTTTTCATTGCCGAGAGTGGCCCGAAAACCGCGCGGGTGAAGAAACTGGCGATCATGGACCAGGATGGTGCCAATTACCGCGAACTCACCTCCGGGGTGCACACCATCCTGACGCCGCGCTTTTCGACATCGGACCAGGAAATCACCTACATGTCCTATGAGGGCGGGCAGGCCCGGGTCTACCTGTTCAACATCGAAACCGAGCGCCAGGAAGTCCTTGGCGACTTTTCCGGCATGACCTTTGCGCCGCGATTCTCGCCAGACGGATCGAGCGTCCTGTTCTCCCAGGCCGAAAACGGCAATTCCGACCTTTATGTCATGGACCTGCGCACGCGCCAGTCGCGCCGCCTGACCGACCATCCCGCGATTGATGTGTCCCCTTCCATGAGCCCGGATGGCCGTTCCATCGTGTTCAACTCCGACCGTGGCGGCAGCCCGCAGCTCTATGTGATGAACACCGATGGCAGCCCGCGCACCTGCCCGTCGGGCGGGCGCGACACCGCCTGTCGCATCACATTCGAGCGTGGACGCTACTCGACCCCGGTGTGGAGCCCGCGCGGTGACCTGATCGCGTTCACCAAGCAACTGCAGGGCCGTTTCTACATCGGCGTGATCGGCGTCGACGGACGCGGTGAGCGCTTGCTGACCGAATCCTACCTCGATGAAGGGCCAACCTGGTCGCCGAACGGCCGGGTGATCGCCTTTTTCCGCGAGAACCAGCCGGGATCTGGTCCAAAACTCTGGTCGGTGGACCTCACCGGACGCAATGAGCGCCAGATCGTGACGCCAACGGACGCGTCCGACCCGGCCTGGTCGCCTCTCCTGGATCGTTAGGGGGAGTTCAGGCGTGTAATTTCGCCAGAAAAGCGAGGCAGAAGCGCAACACCTTGTGGATAAAAATGGAAACGCCTTCTAAACATTCGGCCGTCATGAAGTTGACAAGCTCAGCGAGTATGGCGTGTATCAAATTTGGAGGCAGAACATCTTGGAGCGTTCAGTCATGAAGACATTCCTTAAAACCGCCGTGGCAACCGGCGTTCTCGTGTCCCTGGCAGCATGTGCCTCGGCGCCCGAGCCTGAGCCGGCCCCCGCGCCAGCCCCGGCGCCGGCCCCGGCACCCGAACCGGAGAACACGGCACCGGTCGTCCCGCCGCCAGTCAAGCCGGCTCCGCAGCCGGAGCGCTTCACCGGTCCGCCTCCCGGAACAATCGAAGACTTCCGGGTCAATGTCGGCGAGCGGGTCTACTTCGATCTCGACCAGTCGCGCCTGGATGGCGATGACCGCGAAATCCTGATGCGCCAGGCTGCCTGGCTGCAATCCTACCCGCAAACCCGCATCCTCGTTGCCGGCAACTGCGATGAGCGTGGCACCCGCGAGTACAACCTCGCCCTGGGTGAGCGCCGCGCCGCCACTGTAAAGGACTTCCTGGTCAGCCAGGGCATCGATCCGGCCCGGATCGAGACCATTTCCTATGGCAAGGAGCGTCCCCTCGCGGCGGGCTCCAATGAGCAGGCCTGGGCCCAGAACCGCAACGGTTTCACCCAGATCATTTCTGGTGCCACGGGATAGGTCAGAAACATCAACTTGAACTACACAATGCGGCCGGGCTGCCATAATTTGGCCCCGGCCGCAGTCTTATTCAGAACCATGCCAATGTTTCGTTTCATGATCGCTTCCGCCTGCGCCGGCCTTGTTATCGCCGCGCCGGCTTTCTCCCAGTCCGCTCCCATCCGCCAGGGCGTGACCAGCCAGTCCCTCGCCTCCCAGACAGAACAATTGCAGCGCACGAATGCGGAACTGCGGCTTCAGATTGGCGACATGCAGCGCGAAGTGGCCCAGCTGACCGGTAAGATCGAAACGCTGGAGTTCCTGCTCGGCCAGACCCGCGACGAGATCAACCGCATGCAGGGTGACGACAAGGCGATTGGCGAAGCGCTGAAGGCCATTGAAGCCCGTCTCGACACGCTCGATCGGCGCATGGAGTCGATGAATGAACGGGTGGCGAATGTCGGCACCCAGGCCGGCGGACAGACCATTATGGTGCGCAATGCCGATGGCACGGTCACGCGCCGGGTGATTTCCAGCACCACGGGTTCGACCACCTCATCGGCTGACGAGACGCGCGAGGCGGAGACGGAAAGCGCTGAAGTTTCGGAAACCGCGCCGCAGCCGGTCCAGACCGGCTCGCTTGGCACGATCTCGGCAACGGAGCTGCCTGGCGAGGCGGGCCCGCTTTTTGCCGAAGCCAAGGCGCGCCTGCTGCAATTCGATTATGCTGGCGCTGAGGAAGCGTTTTCGGAGTTCCTCGCCAAATTTGGGAATGACCCGCAGGCCGGCGAGGCGCAATACTGGCTTGGCGAGGTTCTCTACCAGCAGGAAGAGTATGCCGCATCCGGCCAGGCCTACACAGAGATGATCCGCGCCTATCCCGATGACCCGCGCGCGGCAGATGCCCTCGTCAAGCTGGCCCGATCGATGCGTCTTGTGGGGGATTCCACACGCGCCTGCGCGGCGCTGGATGCGCTGCCGGCGCGCTATCCCGACGCGTCGGGCGTCACGCGAAACCTGGCCGCGGTCGAACGCACCCGTTCCGGCTGTGACGGCTGACCGGGAGGTTCACTGCGTTTCACAGCGGGTTCACGCCTGGCTGGATGCCTGGATCGACCAGGCCGGGCCGAAACCGTTTCGCGACACAATTGGACTGGCTGTCTCCGGGGGCGGCGATTCCCTGGCATTGCTCCTTATGGCGTCTGACTGGGCCGCCGGGAGGGGGCTGAAGTTACATGTTTTCACGGTGGACCACGGCTTGCGCCCGGAGAGTCCAGCAGAAACGCGGTTTGTGGCGGCGTCTTCGGCACGGCTTGGCCTGCCCTGTGATGTCCTGATGGCAGACCCTGGCACACCGTCCGCGCGTCGTGCGCGCAAGGCTCGCCATACGCTGCTGGCCGAGTCCTGCGCCCAGAAGGGGCTTGCCCACCTCCTTCTGGGCCACACCCATGATGATCAGGTTGAGACCTTCCTTATGCGCGCCGGCAGGGGGTCGGGATGGTATGGCCTTGGGGCAATGGACCGGCTCTCGCCATCGCCGGCCTGGCCAGAAGGGCGGGGCCTGACGCTTGTACGTCCGCTCCTGGGTGAGCCGCGGCAAGTCTTGCGCGACTGGCTGGTTTCGCGCGGCCAGGACTGGATCGATGATCCGACCAATGACAACGAAGACTATGAGCGTGTGAGATTGCGCAATCGACTGCGCGAAAACGCCATTGTGCGCAAGCGGATCGGCCGGATGCTGCCCCGGCTGGCGATCCTGAGACAGGCCGAGCAGGCACAGCTCGCCAAGGCGATCGAAAGTCGGGTCACATTTTATCCCGATGCGAGTCTCGATTTCGACCCGACAGGACTGAACGAGGAACGCGCATTGCGCATACTGGGCTGGCTGGTGCAGGCGGCCGCCGGAAAGGCACAGATGCCGCG
>CAZVES010000083.1:9736-12917 GCA_964625835.1 uncultured Hyphomonadaceae bacterium
AGGGGGTTGCCTACTGGTGAATTTGAGAAATGGACTTCTTTGGTGGAACCGCGGCTGCGACATGTCTGCTCAATCTGGAGGCAATTGCCCCGCCTGTCGCACGTCTTGCCAGAATAGGGAGTCGTTTTCCTGATCCGGCCACCCTATGTTATGGTTCAAGTCGTTACAGAAGTGAAAGTCATTCCATGAACATGCGGAACTTGGCCATCTGGGGCCTCATCGCTGCTCTGATCATCGGCATGGTGGTCGTCATGCAGGGCAACACTACCGAGCGTGGTGCCGACCAGATCACCTATTCGGAAATGATCAACCTGGCAGAAGCAGGCAGCCTGCAAGACGTGACCATCAAGGGCACGAAAGCCACGGGCACCACCACATCGGGCACGCGTTTTGTCGCGGAAGTGCCCGCGCTCGACCTCAACCTGCCCGATAAGCTCACCGATAGCGGGGCAGAGGTCACCTTCGAATCCAATGAAGGCTCGTCCCTCGGTGCGATCTTCATCAACCTGATCCCGGTCCTGCTGATCCTGGGTCTCTTCCTCTTCATGATGCGCCAGATGCAGGGCGGTGGCCGCGGCGGTGCGATGAGCTTTGGCAAGTCGAAAGCCCGGCTGCTGACAGAGAAGCATGGCCGCGTGACCTTTGACGACGTGGCCGGCGTGGACGAGGCCAAGGAAGAGCTACAGGAGATCGTGGAATTCCTGAAAGATCCGTCCAAGTACCAGCGCCTCGGCGGCAAGATCCCCAAGGGCGCCCTGCTGGTCGGCCCGCCCGGAACCGGCAAGACGCTCATCGCGCGCGCCGTGGCGGGCGAGGCCAATGTGCCCTTCTTCACCATCTCCGGTTCGGACTTTGTGGAGATGTTTGTTGGCGTGGGTGCCTCGCGGGTGCGCGACATGTTCGAGCAGGCCAAGCGGTCTGCGCCATGCATCATCTTCATTGACGAGATCGACGCGGTCGGCCGCTCGCGCGGTGCCGGCCTGGGCGGCGGCAATGACGAGCGTGAGCAGACCCTGAACCAGCTCCTTGTGGAGATGGACGGTTTCGAGACCAATGAGGGCATTATCCTCATTGCGGCCACCAACCGGCCCGACGTTCTCGACCCGGCGCTGCTGCGTCCTGGCCGGTTCGACCGCCAGGTCACCGTCGGCAATCCCGACATCATCGGCCGCGAGAAGATCCTGAAAGTGCACATGCGCAATGTGCCCATCGCCAAGGATGTGAACGCCAAGACGATTGCGCGCGGCACGCCCGGTTTCTCCGGCGCAGACCTTGCCAACCTCGTGAACGAGGCGGCCCTGCTTGCGGCCCGTCGTGGCAAGCGCGTGGTGGCCATGAAGGAGTTCGAGGACGCCAAGGACAAGGTGATGATGGGCCCGGAACGGCGCTCCATGGTGATGTCCGAGGGCGAGAAGGAACTCACCGCCTATCATGAGGCCGGCCACGCCATTGTCGCCCTGAAAGTCCCCAAGGCCGACCCGGTCCACAAGGCGACCATCATTCCCCGCGGGCGCGCCCTCGGCATGGTGATGCAGCTTCCGACCGACGACAAGCTGTCCATGTCCAAGATCGAGATGACCTCGCGACTGGCCATCATGATGGGCGGCCGGGTGGCAGAGGAACTGCGTTTCGGCGAGGACAATGTCACCGCCGGCGCAGCCAGCGACATCCAGCAGGCCACACGCCTGGCCCGTGCCATGGTGACCCGTTGGGGCCTGTCAGATGCCATTGGACCCGTCGACTATGGCGAGGACCAGGGCGAGGTGTTTCTCGGCCAGCAACTGGTCCAGTCCTCCAGCGTGTCGGAAGAGACCTCGAAGAAGATTGAGGAAGAAGTACGCCGCCTGGTGCAGACCGGCATGGACGAGGCCCGCCGCATCATGACCGACCATCGAGATCAATGGGAAGCGGTCGCGGAAGGGTTGCTGGAATATGAAACGCTCACCGGCGAGGAGATCAACGACCTCCTGAATGGCAAGAAACCCGACCGTCCCGATATCTCCGATGAGGATGACGGTCCGGCCTCGGCTGTGCCTGTGATCGACAAGAAGCGCCCGAAAGCCGAAGACGGCGGAGAGGGCTTTGAGGGCGATCCCAAGCCGGCCTGACCCGGGCCTCGATTTCAGGACTTGAATCAAGGGGCGCTTCGGGTACGAGGTGCCCCTTGAAGTTTTTTGCCAAACCCCTCGCATAGTCTGCTGCCAGGCTAGCGTTCGCGGCGGGTGGCGCCTCCACCTCGCCTGATCCGGGCCTGCCCAAGGGTGCCTTCTGGGACGCCTTTGCACCGCTTTGCGGCAACGACTATCTGGGCGAGATGACCACCACCTGTTCGGTCGACCGGAACTGGGCCAATTCAAGACGGGTCCTGCATGTGGCCGAGTGCTCGCGAGACGGCGTGGTGGCCCATTTCAACATCACCGAGGCCGTGCCCGTGGAGATACCGCAAGGCTGGCATCCGCCGGGTTGAGTGTCTGTCGAGATCTCGATCCGATCAGGATTGTTTCGATCACAACCGGCCATAGGTTCAGACCATGGACATTGAAAAGAGCCCCAAACCGCGCGGGCGAGTGATGGTCATCGCCGGTTCTGACAATTCTGGCGGCGCCGGCATCCAGGCCGACATCAAGTCGATCACGGCCAATGGCGGCTATGCCATGACGGCGATCACGGCGCTGGCGATCCAGAATACGACCGGCGTCACCGACGTCTTCCCCATCCCGCTGCCCGTGGTGCTGGCGCAGGTGGACACCAGCCTCTCCGACATAGGCGCGGATGCGATCAAGACCGGCATGCTGGGCGATGCCCGGCTGATCGAGGCGCTGGCCGAGCGCCTCTCCCATTGGGCGCCCGGGGCTGATCGCGTGGTTGACCCGGTCATGGTGGCCACAAGCGGCGACCGGCTCGTGGAAGTGCCAGCCATCGAGGCGCTGGCCAGCGCACTGGTCCCCGGCGCGGCCCTCGTCACCCCCAATGCGCCGGAAGCAGAAATCCTCACGGGCAAAGCGGTGGAGACCGTGGACGGACAACGCCGCGCCGCCGAGGCACTGCTTGAAAGAGGGGCCCTCGGTGCACTGGTGAAAGGCGGCCATATCGCAGCGGGCCGCGTCACGGACGTGCTCCAGACCCATAATGGGGAGTGGATTTTCGAAAGCCCGCGCATCGAAACCACCAGCACCCATGG
>CAZVES010000084.1:0-12604 GCA_964625835.1 uncultured Hyphomonadaceae bacterium
TCACCGAGCGCGAGAGGGCCGAGAAGGTGGCCAATGACGTGGCCGAAAAGTACTTTGGACAGTATTCCGGTTTGGTGCATTTGTCTGAGATTGAGGTGCTCCGGCCCGAGCGATTTTAGGCCTGTCCCGCTTCTAGAAAACAAACCTGGGTCGACCGTCTCATTTGAGCCCCAACCCGACAATCCGCCCGATCACATCAACCGCAACAATGGGCAAAAAAGCTCTGATCAATCCCCAAACCTCATGTCTCAAAATGCGCGATTGCGGTCAGCGGGATCATCCCGAGAAGAGACGTCAGCGGCCAGAGTCCGAAGCGACCAAAACCGGGCCTCAAACTGTCCTCGACTGCGCCCCGGGTTCGAACCCGATTTGCACCGCTGCCTGGCCTCGGGTTTACGGATAGGTCCATCCCGTCCAGGCGAGGCGACAAGCTTCTGCGCCGGCATAAAGCTTGTCGAGGTAGAAGACTGCCAGCGTGGCAAGCGGCAGTCCCATGATCAACCCGGTGTTGAAATGGCCGAGCCGATCATAGAAGGCGACTGATTTCGTCCCCTCATTTTCGTGGCGCCGCCGCTCGGTCCACACGATGTCTTCGTTTCGTACTTATTTACCGAGTTCACCGATCAGTTGCAGGCCTTTCGCACGCGGGCCGACCATTTCGCCCATTATGCATCGGCTTACAGAAAACTGATGGCGCACTGGCAGGCCCTGTTCCCCGGACGCAGACGGGGAACATGAAGGCTTCTGACACCGTGGTCTTGTCGACGGGCTCAGGCACGCCGCCGAGCAGCGCTTCCGCTTTGGCTTCGGTTGGTGCCTTGCCAAGATCGGTCGCTTTGAGCCGGGCCACAATTTCTTCGATGTCGGGCAGCGCGGCGATTTCTTCGACAGGGCGATAGACGAAGCCCTGAGACAAGGCACGCTAGACAGCCGCCCTGTGCCTGTGATCCGCCGCTTTCCAGACACTGCGTTGGGAAGCGCCACCGACGAATTCGAGCGCTCTGGCGTTCCAGAGCGCGGCGTCTGCTTTCGACGAGCGCATCCCGACCCATCATTAACACTTCCAGGGCGTTATGCGGCAAAGATTGCGATAGCAATGGCGCGAGTGACGGGGCTCGAACCCGCGACCCCCGGCGTGACAGGCCGGTACTCTAACCAACTGAGCTACACCCGCGCATGGGCCGCCTTAATCAGGCGAGCCGGCTGATTACTGCCGTGTTCATGTGCGGTCAAGGCGTGAAAGTCGAAATTGCGCATACGCCCCCCTGTTCGCGCGCCGCGAACTTCCCCATCTAGAGGGCCGCGGATGGCGCAGCTTGGGCGCAAGGATGGAGCGCTGCAGGACATGAAACGCATCTTACTCTTCTCCGGCATCGGTCTGGCAGTGCTTCTGGTGGTCGCGGCCGTCGTGCCTTTTCTGGTGCCCAATGAAGTCTACAAACGCCAGATCGAACAGGCCGCCACCCAGGCACTTGGCCGCGATGTCTCGGTGGAGGGCGCGGTCAATCTTTCGATCTTCCCGCAGATCGCAGCCTCGGTCGACGGTGTGACCGTGGCCAATCCAGAGGGATTTTCGCGCGACAACATGGTTGAGGCGGGCGCCCTGCGCGGGGTCGTGAAATGGGCCCCCCTCCTGTCGCGCCGGGTGGAGGTGGCGGAGATCTCCTTCGTGGATGCTGACGTGCTGCTGGAGCGCCGGGCCGACGGCGCGGTCAACTGGGAGTTTGCCACAGGCGGGGCCGGTGAGGAGCCGGCAGACCCCGATCAGCCGGGCACATCCGTCGATGCAGGCATCGACCGCGCCAGCCTGCAGAATGCCAGGCTGGTCTACGCCGATGCAATGGCCGATGCGCGCTACGAGATTTCCCAGCTCGACCTCACGGCCACCTTGCAATCGCTGGACACGCCGCTTGAGGCAGAGGCGGAGGGGCTGTTCCAGGGCACGCGCTTTGATGTGGGGCTTTCGCTGGATGCGCCGCAGACACTGCTTGACGGTGGGGCTGCCCTTGCGGCGCTGTCCATCGACACCGAAGGCGGGGCCGTCTCATATGACGGGCTGGCAACGCTCGCCGAGAGCATGACGCTGGACGGGCGTTTCTCAGTCGATGGGCGCGACCTCAGCCAGTTGGCCAGCCTGGCCGGCGCGGCGATGCCGATCAATCTGGATGCGCTGGGCCGGCTGAGGGCCAGCGGACAGGTCAGCGGCCCGGTCGAGACCGCGCGGATCACGTTTGACTCGCTCTCGCTCGGCGGCGGCGGATTGTCGGGCGAGTATGCCGGCGATGTAATCCTCGGAAAGGCCATCGGCCTGGACGGGCGGCTGACCGCAACGTCGGGCGATCTCGGCGCCTGGCTCGCCGGCCTCGGCCTTGAGCTTCCCCCGAGCGCCTCGATCCTTGAGGAACTCGACATCGAGACCCGCCTGGCCGGCACGGTTGATGCGCTGCGCCTCTCGGAAACAGAGCTGAGCCATTCAGGCCGCCTGCTCGATGCACGCTTCACGGGCGGGGCCCGTCTTGGCGCGGCGTCATCGCTGGACGGACAGATCTCTGCGTCGAGCGACCGGCTGCGCGAATTGCTGGCCGCAACGCAGGTCGAGATCGAGGACGGCGACACGCTGGAGAGCTTCAGCCTCGAGGGCGGCGTTGAAGGCAGCCTGTCACGCATTGCCATGACGGGCATCGACGCCAGGCTCGACGACATTGCCGCAACAGGAACGCTCACATTGCTGCTGGATGGCGCGCGCCCGACAGTGGCCGGCGCGCTGGAGACCGGCGTGCTCGACCTTTCGCCCTTCCTGGGAGAAGGCAATAACACCAACAGTCAGGAAGCCGCGGCCGACTGGAGCGATGCCCCGCTGGACCTGTCCGGCCTGCAGGCCGCCGATGCCGATGTCACCCTGGTGGCCCAGACGATCATTCTCGGCGACATCGAGCTGGTCGCGCCGGACCTGTCGGTCGCCCTCGAAGCCGGCGACCTGACCGCGAACATTGCATCCATGCAGGCCTTTGGCGGACAGTGGCGCGGCACGTTCGGCCTTGGCGCGGGCGGGGAGGTCCCGACCATGCGGCTGGACCTGACCGGTGAGACCATCCAGCTGTCCGACGCCCTGACCAGCCTGGCCGGGCTGGACGCCCTGTCCGGGGTGGGCGCGGTGAACATTGACGTGTCCTCGCGCGGGGAAAGCCTCAAGGCGCTGGTGGAGGGCCTGACCGGCGACATGGGCACAGACCTGGCCCAGGGCGCGGTCAGGGGCATCAATGTGGGCCAGCTGGTGCGCTCGCGGGATTCCCTGCTCCAGGCACTGGCCGATGGATCGCTGCAAATGGCTCTGGCGCCTGAGGCCGAGACCGATTTCACATCCCTGCTGGCCGGCCTGACGCTTGAAGGCGGTGTGGCCAGCCTTGACCGCTTCCAGCTCGTCAATCCCGTCCTGTCGCTCGAAGGCTCAGGCTCCATCGACCTGGGGGCGCGCACCCTGGACATAGGCATCGTTCCGCGCCTCGATACATCTGGCCAAGCCACCGGCAGCGCCCTGCAACTGAATGGTGTGCCGATCCCCTTCCGTATCCGGGGAGACTGGATGTCACCGGGCCTGACGCCGGACACCCGGATGATCCAGTCCATCCTGCGTCAGGACGCCGAAGCGCGCGCGCGCGACGCGATCCGCGAGGAGGTCGGCGATGAGGTCGGCGGCCTGCTTGAGGGAATCCTAGGCCCCCGCCAGCCGGCTGAAAGCCCTGCAGAACCTGCACCGACGCAGCCCGAAACCGCCGGGCCAGATGCCGCGCCCATCCCGGCAGAGCCTGCTGAGCCGCGCAATCGTGAAGATCTGGTCGAGGAGCTGGCACGGGACGCGGCCCGCGATGCCCTTGGCGGCCTGTTCGGCAATCGCGGGCGGGACGATGGAGAGACGCAGGCCGGGGATACGGACCAAACGCCCGACGTTCCCCAACCCGATCCCCAGTGATCAAAGTCCCAGGATCTGCCCACCGGTCATCGGCGCGGGAACACCCGTCGTCGCTGGCCAACTGATCGCCAGGCCGCGCAGGCGCCTCACCGCCAGGAACGCGAAGGCCTCCGCCTCGATACTGTCACCGCGCCAGCCCACATCCTCCGCGCTCGCCAGGGCACATGGAAGGGCCTCGGCCAGTCGGTCCATCAGTGCGGGGTTGCAGCGCCCTCCGCCGCAGGCGATCACCCGTGCCGGCTTTTCGGCAAGCAGTTCGACGCCGACCGCCACAGCACGCGCACTGAAGGCTGTGAGCGTTGCGGCGCCATCCTCGAAGGTGAGCCCCCGCGCCATGTTGGCGTTGAAGTCATAGCGGTCGAGGGACTTGGGCGGGGACTCCACGAAGAAGGGATGCTCGAAAAGCTGCGCAATCAGGCCTTCATGGATGCCGCCGGCCCGGGCAAAGCGCCCATCGGCGTCATGGGTCCCCCGCCCATGGCCCTCCACCCATTCATCGATCGGTCCATTGGCCGGTCCCGTGTCGAAGGCGAGGAGATCCCCGGCGGCGCCCCGCGCGGTGATGTTGGCCACGCCGCCAAGATTGAGCACGGCACTGGCCCCTTGGCCAAGACGCTCCAGCAAGGCGCCATGATAGGCCGGTGCCAGTGGCGCGCCCTGCCCGCCTGCGGCCACGTCATCGGACCGGAAATCATAGGCAATCGGAAGGTCCAGGGCCGCCTGCATGGCCGGCGCATCGATCAGCTGCAGCGTGGCACCGGCCTGGCCGGCGCGCGGGGCGCGGTGCAACACGGTTTGTCCATGGACCCCCGCAATGGCTGGCCGCGGCCCGGTCCATCCCTGCATGAGTTTCCCGAACGCGACGGCATGCATCTGCGTGATCACGTCGCGAGCTGCGGCGAACGCCTCCTGGGGCGGCGGCCCGCGCCAGGCCCATTGCCGGGCGGCATCGGTGGCGGCCTGCAAAACGGCGCGTTCCGCCGCCGGGTACTTCACCTCAGCGACCGGGCCAAACTCGATGACGCGCTCGCCATCGGTCAGGATCATGGCGGCATCGACCGCATCGAGCGACGTGCCGGACATGAAACCGGCCGCCCAGACCGGTGCGAAACCGTCTCCTGTATTGCCCACAGCGTCGCCCTTCCCTATCACACGTGCCTTCGCACCCCGGTTTGGAGGCCGCCATGGGCAAATACAAGTCCGAGTTTCTCAAGACGCTGGATGCGCGCGGCTATATCAAGCAGGCCACCCACGACGCCGAGCTGGACGCCTATTGCTCTGGCGCGGCACCCGCCGCTTATATCGGAATCGATGCCACAGCCAACAGCGCCCATGTCGGTCACCTTGTCGGCATCATGATGCTGCGCCGTCTCCAGCAGGCCGGCGGCAAGCCCATCGTCCTGATCGGCGGGGGCACCACCAAGGTGGGCGATCCCACGGACAAGGAAAAGTCGCGCCCCATCCTCACAGAGGCGCAGATCAATGCGAATGCCGAGGGGATCAAGCGGGCCTATTGGCGCTACCTCACCTTTGGCGACGGCCCCTCAGACGCGATCATGGTCAACAATGCCGACTGGCTCGACACGCTCGGTTACATCGAAGTGCTGCGCGATATTGGCAAGCACTTCACCATCAACACCATGGTCAAGCAGGACACCGTGGCCCGGCGCCTCGCCGCCGAGCAGCCCTATACCTTCCTGGAGTTCAACTACCTGCTGCTCCAGTCCTATGACTTCCTGGAATTGTCACGCCGCCATGGCTGTTTCCTTCAGATGGGCGGCTCGGACCAGTGGGGCAACATCCTTGGCGGCGTGGACCTGATCCACAAGTGCGATGGCAACGCCGCCTACGGGCTGACCTCGCCTCTCCTCACAACCGCTTCAGGGGCCAAGATGGGCAAGACTGTGGACGGCGCGGTCTGGCTGAATGCCGACAGGCGCAGCCCCTATGAATACTGGCAGTTCTGGCGCAACACCGAGGACGCTGATGTGGGCCGCTTCCTGAAGCTGTTCACCGACATTCCATTAGGCGAGATCGCCCGGCTGGAAGCCCTGGAAGGGGCCGAGATCAACGACGCCAAGGTCACACTGGCTGATGCAGCGACCACAATGCTGCATGGCGAAGCCGCCGCGCGCGAGGCCCGAGAGACGGCCGCAAAGGTTTTTGCCGAGGGCGCGAGCGGTGAGGCCCTGCCCACCGCCCAGGTGCCGGCCGGCGAACTCGATGGCATGCTGGTGGCGGCCGCTTTCACCGCTGCGGGACTCAGCAAGTCCAATGGGGAGGCCCGCCGGCTGATCAAGCAGGGCGCAGCCAGGCTCAATGACGCGCCGGTCACCAACGAGAACGCCGTGCTCGCTGTCAGCGACCTGGGCCCCGATGGCACTGCGAAACTCTCAGCCGGGAAAAAGCGTCACGCCCTGATCAAGGCGGTTTGACGCCGTCAGTTCTCTGCCTCTGTATCATCGGGCAAGGGCAGTTCGGTCTGGCTCGGATTTTCGAAGATGCGCCTCAAGATGCCCGGCGTGACAGCTGAGAGCGGATTGACCGCCACCTGCGCACGCGCCAGTTCGCCGCGCACGGAATAGGTCAGGGAGAAGACCCCCTCCCCGTCACGGCCGACAAACAGGTCACCGATGATGGGGATGCCGCCAAGGGCCGAGTTGACGCCATAGCTGGGCACCAGAACCCCATCCACCGCGATGCCCCCGGCGTCCGGCTCGACCCAGCCATTCACCGTCAGGCCCATGGCCGGCCCGGACGCGCGCCCCCCGTCGACCACGAAACGCCCGCTACGGGTGCGCAGGGGCAGGTCGATGCGGGTGAACAGGACGCCATCCCCGCCCAGCGTATCGGCCAGCCCGCGCAGGGACGCCAGCGAGAGAATCTGTGTGAGGAACGGCGCATTGCGCAGGCGTGCGTCCTCAATGCTGATGTTGATGTCGCTGGTTTCTCCTTCGCTTCGCAGCACGCCGCTCAGGTCAAGGCTGCCGCCGAGGAGCACGTCGGTCTCGAAGAACGCCTCCAGCAGGCCGCCGGCATCGTCGGTCGTCATGGCGATGCTGGCGCTGCCATCGTCCTGCAGCCGGTAGCGCGCCTCCAGCGTGTCCCCCCCGCCGAGGCGCCCCGATGCGGAAAAGGAATCCAGCCCCGTCGCGCTCGAAATGGCGGCAAGCCGAGCCCCGCGAAGCACCAGCGCATCTGCGAGGACCAACCGGTCGACCTCGGCATCCAGTGTGATCGCTCCGCCAGGCCCCGCGCCGCCGGACATGCGACCGGGGTCGGGAAGCAGGCCGGAAATGTCAAGGAGCGGCCCGCTGACACTCAGCGCAAGGGCATCATCAGCGCCGCGCGAGACCTCTCCGCTCACATCCACACGCCCGCGAAGGAAGGCCCGTTCCAGGTCCGCCGAGATGAGACGCCCGGTTTCACCGAGGCTCACCCGCCCCGCCAGTTTCGCGCCCTCGCTGTCAAGTTCGGCCTTGGCCGTGCGCTGTCCATCCTCGAACGCGTAGATGATGTTTGCCGTGGCCGCATCGCCCGGCGGCTTCAGCCAGCCGATTTCCGCAAGGTCGATGCGCGCGCCCGTGAAGTCCAGCTCGACATCGGCGGCCACCACACGGTCGCCGGCGAGGCTGGCGGCCAGTTCCACCGGGACTTCCCCGCTCACATAAGGCCGGCCGGGCAGGCCAAATTGATTCAGCACGTCCGGTGTCACCACGCTGCGCGCGGCCACCTGGCTGGGCCCGCCATCATCGTTGAACGTGTCGCGCCACTCGAAGTTGACCGCTGCGGGCCCCAGTTCGCCAAAACCGCTAATGGTCACCCGCTCACGCGTGAGGTCGACCCGCGCTGTCGTGCCGGCAAGGTCAAAGCCGTTCACAAGGGCGTCTATGCCGGCCTCGCGCACCTGCCCCGTTACAGAGAAGGTCACATCATCGGGATCAACCTTGTCCAGCGCCGGCCTGACCATGTTGAAGGTCATCTGGCCCTGCCCGCTGACGCGATCGGGATTGAAACCGGTTTCATTCTCCAGGTTGAGGCGGGAGCGAAAAACCGCAGCCAGCGCCTCGCGCACCGGTCCGTTCCCGGTGGCATTGATGATCAGGTCACCCCCACGCGGGTTCAGCGCCGGTATCTCGACGCTGCCGGTCTCGATCGTCCAGTTCATCCACTCGGCGCGGGCGACCTGGGCGCTGAAGCTGTTCCCGGTCAGCCGGCCCGTCGCACTGACATTCGACACGGGCGCGATCTCCGACAGGAAACGCACATCCGCCCCGCGCACGGAAAAGTCGACACTCAGGTCCCCGTCGCGCAGGTGCCCCCCGGCCAGGCTGTCGGGAGACAGTGACAGCTGCGCCGTTGCTCCCGTCAGCGTCCCGGCTTCGATATTCCTCTCGACAAAACGGCGCGCGCCGTCACCCAGCCGGACGGGCCAGAAATCCAGCACTGTACGGGTGTCGGTTTCACCGGTGACCGAGGCGGCAATGTTTGCGCTCAGGGGCAGTTCCCCGGGCTGCGGCTCCAGGTTTCGCGAAAACCTGCCGGCCGCGGTGAACTCGATCCCGCGGGCCCTGAAGCCCAGCCTGTCGATCAGCAGGGTGTGAAGGTCAGGGGTGATGCGGGAGTCGATCTCAACGCCCTGCAGGGAGACGGGCCGTTCGAACACGGGGCGGCCATCCAGTCCCAGCGCGGGCGCGCGCAGTGAGAGAGGCCGGTCCTCGCCACCAAAGACAGCGCCGCCAAGCGATCCATTGACAGCCCCGCGAAGAAATCCCGCATCGAGTGTCGAAAAGGCGAAGTCCAACGTGTCGCTTCCTGTGTCGTAATTTGCCCCGCCAATGATGCGCGTCACCGGGACCGCCTGGCCGGCAATGGTCAGGCCACCGGCTCCGGTCTCGCCACTGGCGGCCACTGTGGACAGGCCGGCCGCCTGGTTGGCCTGGAAGCTCAGGGTGAGCGCCCCGGGCAGGCCGGTGATCCGTTCCGCCCTGATTCCCATCCGCGAGGCCAGTTCCGAAAGGCTCCATCCATCCAGCTGAACCTGCACATCGAGCGTGTCGAACCCGCCATAGCTGTCGAGACCAATGGCGATCCTGTCCGGCAGGCCACTGCCTTCCCCGGTCCCTGCAAGGGTCAGGGATATGTCGCCACCGGCCACCTCAAGGGTGCCCGCCGCATTCGCCACACGCAGCATCTGCTCACCGGAAAGCCCCACGACATCGAGGTTCAGCCCCTGGAACCCGACGCGCGAGAGCTTGATCTGGTCAAATGCGTTCTCACCGCCGTCCAGCATCGCACCGAGAACACGGTTGATGCTTGCCAGCCATTCCTCGGGAGTTTCGGGAAAATCGGCGGCCGGAATGGGAGGCAAGGGCTCGCTGGCGATCGACCAGACATCAGCGCTCACCTGGCGCACTTCCAGTTCTGCGCCGCGCAAGCTGACGGACAGCACATCGGCGCGCCCGAACAACAGCGCCGACGCGTCGAGTTCGATGACGGCCTGCTGCGCAAACCCGCCCTTGTCGCCATCGCTCGAATAGAAGGTGATGCCCTCGGCAAGCACATCGACGCGGCGCGCTTCAGGGGACCATTGCAACTGCACCGTTTCGATCTCGACCTCGCGCCCGCCGCGCGCCTCGCTGAGTGCGCGGGCGATGTCATCGCGATAGATGTCGAGTTCCATCGGTCCTTGGGACAGGCGCCATGCCAGCACGGCCGCTGCGATCACCGCCAGGAAGAGAATCCCGCCGAGGATTTCGAATACAAGGACCCGGGCGGTCTGGCGAACCAAGCGTCAACTCCACTCTTCTGATCGCGGCCGCAAGGCTTGCAGCGACGTCCCGGCCCGCTACTTCATTGTAAACCGAGGCGGCCCCGGACGCCACCATCCTGCAGCAGAGGTAAAATCATGGTAGATATCGGCCAACCGGCTCCACCTTTCTCCCTGCCCGGCGCAGGCGAAAAGACACTGACCCTGGCCGACCAGGTCGGCAAGTGGGTGGTCTTGTACTTCTACCCCAAAGACGACACGCCGGGCTGCACCACCGAAGCCCGGGATTTCACCGTCCTTGCAGGGCAGTTTGCCGAGCGCAATGCCATCATCATCGGGGTATCCAAAGACACGGTCGCCAGGCACGACAAGTTCCGGGCCAAGCACGACCTGGCCGTGGAACTGGCCTCCGACGAGTCGGGCGAGGTCTGCGAGGCCTATGGCGTCTGGGTCGAGAAGAATATGTATGGCAAAAAATACATGGGCATCCAGCGCGCGACCTTCCTGATCGATCCGAATGGTGAAATTGCTGCAACCTGGCCGAAGGTGAAAGTTAAGGGCCATGCCGAGGATGTTCTGACAAAAATACCCGGCAATTGAGCGGATAGAGCGCGAGTGTGCATTCAACCACCGCAAAGCTTAACCAGCCCTTAACACACTCATGCGAGATTGAGGCACAAATCCTGATGGTGAGGGGTTCCATGCAAGACAACGTTCAGGTTACAAGAGGTTTCGAGGGTTTGGGACGGCGTCGTCCACGTTCAGTCGGCGCTGCGAGTAAAACAACCAATCGACGGGCGGCGTAGATGAAGCAGTTGAGTACGAAAGCGCGTGCGGTTTTTGACCGCGTTTTCCCGGAGCGACAGATTTATCACCGCAGTGGTGGTACGGTTCATTACATATCGGTGTCCCCCTGGCAGCAGGCCATGCTTGCCGCCGGCGTGACAGCGATTGCAGGGTGGACGGGCGTTGCGACCGTCTCTTACATCTTTGGTGCGACCGGCAGCTATGACGTTGCCGAAAACCAGGACGATGATGCCCGCTACCAGCGCTGGATCCAGGAATTGCGGGCCAACACCGCCCTGTCACAGAGCCTGCTTGAAGAACGCACGGAAGATTTCCAGCAGGCCACGGCCGAATTCGAAGAGCGCCACCAGAGACTGAAAATCCTCCTCGACGCGCTGGAAAGCGGCGATGACCTCGATGTCACGGCCCTGCGCGGCAACAATGCAGACCTCCTGCTTGAAGCCACGATTGACGAAGCCGACGCCCGCCGGGGCCTAGAGCGCGCCCAGCCCACCGCCCGGCTGGAACTCGTCGGCACGCGCGCGCGGATTGACAGCGTGAAATCCGAGCAGATGGCCTTTCTGGATGATGCCGAGGACATGGCGGTGGAGCGCGCCGAACGCGCCCGCGGCGTGCTGCGCCTGACGGCAGTCGGCACCGGCCGGATCGAGGACACCGCCGCGATCGGCGGGCCCGAAGTCTCGCTCGCCGACCTGGCCAACATGCAATTCGATGATCCCGACGACGCCGCCTTCAACCGCCGCGTGATTCAGGTGGCTGCGCGCCTTGAGGAGGCCCGCTACTATGAGGAAATCGTTGAGAACCTGCCCCTGGCAGAGCCCGTGGGCGTTCCCGCGCGCCTGACCTCCAATTACGGCATGCGGGTCGACCCGTTCTCACGCCGCCCGGCCTGGCACAATGGCATCGACATGGCCGCCTATTACAAGGCGCCGATTGTTGCCGCCGGCCCGGGCACCATCACCTATGCCGGACGCATGAATGGCTATGGCCGCATGGTCGAGATTGATCACGGCCATGGTTTCAAGTCCCGCTATGCACACCTGCAATCGATCAATGTTTCCCGTGGCGACAGTGTGGCAATAGGTGATACAGTGGGGCTGATGGGGTCCAGCGGCCGCTCGACCGGTCCGCACCTCCACTACGAAGTGTTCTTTAACAACAAGCCCTACGACCCGATCGACTTTCTGAAGGCAGGACGCCATGTTCACCAAGACTAACAAAGGCGAGCCCGGCGCGGCTCCCATCGGCAATCCGGCGCAGGATGCCATCCGCTCGGCCTCCAGCAAGCCGGCCGGTCGCTCCGTGGCGTCGATCATCTGCAACGACATGAAGATCAATGGCTCGGTCTATTCCGAAGGTGCCCTGCAGGTGGACGGTCATGTGGAGGGCGATGTCACCGCCCAGGACATCACGATTGGTGCGTCCGGCGTCATCACGGGCGAGGTGATAGCCGAAGTCATCACCGTTAAGGGCACCATCAGGGGCTCGATCCGCGGGCGCAAGGTGGAGCTTGAGACCGGCGCGAAGGTGGAGGGCGACATTGTCCACACCTCGCTGACGATCCAGGCCAATGCCGTGTTCGAAGGCCAGGTCAAGCATGCCGCAGACCCGCTCCAGAACAATGCGCCCAAGGCCGCTGCGCCATCCGCGCCCAAGCCGGTCGCCCAGCCCGCGGTCCAGACCGCACCGGCCAAGCCGAAACCAGCAAGCCCCGCCTCGCCCACTCCGGGCTCGCCCGGCAACGCCTGAGGCTTCCCCCGCAGCACACTCAAAAAGCCGCCCGCCTCGTGCGAGGCGGCTTTTTCATGGCCCGCGCCCTGCGCCTTGCCCCCAAAGCGCCCTTCCCCTTAAATGACCCCACAAGGCGGGACACGGGACATGGCCAAGATTTTCATCAGCTACCGGCGCGAGGATGCGCAATGGCAGACGCGGGCGCTTTACAATGCCCTCTCGCGCCATGTTGCCAGCCCGTCAGAGGATATTTTCTACGATCTCGACTCCATGACGGTGGGGCTGAACTTCAAGCGCCAGATCGAGGAGACGGTGCAGAAATGCGA
>CAZVES010000085.1:0-12088 GCA_964625835.1 uncultured Hyphomonadaceae bacterium
TGGCAGCCTGACGCCGAAACCCTCGCCGCGTTGCAACGCGCCGGGGAGGATCTCGAAGACCGCGTCGAAGGCATCACTCATTCAGAAGGAGCCGCCGCATGACCGCACTCACTCTAGACCGCGCCGGTGCGCGCGGTGCCCAGCCTGATGGAGAAGGCTCTGTCCAGGTCCAACTCGACCCGTCGCTTGAGATCGAAAGCGCGAAAGTGTTCGCCATCTACGGCAAGGGCGGGATCGGCAAGTCGACCACCTCGTCGAACCTGTCGGTCGCCTTTTCCAAGATTGGCAAGCGCGTGTTGCAGATCGGCTGCGACCCGAAGCACGACAGCACCTTCACCCTCACCAAGCGCCTCGCGCCGACGGTCATCGATGTTCTTGAAAGCGTGGACTTCCACTCTGAGGAGCTGCGCCCGGAGGATTTTGTTTTCCAAGGCTACAATGGCGTGATGTGCGTTGAAGCCGGCGGCCCGCCCGCGGGAACGGGGTGCGGGGGCTATGTCGTCGGCCAGACGGTGAAGCTGCTCAAGGAGCACCACCTGCTTGAAGAGACCGACGTGGTGATCTTCGACGTGCTCGGCGATGTGGTCTGCGGCGGTTTTGCCAGCCCGTTGCAACACGCTGACCGGGGCCTGATCGTCACGGCGAACGATTTCGACTCCATCTTCGCGATGAACCGCATCATTGCGGCGATCAAAGCCAAGGCGAAAAACTATGACGTGCGCCTCGGCGGCGTCATCGCCAACCGCTCTGCCAACACCGACGAGATCGACCGGTTCAACGAGGCCACGGGAATGAAGCGCCTGGCCCATTTCAAGGACCTGGACATCATCCGCCGCTCGCGGCTGAAAAAGTCCACCCTGTTCGAACTGGAGGGCGGGCCGGAGCTGGAGGCGGTAAAAGCCGAGTACATCAATCTTGCGGAGCAACTCTGGGACGGTGTCGACGCGCTCGACGCCACGCCCATGAAGGACCGCGAAATCTTCGACTTCCTGGGGTATGAATAGTGGCAGGCACGGCGACATATCTTAAAAAGCGCTCCGAGCTCGAAACCTATTTCGACCGCACAGCGGCCGATGCCTGGGCGAAACTCACCTCCGACGCGCCCGTCAGCGGCATACGGGCGACCGTGCGCGCGGGCCGCGATGCCACGCGCGAGACGCTGCTCTCCTGGCTGCCTGACGACATGACCGGCCTCACTCTGCTCGATGCCGGGTGCGGGGCGGGGCAACTCGCTGTCGAGGCCGCCCGCCGCGGCGCCCATGTCATCGCCGTGGACCTGTCGAAAACACTGGTTGAGCTTGCCCGTGAGCGGGCTTCCGAACTGCCCATGAAGGGCACGATCGCCTTCCATGTGGGCGATGCCTTCGATCCCGCGCTGGGCGAGGTCGACCACATCGTCGCCATGGACAGCGTCATCCACTATGGCGCAGACGACATTGCCGACATCCTCGCCGGCTTCGCCGCTCGCGCACGCCGCTCGGTCGCCTTCACATTCGCCCCGCGCACCCCGGCCCTGACGGCCATGCATGCGGCCGGCAAGCTGTTCCCGAAATCGGACCGTTCGCCCGCAATCCAGCCCGTTTCCGAGGCCGGCCTCCGCCGCCGCGTCAGCGCCCATCCCGGCCTCAAGGGCTGGGCTGCGCCGCGCACTCACAGGATTTCAAAGGGGTTTTACATCTCCCAGGCCATGGAGCTGACCGCGCCATGAGCCAGACGCCGCGCCCCCGCATGTCAGACGTCTGGAAGGGCCTGGGCTCTCGGTTCCTGCCGTTTGCCGATGCCGCCAGCGAGACATTGCCCCTGGGTCGGCTCCTGCGCCTGTCGCTCTTCCAGGTCAGCGTAGGCATGGCGCTCACCCTTTTGACCGGCACACTGAACCGCGTGATGATCATCGAACTGGCCGTGCCGACGTGGCTCGTGGCGCTGATGATCTCCCTGCCGCTGGTGTTTGCGCCCCTGCGCGCCTTGATCGGCCACAAGTCCGACACCCATCGCAGTGTGTTGGGCTGGCGGCGCGGGCCTTACATCTGGTTTGGTTCGCTGCTGATGTTCGGCGGGCTGGCAATCATGCCCTTTGCCCTGCTCATCCTCTCAGGCGACACCCATGGCCCGGCCTGGATCGGCCAGGCTGCCGCCGCCCTTGCCTTCCTCGCCATGGGCGCTGGGCTGCACACGGTGCAGACAGCGGGCTTGGCGCTCGCCACCGATCTTGCCCCGGAAGAGACACGCCCCCGGGTCGTCGCCCTGCTCTATGTGATGCTGCTCGTCGGCATGGGGCTGAGCGCGCTGGTCTTCGGCTGGCTCTTGTCGAACTTCTCCCAGCTCCAGCTGATCAAGGTCGTCCAGGGTGCGGCCGTGGTGGCCATGGTGCTGAACCTCATCGCCCTGTGGAAACAGGAGCCGCGCAACCGCGCCGCAACCGGCCCCGATGTCGAGCGTATTCCGTTTGGAGAGGCCTGGGGCCAGCTCATGGCCGATGCGAGTACGCGCCGGCTGATGCTGGCCATCGGCCTCGGCGCGGCGGGCTTTTCCATGCAGGACGTGCTGCTGGAGCCCTATGGCGGCGAGATCCTCGGCATGAGCGTTTCCCAGACCACGCTGCTAACAGCCATCTTCGCCGCAGGGACGCTGGTCGGCTTCGGCCTCGCCGCACGCTGGCTTGGCCAGGGGGCCAACCCCCACCGGCTGGCCGCCCACGGCGTCCTGCTCGGCGTGGTTGCGTTTTCCCTCGTCGTCTTCGCTGCGCCCCTTCAATCGGGCCTGATGTTCCGCACGGGCGCCTTCATGATCGGGCTTGGCGGCGGACTCTTCTCGGTTTGCACGCTGACGGCGGCCATGGCGCTCGCCACGCAGCGCGATTCCGGAATCGCCCTAGGCGCCTGGGGCGCCGTGCAGGCCACGGCCATGGGCAGCGCGCTCTTCCTCGGCGGAGCGATCCGCGACGGGGTCGAGCACCTGGCGAGCGCGGGTGTCCTCGGCGAGGGCTTCATGCAGCCAGCGGTCGGCTATTCGGTCGTCTACCATATCGAGATTTTCCTGCTGTTCACCACACTGGTGGTGATCGGCCCCCTCGCGCGCCATTCCGGCGCCCAAACCCCGCAACCGCAGAACAAAGCATTTGGACTGGCCAGCTTCCCAGGCTGATCAGTCTCGCAGAAGGAGACAATCGACATGATTTTCGGCGGCGAATTTGTAGCAGGCATCGATCTGGTAGACGTATGCCTTTGGCTTTTCACTATCTTTTTCCTCGGCCTGGTGGCGTACCTCCAGCGCGAGAGCATGCGCGAGGGATACCCGGCCGAACAGGAGAAATCCGGCCGACCCGGCACGACAACACCTTTCTTTCCACCCACTCCGAAAACCTTCAAACAGCCCCATGGGCGCGGCGACATCGAGATGGTCTACGGGCCAGCCGATGAGCGTGAACTGGCCCTGAAGCCAACCGCCAATTTCGTGGGCGCACCCTTTGTGCCCACAGGCGAAAACCCGCTGCTGGACGGCGTTGGCCCGGGCGCCTATGCCATGCGTGAGGACATTGCAGACCTCACGCTCGAGGGCGCTCCGCGGATCGCGCCGTTCCGCGACAGCCACGGCTTTGAGGTGCGCCCCGGCGACACCGACCCACGCGGCCTGCCGGTTGTTGGCCTGGATGGCGAGGAAGGCGGCAAGGTCGTCGATCTCTGGGTCGACCGGTCCGAGGCGATCATCCGGTACTTCGAGGTTGAGGTGACCCTGGAAGGCGGCACGTCCAAGCGCGTGCTTTTGCCGGTGCCCTTCGCCGTGGTCCATGGTGGACGCGACGCCCGCGTCACAGTCCATGCCATCAAGGGCGAACAGTTTGCCATGGCACCGACCACCAAGAACGAGCTCAGCGTGACCCGCCTGGAGGAAGACAAGATTACCGGCTTCTACGGCGCTGGCACACTCTATGCCACGCCTGAGCGTCAGGAGCCGCTCCTATGAACCTGTTCCACGACGAAGAAACAGTGCCCCAAGAGCCCGTCCCCGGTCTGCCGGAGAACCTGCCCGAGGGTGAACGCATCCTCTGGCAGGGCGGCCCCTCGGCAAGGACACTTGTCATCCACGCCTTTCATGCTCGCTTTATTGCAGGATACTTCGTGCTGGCCACCGCGTGGCGCCTGGCATCGATGAGCTCCAGCGGTGCAACGACCGGCGAAATGCTGGGTGCCGCAGGCACTTCGCTCGCGGCTCTCGTGGCGGCCATGGCCGTGCTCTATGCCATCGCCTGGGCAATGGCCCGCGCAGCGATCTTCACAATCACCGATGCCCGCGTCGTGATGCGCTATGGAAGCGCCATAAGAAAGTATGTGAACCTGCCATTCGCGCAGGTCACGTCGGTCGATGTGCGGCGGTACGGAAAGTCTGCCGGTGACATTTCCATCGCTTCCGAAGGTCGCGGTGTGGGGTATGTCCATCTGTGGCCTTTTGCCCGCCCGCTGAAAATCGCTCGACCCCAGCCCATGCTCCGCGGACTTCCCGATGTGGACGCAGCCGTAAAGGTCCTTGGCCCTGCCATGAAAGCGGCCATCGGGGATCGCGCGAGCGAAGCCACGCCCCGCACGCGGGCCGCACCGGCCGGCATTGCCGCAGCCGACCGCGAAGCCAAAGCCAGTGAAAACCCGGCACCACGCTATGTGCGCATCCCCGCACAACGCGGCGCAACCTGAAGGATTAGCTCCCATGGCCGACCAAGCCCACGCCCCACACCACCACGACCACGGCAAGATCGTTCCCGAACCCATGCTGTATGCAATGGCGGGCCTTGTTGTCTGCGTCCTGGCCTTTGTCACCTTTGCAAAAATCACTGGCATAGGCCTGGCAGACCGGACCGAATTCACCCCGGCAGTCACCCTCACCCTGAATTTCACCGATGAGCCAGACGGCGCGGTTGGCGTCATCGACCACAACACAGGTGAAATGATTCATCGCTACCCAGCTGGCGAAGGCGGGTTTGTGCGCACGGCCATGCGTGCCCTGACCTTTGACCGGGCCAAGCATGATGTCGGACAGGCCCCGCCGTTCAGACTGATGCGCACGCAGGAGGGCATAATCCTGCTAGAAGACCCCACCACAAACAGGCGCGTGGCACTGGAGGCCTTTTCCAGGGGCAACGCCGCCAATTTCGATAAAATCTTTGAAGCAGGAGGCACCTCATGAGGCCCATTCCTGATCCGCACCCGCACCGCTTCGATGTGCCCTGCACGATCACTGTGACCCATACAGACGAATCCCTGGAGGCCCATGTGGAGCTTTCGGGCGACGTGAGAAACAAGGTCGGCGACAAGATCCTTGTCCATGGCTCGGCGATTGCCGTGCCATGGGGCGAAACCATTATGATCGAGCGCATGGCGACCGTCACCCGAGCCAGCGCCCTTGAGCGCACTTGGATTCGTTTCCTATCGCTGTTCGAAATTAAGGAACTTTACGAGGTCAGCTTTTCTCCGGGGGCCCTAAAATGACCGACATGACCTATGCTGATCTTGTGCCCGACGTGGCACCACCCCGCACCACCTCTGACGTGGACACCAATGAAGCCGCGCTCGAGAACACGATTCTCAGCCCGCGTTTCTACACCACCGACTATGAGGAGATGAACAAGATTGATGTGACCCCGGTCCGGGAGGAGTGGGATGCGCTGATCGCGGAATTGGCCGCTGATCCCAACAAGGGCCACTTCAAGCGCACCGACGAGTTCGACAACATTCTCGACACGCTCGACCCGGAACTGCGCGTCGAATTCGTGGACTTCCTGGTGAGTTCGCTGACGGCGGAATTCTCAGGCTGCGTACTCTACCGGGAAATCGTGCGCCAGACCGAGAACCCCGACGTGAAGATGCTGTTCAAGCTTATGGCGCGCGACGAGGCCCGCCATGCCGGCTTCATCAACCATGTGCTGAAGGATTTCGGCATCGGCGTGGATCTCGGCTTCCTGACCAAGACGAAGAAGTACACATTCTTCAAACCGAAATACATCTTCTACAGCGTCTACCTCTCTGAAAAGATTGGATATTCGCGCTACATCACCATCTTCCGCCACCTGCAGAAGCATCCAGAGAAGCGCTTTCACCCGATCTTCAAATGGTTTGAGGAATGGTGCAATGACGAGTTCCGCCATGGCGAGGCCTTTGCCCTGATCTTGCGCGCCGACCCCAAGCTGCTCAGCGGTGCGAACAAGCTCTGGGTGCGCTTCTTCCTGCTGGCGGTCTATGCGACCATGTTCATCCGTGACCATCGCCGCCCGGCTTTCCATGCCGCCCTCGGCGTCGATCCCACCGAGTATGACTACCAGGTGTTCAAGACCTGCAACGAAATCGCCCGCCAAGTCTTCCCGGTGGAGCTCGACATCGACAATCCGAAGTTTTTTGAGGGCCTGGAGCGCCTGCGCAAGTGGGCCGACCGGATGGAAGAGGCCAAGGCTAAGGGCGGGCTGCTCAGCTGGCCCAAACGGGCTGGCCTTGGCGTCATGACGGCCGTGAACTTTGCGAGGCTGTACTTCCTGAGACCGAAAAAGAACGCCCTTCCAGCCAAGACACGCCTGGAGCCAGTCTGGTAATGGGCGCGATTGCCTTCAGTCTCCTTGTGGCCGCCAGTGTGTGGTGGGCCAGCACGGGCGTTCTGTTCTGGAGGATGGGCAAGTCGCCCGACACCTATTACAGCACGGTACTGGCCGCGACCATTGCCATGGGCGCAGGGACAATCGCCGTGCTCGGCCTTCGTGAAGACACAGGCACGCTGGCGGCCTATGGCGGATTTCTCGCCGGCATCGCGATCTGGGCCTGGCATGAGGCCCTGTTCCTGACGGGCTACCTGGCCGGGCCGCGGCGGACACCCTGCCCGGAGGGGCTTTCGACCTGGCACCGTTTCCTTGTGTCCACCAAGGTTGTCATTCACCATGAACTCGCGATCGCAGCCCATGGCGCACTTCTTGTGGCCCTGTCCTGGGGCGCGGCCAACCAGATCGCTGCCTGGACGTTCCTTTTGCTCTGGGGCATGCGCCTGAATGCGAAACTGGTGGTCTTCCTGGGTGCGCCGAACATTTCCGACGAGTTCCTGCCCAGCCACCTGACCTATTTGAGCAGCTATTTCGGCAAGCGCCGGGTCACCGCCTTCTTTCCTGTTTTCATCACGATGGCCACGGCGGCGGCCACGGCCCTGACCTATACGGCCCTGCTGCAGACAGCCGGCAGCGGACTGGCCATTGGCCTGATGCTGATTTCCGCACTCGCTTGGCTGGCCGTTCTGGAACACTGGGCCCTGGTCCTGCCAATCCGGGACGGGGCCCTCTGGCGCTGGGCCCAACCCAAGACATCGAAACCCCAACAATTGGACAAAAACCAAAAAATCGGAGGCCCCAATGGACTATGAGGCGTTTTTCAAATCTGAGATTGCGGGCCTGAAAGACGAGGGGAATTACCGCGTCTTCGCCAATATCAGGCGGCGCAAGGGCGAGTTTCCCCTGGCTGACAACCATGGCGAGGTTGGCCCCGACAAGGTGACCGTGTGGTGCTCGAATGACTATCTCGGCATGGGCCAGCACAAGACCGTGCTCGAAGCCATGCACGATGCCCTGGACGAGTGCGGCGCCGGCGCAGGCGGAACGCGCAACATTTCCGGCACGAACAAGTATCACGTCATGCTCGAAGCGGAACTGGCAGACCTCCACAACAAGGAAGCCGCGCTCCTCTTCACATCGGGCTATGTCTCCAACTGGACGGCGCTGGGCACCCTGGCTTCGCGCCTTCCCGGCTGTGTCGTGGTCTCCGACGAGCTCAACCACGCATCCATGATCGAGGGCATTCGCCATTCGCGGGCAGCCAAGCGCATCTTTAGGCACAACAGCCCGACAGACCTGGAAGCCAAGCTGAAGGATCTCGACCCGGACGTGCCCAAGCTCGTCGCCTTCGAAAGCGTCTACTCCATGGATGGCGACATCGCGCCGATCGCGGAATTCTGCGACGTGGCCGAGCAGTACGGCGCCATGACCTATCTGGATGAGGTCCATGCCGTGGGTCTCTATGGCCCACGCGGCGGCGGCATTGCCGAGCGCGAAGGCCTGATGGACAGGCTGACCGTGATCGAAGGCACGCTGGGCAAGGCATTCGGTGTGATGGGCGGCTACATCGCGGCCAGCGAGGCGCTGTGCGATTTCATCCGCAGCTTTGCCTCAGGCTTCATCTTCACCACCGCCCTGCCGCCCACTGTGGCCGCAGGGGCCCTTGCCAGCATCAAGCATCTGAAGGTGAGCGAGATCGAGCGCATGCAGCAGCGCGCCCGGGTCGCCGACGTGCGCCGGAAACTCCATTCCATCGGCATTCCGACGCTGGAGAATCCCAGCCACATCGTGCCGGTGATGGTGGGCGATCCGGTCAAGTGCAAGATGATCAGCGACTGGCTGATGCATCAGCATGGAATCTACGTCCAGCCGATCAACTACCCCACGGTTCCCAAGGGCACCGAGCGCCTGCGCATCACGCCCTCCCCGATCCACACGCCGGGGGATATTGACCGGCTGGTCAACGCGCTGAGCGAAATCTGGAGCCAGTGCGCCCTGGCGCGCCAGGAAGCCGTCGCCTGAAGCAAAAACTGGTTCGGCCCCTGCCTGGCGGGAACCGATTATGCCGATGCGGCCTGTGGGTTCATCTGGATCATGCGCAGGTTCAGTGCCGCAGCAATGCTCACCCATACGAGGTAGGGTACTTGCAACAGGCTGGCAACGGGGCTGACGGGCCAGAAAATCACAATGGTTGCCAAGATGGATAGCCACAGCGCGCTGACATCAATGAGGCCAAGGTCCATGCGCTTCATCCCGAAGAACAGGGCAGACCAGGCGAAATTGATGGCCAGGCTGATGATGTATGCAAGGATGGCAAGACCCGGCCCTGCGGCCTGCCAGACGAGTGCACCGGCCACGGCATTTATAAGGAATAGCAAGCTCCAGGCGACGGGAAACGCCCAGTTTGGCGGGGTCCAGACCGGCTTGGAGAGCCCTTCATACCAGGCGCCGGGCTTGAAGATAGCGCCCCCGGAAGCGGCGGCGAAATTAAGCGCCAGGAATACGGCAAAGACAGTCCACGACATGGGGTGATCCGATCGGTTCGCTCTGCCTGTGTACGCGTCCGGCGGGTGATCGGTTTCACCGCCTGAGCAAAAGCCTGTTCAGCCTGTGGCCCACAGCCCTGTCGCGCGCCAAAAGTACCAGTGAGCCTAGCAGCCCGACATGAAGCAGGACCGCGCCCAGCGCAAGGCTCACCATGGACCAGGTCAGCACAAGGCCTGCCCCCATGGCAAAGGCCAAGGTGCCATAACCAGCCAGGCCCAGGGCAGAGACCGGCGCAGCCAGGCGCCAGGACACCCCGGCCAGAATTCCCACGCAGATGAGCGCCTTGATCGCCGCCATGCCGCGCAGTAGCCGGGTGAGATCGGCTCCCGCCGCCTCAACCGCGCCCGCGCTGGACGCTGGCGAGACATTGGCCCAGGCCAGGCCAGCACCGATTGCCAGACAGGCCAGCAGGGCAAGCCGGGACAGTATCGGCGCAAGGGCGCTGGGGGTGGTCACTTGCCCGGCGGGCTGGATTGAGAGCTCTGTCATCGCTTATTCCTCGTCACCATAAATGGCGATCTCCGTCTCGCCGTTCGACCCCAGCCGTCCGCGGTACATGCCCGCCGTGTTGAAGACGAAGGCCACCTCGCCATCGCCGCCCATGGCAATGACGCCGCCATCGCCGCCAAGCTCGGCAACTTGGTCAAGGGCCGCTTTCGACGCCGCTGGCAAGGTCTCGCCCGCCAGTTCAATCCGGCTGCAGATCGTCTTTGCCACGCCCACGCGTATGAAATACTCGCCATGGCCGGTGGCAGACACGGCGCACACCCCGTTCTGCGCATAGGTTGCCGCACCGATGAGGGGGCTGTCGCCCACGCGTCCCGCCGCCTTGGCCGTCATGCCGCCAGTGGATGTCGCGGCCGCAAGTTTCCCCGAAACATCCATGGCGACCGCGCCAACGGTGCCATGCCTGTCGGCATCGGTGCGCGCCCGACTGTCGAGCACCCGCCGCAGCGCCTCGCGGCGACGCTGGGTGGTGAAATAGCCATTGTCAACCTGATCCAGCCCGTGGGTGCGCGAAAACGCATCGGCTCCCGCGCCGGCAAACATGACGTGCTCGGACTTTTCCATCACGGCGCGGGCCAGCCTGATCGGGTTCCGGGTTGCGGTCACGCCCGCCACGGCACCTGCATCGCGTCCGGAGCCCGCCATGATTGATGCGTCCAGTTCATGGGTGGCAGCCGCTGTCATCACGGCGCCACGACCGGCATTGAACAGGGGATCATCCTCCATCACCACCACGGCGGCTTCAACCGCGTCAAGCGAAGAGCCACCGGCGGAGAGCACGTCGCCGCCGGCCTGCAGTGCGGCCTCCAGCGCGGCGCGATAGGCCGCTTCCTGTTCCGGCCCCAACCTGTCGCGCGTGATCACGCCAGCCCCGCCGTGGATGGCAATTGACCATTGCGCCATGGGGACAGGCTCCACGTCTTCACCAACGCTTGCACACGCGGCAAGCATGACACCCGCCATGCAGACGAGGACGGTCTTCATCATGCCCGGCACCTGCAGTGTCAGCTTTCGCCAGCGGGACTGTCGGCGTCGGTCTTCGGCGTGTTGGCCGTGTCCGGTTTGGGCTCCGGGGACGGTGTGGGCACCGGGCGGCGCGGCGGCGGGTCTCCGCCAAACACGACCCAGAGCATCAACACAGCCAGAAGCCCTATGAGCCCCAGCACGGCTGTCAACAGAACAGACATCTGTTTCTCCCTTTCTGTTAATGCATGGTCGCGCGCCAGGCGAAGAATTGCAAGCCAATCGACGCAAGCGCCCTGTGGCCTACATCGTGTCCAGTGACTTCCTGGCCATCGCCAGCTTCTCCACACGCAGCTTTCCGTCCACCACACGCTGGCGGTTTTCCTCGACCACCTCGTCCGGTGCCTTGGCGAGGAAGTTCGGGTTGGCGAGCTTTTTCTCCAGGCCCGTGAGTTCCTTCTCCAGCCCCTTCATCTCCTTGTCGAGGCGCGCCCTGGCTTCCTTCACGTCGATCAGGTCGGCGATGCGCAGGGCGACCGAGGCTCCGCCCACCACCGTGGTGATGGAGCCTTCCGGCGCCTCGGCCTCGGCGCGGGCTGTCTCCAGCCGGGCGCGGGCCATGATCGCGTCGCGATGGCGCTCCAGCCGATCGCGGGCGGTCTTGTCGCCATCCACCAGCATCATGGGCACCTTGGTGCCCGCCCCGACACCGAGATCGGCGCGCATGGAGCGGATTTCGGAGATCAGCTCGCAGACCCAGTCCATTTCTTCGCTCGCAGCCTCGCTGGTGAAAGCTGCGCCAAGGCTAGGCCAGCGCTGGAGCATCAGGAAGCCCTCGCGATTGGGCCCGTGCTCTGCAAGCTGTTCCCAGAGTTCTTCGGTGATGAAGGGCATAAAGGGATGCAAGAGCTTCAGGATCTGGTCAAGCGTCCAGCCCGCGACCCGGCGTGTCTCAGCCTTCCCGTCCTCATTGTCCCCGTTCAGGAGCGGCTTGATGAGTTCCAGATACCAGTCGCAATAGGTGTTCCAGACGAATCTGTAAGCCGCGCCGGCCGCCTCGTCGAAGCGGTAGGCCTCCAGCGCCGCGGTGGTCTCGGCGAAGGTCGCGGCGAGTTGGCTGACGATCCACTGGTTGACCGGCTCGGTGAGCGAGGCGGGGTCCAGGTCACCATCCCAGTTGGCGCACTCATTCATCTGGCAGAAGCGCGCGGCATTCCACAGCTTGGTGCCGAAATTTCGATTGCCTTCAACGGCTTGCTTGGAAAGCCTGATGTTGCGCCCCATGCCCGCAAGCCGCGCCATGGTGAAGCGCAGCGCGTCGGCGCCGTATTCATCGATGAGCTCCAGCGGGTCCATGGCATTGCCCTTGGACTTGCTCATCTTCTGGCCTTTTTCATCCAGCACGAGCGCGTGGATATAGACGTGTCTGAAGGGGACCTGCTTTGTGAAATGCAGCCCCATCATCATCATCCGCGCGACCCAGAAGAAGATGATGTC
>CAZVES010000086.1:0-11734 GCA_964625835.1 uncultured Hyphomonadaceae bacterium
GTGTGATAGCCCGTGCCGCCGCGCGAGTTCACCAGCATGATCGGCGGCATGGCGTTTTTCAGCTTGGTTGATCCGTCCTTGCCCTCCACGGGGACATTCTCGCCCTCGCGCGCCACATCGACAATCCAGGCGCCGTCATCCTCGCGCGCCAGGCCCCTGGCCTTGAAGTCCTCCACCAGTTCCGGGATCAGATGGTCCACGTCGCTTTCGCCCTTCCACAGGTCGAAATGGACATTCAGGTCACCATAATCCTTCTTCAGCGTCTCGACCGAAACATCGATGAAATGGCGCAGCAGTGCCCGGTAGCCGGGTCGGCCGGCCTGGAGCTCTGCCACCGCTTCCTGACTGCGCAGGTTACGCGCCTCGTCGACCTTGGCCTTGGCGCTGGCCTGGGGGTAAAGGCGGCCAAGATCCCCGATGGTGACAGGGGGCTGATCAGGGTACGGACCAGCGAACCCCGCATCAAAATAGACCAGATCGGGCTGCTCGTCCTGAAGCTCGGTGACGAGGTGGCCCATCTGCAGGCCCCAGTCTCCAAGATGGGTGTCGGAGATGGTCTCGTCACCGAGGAAACTCAGCACACGTTGCAGCGTGTCGCCGATCACGGCCGAGCGCAGATGACCGACATGCATGGGCTTGGCGACATTTGCTCCGCCGAAGTCCAGCAGGACGCGCTCTGGGTCGGACGCGTGTTGCGCGCCTGCCATAGCCGAAGCGCGCACCTCCTGCGCCCGCTCGGCCAGAATGCCCGCCGTTACACGGATATTCAGGAATCCCGGCCCAGCCACCTCGCAGCTATCGACGCCCGAATGAGCGGCCACCTTGCCAGCAACTTCCTCGGCAATCTCGCGTGGACTTCGACCGGCCGCCTTGGCCGCGCCCATGGCGCCATTGCACTGGAAATCGGCCAGCTCAGGCCTGTCAGACCGGCGCACCGCGCCCCATCTCCGCTCCAGCCCAAGGCTCTCGAACGCATCTTCGCACGCGCCGGTCAGTAGGCTGATCAAATCGGTCATGGATACGCCCCTGCTGGATCAGCCGCCCTGGGCATCGAGGCGGAAGCGTTTGCCGTCGCGGTTGAACTGGAGTTGCTCGTCGGTGAGTTCGAAGCCGACCAGGATCTCGAAATTGGCACCGGAAATCGTTTCATCCGCCCGCGGAATGATGATGTCGGAAATCGTCTCGCGCGCCGCGTCCACAAGGCCATTGCCGAAATCGGCCTGCGTGGTGAAACGCTCCTTGGCGAGCACATTTCCATTGCGGCGCATGACGGCCACCCAATATGTGTAGGTGTGCTGATCGCCGGAAGCCTTGGGGCCCTTGCCGAAGGCGAAATCCAGTTCCAGTTGCGCCTCCAGGGGCTGGGCACCCACATAGCGGCAGAACATGCGCACATTCGTAATCTCGCCAGTATAGGTGATGTTGCTGAAATTTTCGCCGCCCTCGGTTTTCACCACGCGGGCGCTTTCATAAAGCGATGCAGCCGACGGGCACGGACCGGCATTCTGGCGCGTGTCAAACGTGTCACCAATGCCGGAGTTGCATCCTGCGAGCGCCGCGGCGCTTGCCATTGCCGCAAGGCCTGAAAAAAGTCTGGGCATGAAGGTCCGGTCCTTTTTGCCGGCGGCCGGTCCGGGCCGGCCTGCGGGGGGTGTCATCTGGGCGTCTATCCATGGCCCGTTCCGCCTCTTATATGTCATGAAGTGAGTCTGCAAAGTGACCAGGTGCAGGAGAGCCCCGATGAGCCCAACAAAGCCTGAGCTGAAGCTGTTGCTCGCCGCCCCGCGCGGCTTCTGCGCCGGGGTGGACCGGGCGATCCAGATCGTTGAGGAAGCCCTCGGCAAATGGGGCGCGCCGGTCTATGTGCGCCACGAGATCGTGCACAATGCCCATGTGGTGAGCCGGCTGGAGGCGCTGGGCGCGGTTTTCGTAGACGAACTCGATGAGTGCCCAGATGATCGCCCGGTGATCTTCTCGGCCCATGGCGTCCCGAAATCGGTGCCGGCTGAGGCGGCGGCGCGCCAGATGATCTATGTCGACGCCACCTGCCCGCTCGTCAGCAAGGTGCATGTGGAGGCCGAGCGCCACCACCGCGCAGGCAAGGAGATCGTCCTGATCGGCCACGCCGGCCACCCGGAGGTCGAGGGCACGATGGGCCAACTGCCGGACGGCGCCATGACACTGGTCGAGACGGTCGAGGACGCCGAAGCCTTCCAGCCGCGTGACCCGGCCAACATCGCCTTCTGCACCCAGACCACCCTGTCGGTGGACGACACCGCCGAGATTGTCGCCGCGCTCCAGCGCCGCTTCCCGCAGATCGCTGCGCCGCACAAGGAAGACATCTGCTATGCCACCACCAACCGTCAGGAAGCGGTGAAGGCCATGGCCAGCGAGGCCGACCTTGTGCTGGTGATCGGCGCGGAGACCTCCTCCAACTCCAAGCGACTTGTCGACGTCGCCCTGCGCGCGGGGGCGCGGGAGGCCCACCTCATCGCCAGCGCCGAGAACATCGACTGGGCCTGGCTGGACGGCGTTGAAACCCTCGGCCTGACAGCGGGTGCCAGCGCCCCGGAAGACCTGGTGCAAGGCGTAATCGCCACTTGCGAGAAACGTTTCGAGGTCGCGGTCGAGGAAGTCACGGTGACGCGTGAAGACGTCGTGTTCAAGCTGCCGAGGGTGTTGGCCTGACTGACCCCAAAGACAGCGTGCAGCGATGGTTGATCGGCATGGTTGGCTTTACACTGGCCGCTAGAGCCATCTTGGATGTCCGACTTTCTGAGGACCAAATTCACTGGCCCGTTTTGTACACCAACATCGGCTTCGCTTACGAACACTCGTTCAAAGCAGTCTTATCGGCTGGGGGATGGAGCGATGATCAACTTCGGGACAGGATTGGTCACAAACTGAAGGCCGGACTTCATGAAGCCGTCAGACTGGGATTTCAGCCTCACTCATCAGATGTGTGGTCTGAAATTGAGATACTGTCGCCGATCCACCACAAACACGTCGCGCGCTATCTTCCAGAAGCGGAAGTCGACTTACCAATCAGCTTCGACGACTCTTGCCGCCTTCTATGGGATCACTCTCAGACTGTTGGGCGATTTCTAGGATTAGGCCTGAAGAATTAAGCCGCGCCCGCCTCTACCAGTTCCAGCTTGGGCTTTGCGGCTTCCACGTTCGCGACCACGGGCAACCAGCACGTCACGATCGTGCCGCCTTCGGGGTTTTCCTTGATGCCGACATTGCCGCCATGCAGGTCGATGAAACGGTGCACGAGGGCGAGGCCGAGGCCGGCCCCGCGCTGGTCGCCGCTGGTGAAGCTGTCAAAGCTGGTCGCGCGGGTCTGGGGCGTCATGCCCTTGCCGGTGTCGGTGACGGTGATGGTCGCCATCTCTCCCACGCGCTGGGCCGAGACGGTGATCTCACCGCCGGCCTCGGTGAAGCGCAAAGCATTGGAGACCAGATTGAAAAGGACCTGGCGCAGGCGGTGCTCATCGGCGCGGATCATGCCGAGATTGTCGCCCAGTTCGGCATGGACATGGACCTGCGTATCCGACGCCTTTGTGATGACCATTTCCACGGAGTCTTCCACAAGCTGGCCGAGGGGGACATCGGACAGGTCCAGGTCAAGCCGGCCGGCCTCGATCATGGCAAGGTCAAGGATGTTCTCGATCAGCTTGGAAAGGTGGTCTGAGGCCTGGAGGATGGCCGAGACATAGTCGGCCTGGCGCTCGGTCAGGTCGCCATGGCGCTGGCTTTCGAGGAATTCGGCATAGCCGAGAATGGTCGTCAGCGGGCTGCGCAGCTGATAGCTGACATTCTGCACAAACTCGGTCTTGAGCCGGTCGGCTGCCTCGAATGCCTCGGCGCGCTCGCGCAGGGCGCTCTCGACACGCCGGGTCGCGGTGACATCGGCCATGGCGATGAGGGTGTTGCCGTCCGGCAGGGGGTGGGTGAGATAGGTCAGGATGGAGCCATCGGAGCGCTTCATCTCGCCCGTGGTGGCCTGGCGCGCCTTGGCGCTCGGGTCTGTGATATGGCCCTTGATCTCGTCCCAGGTCGCGGTGTCGTGGAAAAGCGGCAGGCAGGCCTCCACAATGTCGGAATAATCCGGCTCGTTCTTGAGATTGTTCGGCTCAAGCCTCCACATCTCCGCGAGGGCGTGGTTCCACAGCTTCAGCCGCCCGTCGCCGCCGAACACGGCGCAGGCCTCATGCAGGCTGTCGAGCGTGGAGGTCTGCGTCTTCGCCATCGCCTTGAAGCGGGTCTGCAGGTCCAGCTCCGTGGTGATGTCCTTGAACAGGAGCAGGAGCCCACCCATCGGGTGGCGCTGGCGCGTCACGCTGAGGGTCTTCTTGCCCGGCAGGGACCAAGTGTCCTCCGCCACCCCGTCAATGTCGAGATAATAGGCCAGCTCATCGGCCCGCCAGGCGGCATAGTCGGTGCGCGCCGGCAGCTTGCGCTGCTCGCGCAGCCTGTCGAGCAGTTGGCCATGGGTCGGCCCATCGATCAGGAAGGCTTCGTCCAGGTCCCACATCTCGGAAAAGGAACGGTTGTAGAAGATCAGCTTGCGCTCGGAACTGAAGATGGCCACGCCGTCGGCCACATGGTTCAGGGTCTCGGCATGGGCCTTTTCCAGGCGCGCCAGTTCTTCGCGCGCGGCCTCCTGGGCTGATACGTCAAGGGCCATGGCCCCTGCGCCGCCATTCAGTGGGAAGGTCAGCACGCGCATGGCGCGGCGTTCGCCGGCGACCACCATATGGCGGGTGTCGTCAATCTCGGTGCCCGTATCATTGGTCTTGCGGGTCTGCTCGCCGGACTGGGCATCCAGGAAGATCTGCTTTTCCAGCACCTTTTCCATGGAGCCGGCCTCAACCGCCTCCACATAGGCCGGGTTGGCCCAGAGAAGCTTGCCCGCACCGGACATGCGCCAGGCCGGGAACGGCGCCCGGTCCAGCATCTCCAGAAAGGCAAACGGGTTGGCCGCCAGGATGCGCCGCATTTCCTCATGCTTGATGATGGTCGTCGAACTGGCCAGGTGGCGGGCGGTGGAGTCGGTCAGCCAGACAATCACACGCGCGCCCGCCCCGGTGCGCCCGTCGGCCTCGATGAAGCCGCGCTGCTGGGTGGAGATTGTGAGCGAAAAGGACGTGCCCTCATCCATCAGTTCGCGCAGGGCGATGCGCAGCGTCGTGTCGCGACCGGATGCATCGCGCGCCTCCAGGTCGGCCAGCCCTTCGAGGATCGAAATGGCCGGATCAGGCGAAATGCCGTCATCGGTGTAGCGCAGGAGGGTCGCAAACGCGGCCTCTGATCCCATGAGCACCGGCGCGCCAAGGCCTTCGACTTCGGACGTGTCCTGGGCGGCACTGTCCCAGACGAGCACGATGCCAGGATTGGCCGACAGGATGGAGCGCTGCTCCGACAGTTCTGCCTCCAGCTGAGTGGACCGGTCACGGAAGCGCTTGGCCGCGCCGCGCGCGCCATCGGAGACACGCAGCGCCCACAACATGGAAGCCAGGGCCAGTGCCGAAGCTCCCGCCGCGACAAGGAAGGGAACCTGTTCGCCAGAAATTGCCATCGCCAGACCTGCCTCTCAAAACTCCCGTCAAAGCGAATCCCGCCGCTTTGTGCACATAACACTCAATAACCGATTGCGCCGATTGCGTTAACCGTGGCTTAACAGGTTTGAGCGGGCGCGAATTCCACATCGGGCCTTTACAGTCATGGGGCGGCGCGCAACCCTTGGTAAGGGTGCGGCCAAGGGAGATATGAAATGGCGGGAATGAACCTTCTGGAAATGATCATGAATGCGCAGGGCGGCGCAGCCAAACAGCAGTTTGGCCAGCAGCTCGGCCTCACCGAGGACCAGGCCGGCACCGCCCTGAAGGCGCTCCTGCCGGCGCTCTCGGCCGGCCTGAAGGCGAACACGGCCAAGCCTGGCGGCGTGGAAGCGCTGCTCGGCGCACTTCAGAACGGCCAGCATGAGCAATACATCGACCAGCCAGAAGTCCTGGCCCGTCCGGAAACCATCGAGGACGGGAACGCCATTCTTGGTCACTTGCTGGGATCGAAGGACATGTCCCGCGCGGTGGCGAGCCGGGCTTCTGAAAAGACCGGCCTCAGCGACCAGGTGCTGAAAATGGCCCTGCCCATGGTGGCATCCATGGTGATGGGTTCGCTCTCCAAGCAGACCAAGGATCCGAACGTTGCCGGCCAGCTGATGGGCGCACTCGGCGGCAGCCAGCCCCAGCCGGCCCAGGGTTCCAGCTCGGGCGGTGGCCTCCTTGGCGGGCTGCTCGGCGCGGTGATGGGCGGCGGGCGCACCCGCCAGCCAGCCCAGGCCCAGCAGGGCGGCGGCATGATGGGCATGCTCGGCAACATGCTCGACAGTGACAATGACGGCTCTGCCGTTGATGACATCTTCGACATGGTGATGAAACAGCGCCGATAGGCCAAACCTTGGGGCCAAGGGTCGAGGACAGGCGGGTAAAGGCATGAATCCGAGCACCACCATCACACGGGAAGAGGCCGAAACGCTTGGCCAGGCGCCAGGCTATGCTGCGGCGGTCGAGATCGCTGCGCGGCTGATGGGTGAGGAGGCCCTCGACTGCATCGAGAAAGCGGAAATCGGCCTCGCCCTGGCCGAAGAGCAACTTGGCAACCTGCCCGACACGGAAGCCGGCCCGGCCGCTCTCGCAGGTGCGCTCGCAACCCTCGAAGCGGCCGAGGATGACCTGGCCGGCCGTGACCACTGGACGTCGCACGAGGCTCTCCCGGCCCGGGAGATGATGGTGCGCCTGCTGGACCGGCAGGCCTCGCTGCTTTTGGCCATTGGACGCCCGGCAGCCGGCTTTCTCAAGGCGCGCCTCGCCCAGGAACTGGCCGCCGATTTCGGCGAGGAGCACAGCGATGCGGAGGAAGACCGCGCTGAACTCATGCTCGCCTGCGCCGAAGCCTCCGGGCGCGATGATTTCATCCGCGAAGCCCATCAGATGATGGACCGGCTCGGCCTGAGCCTGCCCATGGCCAGTGCGGGAAGCTCCATGGAAGAGGCCATGGAAGCGGCGCCCGATGAGGCCTTCAGCGAAATGTCGGAGGCCAGCGAAAGTCTGGATGGATTTGAATCGATGCCAGTGACATCGGCCCCGGCTCCTGAGTCCTTCCCGTCAGCGCCCGCACCGGAAACCATGCGCGGACCGACCCCGACGGCCCGGCGCCGGAGCCGTGCATCGCGCACAGCCAGCCCCGCTCCGGCTGAGGATGCCCCGGCGCCGGATGCATCCCAGCTTCCCTACCATGAAGTGCCGATCTTCTTTGCCACCCATCGCAACCGGACCGGCCGGAAAAACCCCTATGACTATTTCCGCGGCAAGCGCGCCCCACTCAGCCTGGGCCGGGCACTGGTCACAGTTCCGAAGATGCGCGAGGTGGGCGAATTCAAGGTCGCCAAGCGCAACAGCTGGAAACGGGCCGACAAGGCCAAGCTGATCACGATCGATACGATCGATCTGATCGGCGATCGCGACGACTTTATCGGCGAAATCCGCGGCGAGATATCTGATTCCACGCGCAAGGAGGCCCTGGTCTTCATCCACGGCTTCAACACATCCTTTGCCGGGGCCCTCCAGCGCGCCGGCCAGTTGTCCGTCGATCTCGACATTGACGGTGCCACGCTGATGTATTCCTGGCCCTCCAAGGGCAGCCTGCTTAGCTATGTGGTGGACCGCAACCAGGTGGTGTTCGAATTCCTCGATGACCTGCAGAAACTTATCGTGGACGTGGCGCTCGAGACCGGCGCCCAGCGTGTCCACCTTCTGGCCCATTCCATGGGATGCCAGTTCCTGCTGGACGCCGTCCACGCCGCGCTCCTCAATCCGAAGGTGCAGGCGCTTGGCGACCAGCCCGTTGCCGATGAGATCATCTTCGCTTCGCCCGACGTGGATGCCCAGAACTTCACCAGCAAGCTGAGCCAGGCGGCCGGGCTGGCGCGGCGCATCACGGTCTACAGTTCCCGCCAGGACCGCGCCCTGCGCGCCTCACAAATCCTTCAGGGTGGCGTGCGCGCCGGCCAGGCGCCGGACATTGTCGGCGCGGCCGGTTTCGATGCCGTCGACACCACCGCCGCAGAGCAGGACTTCCTGGGCCACAGCGACTATTCCAAGAGCGCAATTGACGATGTGCGCGCCGTGGTCTGGGTGCCCGAAGACGTCTCGCCAGCCAAGCGTGATGCCATCCTGAAGCCGGATGAAACGCGCACCTATTATATCTATCGCGGGGATGAGGTCGCCGAGACCGGGATCCCGTTCCGGCGCGCCCTCCTCTACCTGCGTGAAAACGGCTCTGATGCTGCACGCGCGGTGTTCAGCGCGGCCAGCGGTGCTGCAGCGGCTGTGGGTGGCCTGGACGACCTGGTGCGCGGCGAACTGCGCAAACTGCTGACCTGATCGGGGTCAATGGCTTTCGGGCTTGCCAGAAATGGGTTTTGCGTCATATCGTTATTCGATGAAAGCAACTGATCAATTCGCACCCGGCGAGGTGATTTCCGTGCGATTTGCCGGGGTTCTTCGACATTATGGCGTGGTCACATTCAACGGGCGGGTGCTGTCCAATAATGGCTTCCGCGGCGGCGTGATTTCCCAGTCCATCGCGGAATTCGCCGATGGCCGCTCCATCAAGCGCCATGGCAACCGCGATGATGCGTGCGAATACCTCACCCATGACCGCGCCCACCGCCACCTGGGCAAGGATTACACGCTCACAGGCTCCAACTGCATCGACTACACCCGCCAGGCGCGTCGCCAGCGGCCAACACCCTGGCAAGTCGCGCGCGCAGCTTTGATGGCCGTGGGCGACATGCGCCGCAACCGACGCTGAAACCGCCCTATTCCGCCGCCACCGCCTCAGCAGGCGCACCTGAGTCGAGCCGTCGTCCGTTGCGCGTGAACACCAGCGCGCCATCCTCCAGCGGGGCCTTTCGGAACATTTTCTTGTCCTTGCCATAGCTCTGCGGGTTCAGCCACGGTTCCCGGTCGCCCTGTTTCGGGAATTTGTGCATCACGCGCTGCATGTAGCCGGCGGAGAAATCATCGATCCAGGGCCGCGCCGGCATGTTCTCGTCGCCGGGGCGCAGGTGGGGCACGACCGTGTTGGCGCCCAGCTCGTCCATCCGGTTGATGACACGGCAGGCATATTCCGCCGTCAGGTCGGCCCGCAGGGTCCAGCTCGCATTGATGTAGCCAAAAGTGGAAATCATGTTCGGCACACTGGAATAGGCCAGGCCCTTATAGCTCCAGGTCTCACCGAAATCGACCGGTTCGCCATCCACTTCGAACTCCGCCTCGCCAAGGATGACCAGTTCAAGACCGGTGGCAGTGACGATGATGTCCGCCTCAAGGTGCTGGCCGGACTGGAGCGCGATCCCGGTCTCGTCAAAGGTCTCGATATGGTCGGTCACGACATCGGCCTGGCCTGATTTCAGCGCTTCGAAGAGATCGGAATTGGGCACAAGGCACAGGCGCTGGTCCCAAGGGTTGTAGGTGGGCGTGAAGTGTTTCTCGATGTCGAAATCCGGCCCGAGTTCCTCGCGCAGCATGCCAAGCAGCCGCTCTTTCACCTTTTCAGGATTCTTGCGGGTCTGGTTGTACATGAATTGCTGCATGGTGACGTTCTTGGCCCGGGTGACGCCGTAGGCCCAGCTTTCCGGCAGGATCTTGCGCAGCGTGTTGGCCACCGCATCCTTGTCGGGTCGCGAGACCACATAAGTCGGCGAGCGCTGCAACATGGTCACCTTCTCGGCCGTCTCCGCCATGGCCGGCACGAGTGTCATCGCGGTTGCGCCGGAACCGATCACAACCACCTTCTTGCCAGCATAGTCGAGGTCTTCCGGCCAGAACTGGGGGTGGACCACCTCCCCCTGAAAACTGTCACGGCCCGGGAAATCCGGCGTATGGCCCTGGCGGTAGCTGTAATAGCCGGAGCACATCATCAGGAAGCCGCAGGTGAACCGGGCCGTCTGTCCGGTGCTTGTGTCTTCCGCCTCAAGCTGCCACGCCGCCACCGCGCTGTTCCAGGCGGCTTTCATAAGCCGATGATTGAAGTGGATGTGCTCTCGGATGCCGTGTTCGTCGGCCGTTTCATTAACATAGTCACGGATAGAGGGCCCATCGGCGATGGCCTTGGCCGCCGTCCACGGTTTGAAATTATAGCCCAGTGTGTGCATGTCGCTGTCGGAACGGATGCCGGGATAGCGGAAAAGGTCCCAGGTGCCACCAATCGCATCGCGGGTTTCCAGCAGCGCAAACGTCTTGCCAGGGCAGTCGCGTTGCAGGTGCACAGCCGCGCCGATGCCCGAAAGTCCGGCACCAATGATCATCACGTCGAAATGGGGCTCTTGCGCCATGAATTCGTCCTCCGGTGCGCGGGCGGCATATGACGCCAGCGTCAAGTTTCTCACTTTGTACCGCGAATTGGCCCACCCGCCAATGCATGGTTTGGTAGCGGCGGTGCATTTCGATTGCGGCGGAGCCAACTTGTCCTATGTCCCAGCTCAAGAGACACGGGAGACCCTGACATGCTTCGCACCGCTGCTGCCCTATCCGCTCTGGCTTGCGTCGCCGCCTGCACAAGCCAGGCCGACACGGCGCTGCAGGGTCCGCACGCCGATGCCACGCCCTTCACCCTGGAACTGACCGAGATTGCCAGCGGCCTTGAGTTTCCCTGGGGCATGGCGGCCCTGCCGAATGGCGACATGCTGGTGACCGAGCGCGAGGGCCGCCTGCGCATCCTGCGCGATGGCGCGCTCGATGACACGGCCCTCAGCGGCCTGCCGGGCGACATCTATGTCGACCGCCAGGGCGGCCTGCTGGATGTTGCGCTGCACCCCGGTTTCGAGACCAACCGCATGGTCTACCTGTCCTACAGCCAGGGCACGTCGGACGCCAACCAGACCACGGTCATCCGCGCCACACTGAATGAAGCCGCCACGGCTCTGGAAGGGGTGGAGGAAGTGTTCGTCTCCGACATGCCTGAGAAACGCGGTGGGGCCCATTTCGGCTCGCGCATCCTTTTCCTCAATGATGGTTCCATGGTGGTCACGACCGGCGATGGCTATCGCTGGATGGACGAGGCCCAGGACACGGGCAACCATTTCGGCAAGGTGCTGCGCATGAGCGACACGGGCGAGCCCCTGCCAGACAACCCCTTCTACGACGAGGGCGGCGCGGCCCGGTATGTCTGGACCTATGGCCACCGCAACGTGCAGGGCGCAGCCTACGATCCTGACACCGGAATTCTCTACACCCATGAGCATGGCCCCAAGGGCGGCGATGAACTGAACATCATCCAGGCAGGAACAAATTATGGCTGGCCGGAGATCACCTATGGCGTGGATTATGACGGCACGATCATCTCCAGCGAGACCGAGATGGACGGCATGGCACAGCCGGAAACCTACTGGGTGCCCTCCATCGCCCCGTCCGGCATGCTTTTCTATACAGGCGAGGCCTATCCCGGCTGGCAGGGCGACCTGCTGATCGGCGCCATGCAGGGTCCGGCCGGGCGCAAGCTGGTGCGCGTGGACCTGGACGAGGCCGGCCGGGTACTCGGCCGCGAGGACCTGCTGACGGATGTCGGCGAAGGCTATCGCGACGTGGAAGTGGGCACCGACGGCAAGCTCTACCTCGCCACCATCGACATCGACGGGAAGATCTACCGGGCCGACATCGTCGAATAG
>CAZVES010000087.1:0-11196 GCA_964625835.1 uncultured Hyphomonadaceae bacterium
ACAACGGTTTTCGAGACCGCCCCGTTCGACCGCTCCGGCACCTCTCCGCAGTCGAATGCGACGGGTTACTCCGCCAGCCGAATGGATTCAAGCCGCCAAATGTGTGAAGTCGCAGATATGGGTTTGACTCTGCCACTGCCATGGTGTTTATCCCAACTCTCCGCTCGGTGCCGACAGGCGCACCGGGCGATTTTCATTGGATTTCAGGCGCGTGCGGCCCCACATGTCGCGGGGCGCGAAGGTCGAAAGGACGTTGGCCATGTTCGCGGTCATCAAGACGGGCGGCAAACAGTACAAGGTGGCTGAAGGCGACCAGATTGTCGTCGAGAAGCTCATCGGTGATGCTGGCGACGACGTTACATTTGGCGACGTGCTGATGATTGGCAAAGGCGGCGACGTGATGGTCGGTGCTCCGACCGTGGCCGGTGCCAGCGTGGTTGGCGAGATCACTGACCAGCGCAAGGGCGAAAAGGTGACCATCCTCAAGAAACGCCAGCGCAACACCTATCGTCGCAAGAAGGGTCATCGCCAGCTTGAAACCGTGGTGAACATCACGTCCATTCTGGCCGACGGGAAGAAGGCCCCTGCGAAGAAAAAGGCAGCGGTCAAAGAGGAAGAGCCCAAGGCAGAGGTCCCGGAGGCCGAGGCCAGGCCGGCACCCGCGAAAAAAGCCGACACGGGCGCCATGGACTCACGCGGTCGCCTGTCGGCACCCCAAGGCGAGGCCGATGACCTGAAGAAGATCAAGGGCGTTGGCAAGGTTCTGGAAGGCAAGCTGAACGATGCTGGCATTTTCCACTTCTGGCAGGTCGCCGCGCTGAGTGCCGAGCAGATCAGCGAGTTGGAAGAAGAGATGAGTTTCCCCGGTCGCATCGAACGCGACAACTGGGTCGAGCAGGCCGCCGAACTGGCGAAAGAGGCATAGGTCGGGTGTATTCCGCCCGTAAAAGGTAAGAGGCAGATCCATGGCCCACAAGAAATCTGGCGGTTCATCCAAGAACGGTCGCGATTCCAACCCGAAATACCTCGGCGTGAAGAAGTTTGGCGGCGAGCATGTGCTCGCTGGCAACATCATCATCCGACAGCGCGGCACGAAGACTTACCCGGGCCAGAATGTCGGCATGGGCAAGGACCACACGCTGTTCGCCCTCATTGAGGGCAAGGTGGAATTCCGCCGCAAGGCCGGAAACAGGCAGTATGTGTCCGTGGTGCCAGCGGCCGAGGCTGCCGAGTAAAAGCGCCTCGCATCCTCAAGGCTTTTTCCGGCCAAGTGGTGCCATTTGGTCGGAAAACGCCCTAATGCCGGAAATGGCGCATTCCGGTCAGGACCATGGCGAGGCCCGCCTCATCGGCAGCGGCGATCACCTCCTCATCGCGGACTGAGCCGCCCGGCTGGATCACGGCGGTCGCACCGGCCTCTGATGCCTGCAGTAGACCGTCGGGAAACGGAAAGAACGCATCCGAGGCAGCCACACATCCCTCGGTGCGCGGCCGGGCCCACCCCGCAGCCAAAGCCGCATCCTCAGCCTTGCGCGCGGCAATCCTTGCGCTGTCGATCCGGCTCATCTGTCCCGCGCCAATGCCCGCCGTCGCGCCATCCTTTGCATAGACGATTGTATTGGACTTCACATGCTTGGCGACGCGCCAGGCAAACAGAAGGTCGTCCAACTCCGCTTCGCTCGGCGCCTTGCGGGTCACGAGCTGCAGGTCGTCGCGCGCCACGCGGCCATTGTCACGTGACTGGACCAGGAGCCCGCCGGCCACAGTTTTCACGGCCAGCCCCGGCGCGGCCGGGTCGGGCAGGCCTTCGGTGAGAAGCAGACGCAGATTCTTCTTGCCGGCGAACACCTCGCAGGCCGCCGCGTCCGCCCCCGGCGCGATCACCACCTCGGTGAAGGTGCGGGTGATCTCCTCAGCCAGGCCTCCGGTGAGGGGTCCGTTCAGCGCCACGATGCCGCCGAATGCCGATGTCGGATCACAGGAGAGCGCCGCGCGATAAGCTGACAGGAGGTCATCGCCCAGCGCAACGCCGCAAGGGTTGGCGTGCTTGATGATCGCCACTGCCGGCCGCCCCTCGCCCAATTCGCCGATCAGTTCATAGGCCGCGTCGGTGTCGTTGATATTGTTGTAGGACAGCGCCTTGCCCTGCACCTGCCTGGCATTGGCCACACCCGGCCGCGCCTCTCCGGTGACATAGAAAGCCGCCGACTGGTGGGGGTTTTCTCCGTAGCGCAGCGCCTGTTGCAACTTGCCGCCCAGGGCTGCCCAATCAGGCGCGGCCTCGTCGAGCTGGCGCGCGTACCAGCCGCTTATGGCGGCGTCATAGGCCGCCGTTCGCGCATAGGTCTTGGCTGCAAGGCGCTTCTTCAGCGCCAGTGAAACACCGCCCGTGGCCAGTTCATCCAGCGCCATGTCGAGGTCGGATCCATCGCTGCAGACCGTCACATGGGCATAGTTCTTCGCTGCCGCGCGCAACATGGCCGGCCCACCAATGTCGATGTTTTCGATCGCTGTGTCGAAATCCGCGCCCGATGCCACGGTTTTCTCGAACGGGTAGAGATTGATGTAGACCAGGTCGATCGGCGCGATCGCATTGGCCTCTGCCGCCGCGACATGCTCGTGATTGTCACGCAAATAGAGCAGCCCGCCATGGACAACCGGGTGAAGGGTTTTGACCCGGCCGTCCATCATCTCGGGAAAGCCGGTCAGCTCGGAGACATCGCGCACCTCGAGCCCGGCCTCTTTCAGCGTCCGCGCGGTGCCGCCGGTGGAGACCAGTTCGACGCCATGGTCCAACAGCCGCCTGGCGCGTTCAACAAGGCCGGACTTGTCTGAGACGGAAATCAGGGCGCGGCGCACGGGACTGGGCGCATCGTTCATAGGTCTGGCCTCGGCTGGATTGATTCGGACTGTGTCGCAAAACTGACGCGTTTCACTCCGGCGCTACTGCGAGCCCGCCGCACGGTCAAGCGCTGTCTGCCCCGATCCGGGCGGCGGAATGGCTGGCCCCGTACTCGGGCACGAGCCGGCCCAGAAGGGCGAGGGCCTCGATCCGCTCGCGTCGCTCTGCGGCACGCAGCAGCTGTTTCAGCATCAGGTCAAAGCGCTCATCGACCCGGGTGCTTCCCTTGACGCTCAGTACGCCATCGACCGGCGTGTCGGATATGTCCTCGAAATCATAGGCCAGGACTTCCGATAACTTCTCACCCGGTCGCAGGCCGGTATGCTCGATCTGGATGTCATGGCCCGGAACCATGCCGCGCATACGGATCATGGCCTCGGCAAGCGCCTCGATCCGGATCGGCTCCCCCATGTCGAGCACATAGAGGCCGCTCTCATTTCCCGGATCCACAAGGGCGGCGGCCTGCAGCACCAGGGACGCGGCCTCTTCAACGGTCATGAAGTATCGCGTCACATCGGGATGGGTCACGGTGACGGGCCCGCCACGGTCAATCTGCTCGGTGAACAGGGGCACAACCGAGCCCGAAGACCCAAGCACATTGCCGAACCGCACAAGTGATGGGGTTAGCTGTCCCATCTGTGCGGCACGCGCCACGGTCAGTTCGGCAAGGCGCTTGGTGGCACCCATCACATTGTCCGGGTCTACCGCCTTGTCGGTAGAGATGAAGACCATCCGCCTGGCACCATACTTCACCGCTGTACGAGTGACATTCATGGCGCCTTCCACATTGGTGAGGATGGCCTCGCAGACATGCTGTTCCATCAAAGGGACATGCTTCAGCGCAGCGGCATGGATCACGATGTCCGGCTGGAACTCCCCAAAGGTCTGCTCAAGGCGCGGCACATCGCGCACATTGCCCAGCACGGACTTGATGCTCAAGCCGGGACATTCCCGGCGCAGGACTAGGTCGGCCCTGTAGAGATTGTACTCGGAGGCATCGAACAGGATCAGCTGCTCGGGCCCCACCGCAGCGCACTGGCGCGCCAGTTCCAGCCCGATGGTTCCACCACCGCCCGTCACGATCACGCGCGCGCCGCGGATCAGGTCCTCGACGGGCGCCGGATCGAGATTGCGTTGTGGACGGGAGAGTAGGTCTGCTGGGCGAATTTCCTTCACATCCGCGCCATCTTCGCTGGCCGAGAAGGCGATCACCTTGGTCTTGCGGCCCGCCGCCACTTCCAGGGCCCGTGACATGGCCGAAGGCTTGCGGGCATCGCCGGTGACAGCCACCCAGGGCACTTCTCCATAGCGCGCATCCAGCAGCTGGAGGACGAAATCGAGATCGTCCATTCCGCCCAGGACCGGAACGCCGCGAATGGCCCGGCCCGGTTCAGCCCCATCCGTCTGCAGAAGCCCCAGAACACGAACCTTGGCGCGGCCGTTTTCCTTGCGCAGTTTGGCGATCACCTTGGCCGCGGCATGCTGGTCGCCAACAAGGATCGCCTTCGTCGCATTGCGGGGCACACGCTGGAAGAATTGCAGCGGTTCGCGTGTCGAGCGTGACAGCGCAATCATCCTCCCCACAAAGAGCGCGGCCACCCATAGCCCCACAGCAATGAGGATGGAGGAGCGCGGAAGGCCCACCAGACGGTTCCACAGGAAAATAGCCGGCAGGAATATCAGTGTCGCAAGGCCAACACCCTGAAGGATGCGAATGGCATCATTGGCCCCCATATGGCGCCAGACCTGCCGGTGAATGCCCAGAATGAAGAAGGACACCGCCGCGGAACTGGCAAAGGTCAGGGATGCCACCACCACCAGCAAAGCAAAGCCCGGTGGCGGCGCGCCCGGCACGGCGGCCCAGCGCGCGGCCACCGCGATGGCCATTGCAATGGCCGCCGCCAGCACGTCGAAGCCGAGGGTGAGCGCCATGGCGCGGATGGCGGTACGGTTGCCGTTCATCCCGTCTCTGTATCCCGCAAAAACGCCCAGCGCACACAATTTGGCGGTTCCGAGCCATCCCCGTTGGGATCTGCCCGGCCACTGATCACAATCTGGTCGGGATGCTCCACCGTGTTCCGCGCCAGATAGACCGAACGGTCGAGCCGCGCACCCGGGTGGCTGGTCTTGAAGCGCCAGCGCGCACCGGTTTCACACTCGAGCAGGATGGCCCCGCGTCCCATCAGGGCCGTCACCGTGGGGTGGAGGTGGAACCGGATTTCGAAGCCGACCAGCCGGTCATCCTCAGCCGGCCCCTGGGACACGGGCCTGACAAGGCTGTCCTCGCCTGTCAGTCGCCGGCCATCGCCCGCCATGAACAAACGCCTGCGATGAAGCAGGCCATGGGTTGACTTGTATCCGGAATGCTGGGCGTCCAGCCAGATTTCATCATCCTCCTCAAGCCGTTTGGCCGAAATCCCCTCGGGGCCCTCCGGCGTCAGCAAACCCGAGGATTCATTGACCTGGAAACTGGTATTGTCTCGCCCACCAAGCACAAGTGTGGAGTGGGCACCTGTGCGACGCACGGCGGCCTGGATATCCACATTAACCTGCCTGGAATACCCGCAGGATGTCACAAGGCGCGCCGGCCCATCGGACAGCTCGAACCCCAGCGCGCCAGCATGGGCCATGTCGCCGAAGGGCTGGTCAGGCGCCCGGCCAACATCGAGCACGAGGCACAGCGTGCCCCGTTCCAGTTTCTGAAAGCCGGATTTCGGCGAAAAAGAGAACCGCCGGGGCGGAGCATCAAGTCGTGAGAACGCCGCGTCGATTTCCTCGCCGCGCGCCTCGCCCCCGTCATTGAAAGGATAAAGCCGGCCATCACCACAGCGCAGGAAAGCCAGCATCGCGCCCATGCGCGGCAACCACTTGCCGAAAAACTCCGGCTCTGACCTGTCAGTCGCCTTGATGGCCTCGCGAACCGCCAGAAGGTCAAGCATGGCCCGCAGGAGGCGCTCCGGGCTGCGGCTGACATGGCCGCCATCGGGCAATATCTGGGCCGTGCACTCACTTTCGAGCTGCTGAAGTCCCGCATTCAGGCGCGAGGCATCACCGCAAAGCGCGCCCAGTGTGGCGAGGATCACGGGAATGCGAAAACGCGCGTCAATGTCAGGCGTGGAGCCAAGCTGGGCTTCCAGATGCGAGATCTGCCGGCGCAGCGCGTTAAGACGGAACTTGGCCTCCGGCGTTTCGGGGTCTGCAAAGAGGAGCCCCCCGCACCGCATCCAGTTCCAGACCCGGTCGGCACAGGGCCCGGCGCGCCAGGAAAAGCCGTCAAACTTTCCATGGCTGTCGACCCAGGCGTCCACCAGCGCCAAAGCGCCTTGCGCGCCGCCATTCGGTTCGCCCGACAGGTGGACCAGCCAGTCAAAGCGATGAATGCGGTCCCGGAAATGCAGCGAGGCACCTTCCACATCCCAGGGAAGCTGATTGGGCCCCAATTCATAGCGCTCGGCGCCGGCCCGCCAGACGCCCCTCAGGAGAGCTTGGCCGCGCAGTTCATCGCGCGGGGCGGGGAAGACCAGGCGGCTCCATTCATAATTGGGCGCGGGCGTGGTGATGATCTTGAGCCACTGGGTGGCGCTGGGCTTGACGGGTTCGCCGAGCACGCCTCGAAAGCGCCTCCAGAGTGCGGCGTCTTCTTCCGGTGTGCGTCCCTTGGGACGGGGGTTACCGATTGGCGCACTCATGCCACATAACTCTACTCAACCCGCGCGAAACGGGACCTAGACCAGCATCCTCGGACGCAAAATATCAATATTGGCTGCATAGGCGTCCCGCCCCCCTCTGAAAACAGCTGAGCCGGCCACCAGCACATTGGCACCGGCGGAAATCGCAGCTGGAGCGGTTTCTGCATTCACGCCTCCATCGACCTCCAGCATGATCTCCCTGCCCGAAGAGTCAATCATTGCGCGAAGGCGTTCGATCTTTCTCAATTGTGAGGGGATAAAGGACTGTCCGCCAAAACCGGGGTTCACTGTCATGACCAGGATCAGGTCCGCTTCGTCGATCAGGGGCTCGGCTACCTCTGCAGGCGTGCCCGGATTCAAGGAAATGCCAGGCTTCATGCCGGCCGCGCGAATCGCCTGGAGTGTGCGGTGGGTGTGTGGCCCGGCCTCGGGATGGACGGTGAGAATATCCGCACCGGCATCGGCGAACGCGGCGATGTAGGCGTCCGGGTTTGAAATCATGAGATGCACGTCGAAAGGCTTGGCCGTGTGCGGCCTCAGCGCTTTCACGATTGGCGGCCCGAGCGTCAGGTTGGGCACAAAGTGCCCATCCATCACGTCGACATGGATGAAATCGGCGCCAGCCTCGTCAATGGCGGCGATTTCCTCTCCGAGACAGGCAAAGTCTGCCGAGAGAATCGATGGCGATATAAAAACACGCTCCATAGGGCTCTGGTATGGAAAAACGAACGCCCGCACAAGGCGGGCGTTGCAACACTTCACACATTTCAGGCCGTGCCTTTCGGGCACGCGAGTCGCCCTAGCCCGCAGGCACAACCCGTGCGCCATCCTCGCGATAGACCACGTTCACCCGGCTGCCTGGCGCGAGATAGATGTCTGCACCCTGGTAGATTTCGCGGATCTGCCCATTGTCATACCGCACGGTATAGGCATAGCCCGGCCGGGTGTTGAAGGCCTTCCCGGCTTCGTTGCCCGCGACACCACCCAGGACCGCACCGGCAATGCCGCCAGCCGTCTGGGCCTTGTCGCCACCGCCAAGCTCCGAGCCGGCAATCCCGCCGAGCACCGCGCCTGTCGCCGCGCCGACAATCGAGTTGTCTGGCCGGATCTGGATCTCGCGCACCGCGGTCACCGTTCCCTCATAAACGGTCGCCGCCGACCCCGTGGCGCCGGGCGTGACAGTATTGGCACCATAGCTGCCGGCACACCCGGCAAGCGCGAAGGCCAGTGCGGCGAAAGCGCCGGCGAAATACTTGTTCCCTTGTCGAGCAGGAAGGGTCTGGGAATACATTTTCGTGCTCCTTTGCACATGAAATCACGGCGGAAATATTGGCGTCCGCGGTTGAATACAAAATGAACCGGTCATGACAATTTAAAGACCATTTCGCCCGGCAGTTGAATAAAGCCTTCGCCCTGCCGGAACCCGGCACCCTCATCGAGAGTCCCGATGCCACCCACCTCGCCCCCCTCTGGGCCGCCACGCGGGCGTTCAGAAAACTCAATCTCAATTTTTGGCGATCCCCCGTCCGTTGATTGAAGATGACCCCCTACAGCACTGCCTCGAAGATTTGCTCGTAGCCGTCGCGGTCAATCTGGCTGGGATTGCCATGGTGGGCGAGGTCGGTGAGCGCGTAGTCGACGATGCCCGGCCCGTCGCTGGCCTCCACGCCGATGGCCGAAAGCCTGGACGGGACGCCGATGTCCTCGTTCAGGCGCTCGATGGCGTCGGCAAGGTCTGCGCTTTCGGGCAGGCCCATCGCAAAGGCGAGGCGGCGATACTTGTCGTCGGCGCTGCCGCGATGGGCGCGCAGGATCGGCGGCAGGTAGATCGCATTGAGCGTGCCGTGGTGAAGCTTCTTGGCCTCCAGCCGACCCGTGGCGTGGGAGAGAGCATGGACGCCGCCAAGCCCCTTGGTGAAGGCGAGAGCGCCCTGATAGCTCGCCATCATCATCGCAAAGCGCGCCTCGGGATCGGAGCCATCGGCCACGGCCCGGCGCAGCCAGCCATCGCCCACGGCGCGGTGGACGCCATCATAGCCAATCGCCTCGCTCGGCGGATTGATCACCGGGGTCAGTACGGCCTCGATGCAATGGGTGACGGCGTCCATGCCCGTCGCGGCGGTCAGGTGAGCCGGCAGGCCGAGTGTGAGGTCGGGGTCGCAGATCGCCGTGGCCGGGATCAGGTTCGGCGAGACGATGGTCTCCTTGACCCCGCTGTCAAGGATCACCACGGCACCGACCGAGACCTCAGAGCCGGTTCCCGCCGTGGTCGGGATGGCGACGAGCGGTGGGATCTTGCCGATCAGCTTCGCCCCGCCGGTCTTGGCGGCATACTTGTCCCACGGGCCCTCATGGGTCGCCATCAGGCCGGCGATCTTGGCCATGTCCATGCTGGAGCCACCGCCTAGCGCGATCAGGCCATCGGCGCCGGAAGCCTGGTAGGCGGCCAGCACCTCGCGGGCCTGGCGCTCGGACGGATTGGGCTCGGTCTGGTCGAAGATGCCGGCCGGCGCACGGCCGAGGGCGTCGGTGATCTTGTCCAGGATGCCCGCCGCCCTGATGCCCGCATCGGTGACGATGAAGGGGCGATCCACGCCAAGGCCCTTGAGCGTCTGTGGGAGCATCTTCACCGCACCGTGATCGAAGATGCAGGTGGTCAGAAAATTCATCACGGGCATGGCGGGGATCCTCCGGTCGCGCTCTCTGGCAAGCTTGGCATCAGAATGACCATGATAGGTGAGGCGGTTCAAGGATGGCGTTGGGGCAAGTTTGTTCTGGAAGCCGGGAATTGACTTTGCCTGCGTGACCGGCCCCATAAGTCCCATGACCTCACCGATCCTTTCCGTTCGCGACCTGACCATCACTTTCGACACGCCCGACGGCCCCGTTCGCGCCGTGCGCGGGACGAGCTTTGACGTTGCCAAGGGCGAATGCCTCGGCATTGTCGGGGAAAGCGGGTCTGGCAAGTCCCAGTCGGCCCTGGCGGCCATGGGGCTCCTCGCCGACAATGGCGCAAGCACTGGCGAGATCCGTTTTGACGGGACAAACCTGCTGACGGCGGGACGCCAGGAGATGCGCAGGATCTGTGGCGCGCGCATGTCCATGATCTTCCAGGACCCGCTGACGTCCCTGACCCCGCATATGAGCGTCGGCGCGCAAATGCGGGAAATCCTGGCGCTGCACAGAGGCATCAGGGGCGAAGAGGCCACAAAACTATGCGTGGACTGGTTGGAGAATGTCCGCATCCCGGAGGCGGCTAGCCGCCTTGACCAGTATCCCCATGAGCTGTCCGGTGGCATGCGCCAGCGCGTGATGATCGCCATCGCCATGGTCTGCGGGCCTGAACTGCTGATCGCCGATGAGCCGACCACGGCGCTCGATGTCACCGTGCAGGCTCAGGTGCTTGACCTCATGGACGAGCTGAAACGCGAGACGGGGACGTCGATTATCCTCATCACCCATGACATGGGCGTCGTTGCCCGCATGTGCGACAACGTCGTGGTCATGCGCCATGGCGAGATTGTCGAGCGTGGCGGCGTAAGCGATATTTTCTACCGCCCCACCCATGACTACACGAAGATGCTCCTGGAAGCCGTGCCGAGGGTTGACCAGCCCAATCGTAAAGGGCGCCCCAATCTTGGCGAGCCACCCGAAGATGGCGTCGAGCCGATCCTGCGGGTGCGCGACATGGAGGTCTTTTTCCCGGTCAAGGCCGAGGGCGGCCTGTTTCCCAAGACCAAGCCGCTCAGGGCAGTCAACGGGGTCAGTTTTGACCTGAGGCCCGGGGAAACCCTGGGCGTGGTCGGAGAGTCCGGGTGCGGAAAATCGACACTTGCACGCGCCATCCTGAAGCTGGTGCCACCTACAGGCGGTGCTGTGGCCTGGCTCGGCAAGGACATCACACATGTTTCGCAGAACGAGATGCGGGGTCTGCGCGACGATCTCCAGATCGTGTTCCAGGACCCGCTGGCCAGCCTTGATCCGCGCATGACCATCGGGCGTTCGATCGCAGAGCCGCTGACCGTCCATGCGCCGGAACTCGATGCGGCTGCGAGGGAGGTCAAGGTCCGTGAGATGCTGCCAAAGGTCGGCCTCGATCCGGCGCTGATCAACCGCTACCCCCACGAGCTTTCAGGCGGCCAGAACCAGCGCGTGGGTATCGCCCGTGCCATGATACTGGAACCGCGTCTGGTGATATGCGATGAGGCGGTCTCGGCTCTGGATGTTTCCGTTCAGGCTCAGGTGGTCGACCTTCTGATCGAGCTTCAGAAGCAGTTCGGCCTGTCGATGATCTTCATCAGTCACGACTTGTCCGTCGTCAGGGAAATCAGCCACCGCGTGATGGTTCTTTATCTTGGACGCGTCGTGGAGCTCGCCGGGCGCGACGCGATCTATGAAGATGCCCGCCATCCGTACACCCGCGCATTGATCAGCGCGGTGCCCATGCCGGACCCTGACACCGAACGTGCACGCAAGCGCGTCAAGCTGGTCGGTGACCTGCCTAGCCCCATGGACACGCGCGCGCCGCTGCGGTTCCTGAAGTCCAGGATCATCGACGATCCGGATGCGGAGCAATATCGCGCAGAGCTGATCGAGGTCGCACCA
>CAZVES010000088.1:0-11150 GCA_964625835.1 uncultured Hyphomonadaceae bacterium
CGAGGCGCTCGACCATGTGCTGCTGTTCGGCCCGCCGGGGCTGGGCAAGACGACGCTGGCGCAGATCCTCTCGCGCGAGATGGGCGTCGGTTTCCGCGCCACGTCCGGCCCCGTCATCGCCAAGGCCGGCGACCTTGTCGCCATCCTCACCAATCTCGAAGCCAATGACGTGCTCTTCATTGACGAGATCCACCGCCTGCCGGCCACCGTGGAGGAGATCCTCTACCCGGCCATGGAAGACTATGCCGTCGACATCGTGATCGGGGAGGGGCCGTCGGCGCGCTCGGTCCGGCTCGACCTGCAGCCCTTCACGCTGGTGGGCGCGACGACGCGGGCGGGCCTGCTCGCCACACCCCTGCGCGACCGGTTCGGCATTCCCGTGCGCCTGCAATTCTATGAGCCGGAACAACTGGCCCTCATCGTGCGCGCAGCGGCGGCCAAGCTGCAGGCGCCGATCACCGAGGATGGCGCCGTGGAGATCGCCCGGCGCGCGCGGGGCACCCCGCGCATCGCCCTGCGCCTCTTGCGCCGTGTCCGCGACTTTGCCGATGCCGAAGGCTCAAAGATCGACCGCGCCGCCGCCGACCGTGCGCTCGCCCGCCTCGAGGTGGACGCCGAGGGCCTAGACGCCCTGGACCGCCGCTATCTTGAAGCGCTGGTGAAGACCTATGCCGGGGGGCCGGTGGGCGTCGATACGCTCGCCGCGGTGCTCAGCGAGGCGCGCGACAGTGTGGAGGACGTGATCGAGCCGTTTCTCATGCAGAAGGGCTATGTCGCGCGCACGCCGCGCGGGCGTGTTGCGGCCCCGCTGGCCTATCAGCGCATGGGCCTGAAGGCTCCCGGCCAGCTGCAGGCCGGACTTTTCGAGGAAGATGACCCGTAGTCAGGAACGGTCAGACGACGCGGCGCAGCACCGGCTTCGTTGCGGTTTGGCCTGCCTTCCGGCCAGCGGTTTCCGGTGCAAAACGGGTGATGAATTCGTTCACGCGCGGCACGATTTCGGCCTTGAAGCGCGAGCCGTTGAACACGCCATAATGGCCGACGCCGGGCTGGATGTAGTCGAGCTGCATGTGGTCCGGAATGCCTGTGCAAAGGGTATGAGCGGCCTGGGTCTGGCCAATGCCCGAAATGTCGTCCTTCTCGCCCTCTACGGTCATCAGGGCGACATCCTTGATCAATTCGGGCTTCACGAGATGTCCCCGGTGACGGAAAATCCCGCGAGCCAGGTGGTGTTCCTGGAAGACGCGTCGGATGGTCTGGAGATAGAATTCCTCGGTCAGGTCGAGAACCGACAAGTATTCGTCATAGAAACCACGATGCTTTTCAATCCCGTCGCCGTCACCCTCGACCAGGTGGTTGAAGAAGCGCCAGTGGGCATCGACATGGCGACCCCAGTTCATGTTCATGAAGCTGGAGAGTTGGACGAAGCCCGGATAGACGCGACGTCCCATGCCCGGATAGGGAGCGGGCACGGTGTAGATCATGTTCTGTTCGAACCAGCTGAAGCTGCGCTCCTCGGCGAGCAGGTTAGGCACCGTCGGTGACTGCCTGCAATCAATGGGCGAACCCATGAAGGTCATGGTCGCGGGCAGGGCAGGGTCTTCCTCTTCCGACATCAGCGCAACGGCGGCCAGGGAAGGCGGGCCGGGCTGACAAACGGCAAGGAGGTTGGCGCCCGCGCCCACTTCGCGCAGCATGATCTGGATGTGGTCGATATAGTCATCGAGGTCGAACCGGCCGAGCCAGACCGGTGCCATGCGGGCGTCGCCCCAGTCGGTGATGTAGACTTCATGGGTCGGCAGGAAGGCTTCCACCGTTCCGCGTAGCAGGGTCGCATAATGGCCTGACAAAGGTGCCACGATCATCAGGCGAGGCTGGGCGGGGGCGTCCTCGCCACAGGCAAAAGCCATGGTGCGGGCATCGCGTTTGAAGTGAACCAGTTTGCACCAGGGCGAAGACCAGGCCGTTTCCGGCGTGATCCCCACTTCAACGGAATTGATACGGGTGGATTCGATCTGCCAGTCCGGTTTCCCGTAGAACCGCGTCGCGCTCTCGAACACATCGGACATGGCGCTGAGCGAGCGACCATAATCGGTTTTCGACAGTGGATTCAATGGACTCTGGACCGCAAGGCGACTGGCCCTGGCCATCAGGCGGAGCGGAGCCATGGCAGCCCTGTTCAACTCAACGAGTGTATAAAGCATCTATGTTTTCTGGCCCCAATTGAGTTTGCTGCAGTGCACAATAGGCGGTATTCATCCTGAAAGCAATGCAGTTCACCTGCCAGGTGAAGCCGACCCCCCGCATGAGTGCCATACCCCGACCTTGAGTGGCGGGGCGTGAATGGCGTCATGGCACCTGTTGACCGACCGGGGCGGACGTCGTCCTAATGGAGCAAAGCCCCTCGGGAAAGACGGACATGGCCCAATCCTTCTCAATCGACATCCCAGACGCCACGTTGGCCCGCATCCGCCGGAGGGTGGCCGAATACCGATGGCCCGTCGAAGCAGAGGGGGCAGGCTGGTCGCTTGGCATGGAGGCAGACGCACTGCGCGCGCTCCAGGCGCACTGGCTGGAGGCCTATGACTGGCGTGCCTGCGAGCGCGAGCTCAACCAGTATCCCCATTACATCGCGGAGGTTGATGGGCTTGATGTGCACTTTGTCCATGTCGTCGGCGAGGCCGGGGGCCAACGCCCTCTGATCCTCACCCATGGCTGGCCAGGTTCGGTCTACGAATTCTGGGACGCCATCCCAAAGCTCGCCTGGCCGAGCCGCCATGGCGGGGATGCAGCCGACGCCTTCGATCTCGTGATCCCGTCGCTTCCGGGCTATGGCTGGAGCGGCAAGCCGCCGGCACCCATCGGTCCGCGCGCCACGGCCGCTCTCTGGGACAAGCTCATGCGCGAGGTGCTGGGCTATGACACCTATCTCGCCCAGGGGGGAGACTGGGGCGCCATGGTGACAAGCCATCTCGGTCATCGCCATGGCACGCATGACGGACAGGGCGGAACCCTGGCCATCCATCTGAACATGATCGGCTTTCGGCCCACGCCCGCAACACCCCAGAACGAAGCGGAGACCGCCTGGCTGACGCGGACCCAGGCGGCCATGCAAGTGGGCGGCGCCTATTTCATGCAGCAGGCAACCAAGCCGCAGACCCTTGCCTATAGCCTGCATGACAGCCCGATGGGCCAGCTGGCCTGGATTGCAGAAAAGTTCCATGGCTGGAGCGACTTGCGCGAGAAACGATTGCTTGAGGCCTACACGCCGGACCAGTTGCTCACCAATGTCATGATCTACCTGGTCAATGACGCGATCACCACGTCGGTCTGGTTTTACAATGGCTTCATGGCGGAAGGCGGGCCGGGCCTCCCTGAAGGCGAGCGGTGCGAGACCCCTACGGCATTTGCGAACTTCCCCGGAGAGGCTCTCTATGCGCCCCCGCCGCGCAGCTGGGTCGAGCGCGCTTACAACCTCGTCAGGTGGAGCGAGATACAGACCGGTGGCCATTTTGCCGCCATGGAAGAGCCCGATCTGTTCGTGAAAGATTTGCGGGCCTGGGCCAGGGAGCTGGAACATGACTGAAACGAAATTTCTGGACGGGCCGAAGGGCCAGTTGGCCTATCGCCAGGCAGACAGCCGCACAGGCAAGAGTTTTGTCTGGCTCAGTGGTTTCAATTCCGACATGCAGGGCAACAAGGTGCTGGAACTGGAGGCTTGGGCGCTGGCGGCCGGCCATGGTTTCATCGCCTTCGACTATTCGGGCCATGGCCAGTCCGAGGGCGAGTTCGAAGACTGCACGATTGCGGACTGGCACACCGACACCCTGACGATCCTTGAGGCCGCAGCGAATGGCCCGCAGTTTCTTGTGGGCTCCTCAATGGGAGCGTGGATGGCGATGCTTGCTGCAAGGGAACGCCGCGAGCAGGTTGCCGGTCTCGTGCTCATAGCGCCCGCGCCGGATTTCACATCGCGCCTGATGTGGCCCTCAATGCCGCCGGAAGGCCGCTTTGCGATCGCCCAGGAAGGGCGCTGGATGCAGCCGTCTCCCTATGGTGATCCCGTTGCGATCACCCGCGGTCTCATCGAGAGCGGCGCAAAGCTGGGTGTGATGGGCGCGCCATTCGAGTATGAGGGGCCTGTGCGCATCCTGCAGGGCATGCGCGACCAGGATGTGCCATTTGAGCATGCCCAGGCGCTGGTCCAGACGATCACGTCCAGCGATCTCACCTTTACACTGGTCAAGGATGGCGACCATCGCCTGTCGCGGCCCCATGATATTGCCCGGTTGATCGCGACCTGCGATGAGATCGCACAGGAGTGAACCCAGGCCGGGCGCGGGGCCGGAGAAAAAAATCTTGACAGACGCGAAAACTTGTATGTTGGCCCTTGCGTGGCTTTGTGCAAGGTGTTAACAAACGCGGCTTGCGGGAGATCACGTAAAAATTTTTGCGGGGTTCCCGCTTTCCTGTCCGAGACCATAGGTTGCCTTCCGAGGCGGTAAATTTCAAGTCGAAATGCCTATGCAGACGGGGTGAGGCGAGACGAGGGGACGACCGGCCCGAACAGGCCAGAGGCTCTTTCCGATCAATGCGCCCCGGGCAGGTTGCTGGCGAAGGCCTGCGGGCTGGAGCCGGCGAACACCCGGGCGTCCGAATGGTCGGTCGCTCAATTTATGGAGACCCGTAATGGATCGAGCTGGAAAGCAGGTCGCGCGCAAGGAACTCGAAGACATCTTCGAGACCTCCGGTGCCGTGGTCGTTACGCATTATTCCGGTCTGAGCGTTGCGGAGTTGACGGATCTTCGCACCAAGCTTCGCGAGGGCGGGGCGCGGTTCAAGGTCATCAAGAACCGGATTGCCAAGGTTGCCCTGAACGGCAAGGGCGGTGATGCGGTGGCAGGCCTCTTCCGGGGGCCTGTCGGCATTGCGTTCGGTGAGGACCCGACGGTCCCTGCCAAGGTGACTTCGGAGTATGCGAAGGACAATGATAAGCTCAAGCTGGTCGGCGCGGTCATGGATGGTGAGGCGCTTGATGCAAATGGCATCAAGGCACTTGCGGACCTGCCGTCACGCGAAGAGCTGATCGCAACAGTGGTCGCCCGCCTGATGGGTCAGGCCAGCCAGATCGGCCAGCGCCTGAACGCGCCGGGCGAGCAGCTTGCCGGCGCCATTGAAGCCATTCGCGAGCAGGCCTCGGCCTGACGTCAACTTTCCAACGAACAACCCCAACAAGCCTCAACTGAAGAGTATCAAGACAATGGCAGATATCGCAAAACTCGGTGATGAGCTTCTCGGCCTCACCATTCTCGAAGCCAAAGAGCTCAACGACTACCTCGAAGAGCGTGGCATCAAGGCCGCTGCGGCCGTGGCCGTGGCCGGACCTGCAGCGGGCGGCGGCGACGCCGGCGCGGCTGCTGAGGAGCAGACTGAATTCGACGTGATCCTGACCTCGGGCGGCGAAAAGAAAATCGGCGTCATCAAGGTGGTTCGCGAAGTGGTTTCCGGCCTCGGCCTCAAGGAAGCCAAGGAGCTCGTGGAAAGCGCGCCCAAGCCGATCAAGGAAGGCGTGCCCAAGGAAGAAGCCGAAGAGCTCAAGAAGAAGTTCGAGGAAGCCGGCGCTACCGTCGAGATCAAATAGGATCTGGCGGTCGCATGCCGTGCGGCCTTGTAGAGTAAAGGCTTCCGTCTGCGCGGAGATGGCGAGCCTGGATTGAAAACGCGGCGACACCCTGTTTTGGGGTGTCGCCGTTCCGCGTGACTGGCGGAATGTTGCCAGTCGTACCTGTCATGGCAGCGCGTCCGCTGGTGGATGCGTGATGTCCGGGGCGCGGCGGCAGACAATTAGGGATCGAAGATGGCGCTCTCCTTCACGGAAAAGAAACGTATACGGAAATCATTTGGAAAAATCCCGGAAGCCATTGAAATGCCGAACCTCATCGAGGTTCAACGCGACAGTTACGAACATTTCCTGCAGATGAACGTGCCCCACAGCGAGCGCACGGAAGACGGCCTGGACGGTGTTTTCAAGTCGGTCTTTCCGATCCGGGATTTCTCCGAACGCGCCGTTCTGGACTATGTTTCCTATGAGTTCGAGCCACCCAAGTTCGACGTTGAAGAGTGCATGCAGCGTGACCTGACCTACCAGGCGCCGCTCAAGGTGCGCCTGCAACTGGTCGTCTTCGACATCGACGAGGAAACTGAAGCCCGGTCCATCAAGGAGGTGAAGGAGCAGGAGGTCTATCTCGGCGATATTCCGCTGATGACTGACAAGGGTACCTTCATCGTCAACGGCACCGAACGGGTCATCGTCTCCCAGATGCACCGCTCGCCGGGCGTTTTCTTCGACCATGACAAAGGCAAGACCCACACCTCCGGCAAGCTGCTGTTTGCCGCCCGCATCATTCCCTATCGCGGCTCCTGGCTCGACTTCGAGTTTGACGCCAAGGACATCCTGAACGTCCGCATCGACCGCAAGCGCAAGCTGCCGGCCACGACGCTGATGTATGCCCTGGGCCTGGATACGGACGAGATACTCAACCGCTTCTACAACACGTCCATCTATCGCGTGCACAAGGCAGGATGGGTGACCGGCTTCAATGCCGAGGCCTGGAAGGGCCAGAAGCCGGACCATGATCTCACCGACGCAAAATCCGGCGAAGTGATTGCGCCGGCCGGAAAGAAAATCACCGCCCTGCGTGCAAAGCGTATGGCAGAAGGCAGCACGGACGAGATTCTCGTGCCGTCCACGGCGCTTGAGGGCAAGTTCCTCGCCGAGGACATTGTCAACATGGAGACCGGTGAAATCTGGGGCGAGGCCGCGGACGAACTCACCGAGGAACTGATCGCCACACTGCGTGAAAACGGTGTGAAGACGATCTCGATCCTCGACATTGACGGCAATGCCCGCGATGGCGGCGCGCGCGGCCCCTGGCTGCGCAACACGCTGGCGGCTGACAAGAACGAGACGCGCTTTGAGGCCCTGTCGGACATTTACCGGGTGATGCGCCCAGGTGAACCGCCCACCGAGGAGGCGGCTGACGCGCTATTCAACCAGATGTTCTTCGATTCCGAGCGCTATGACCTTTCAGGCGTCGGCCGGGTGAAGCTGGACCAGCGCCTTTCCGTGGCGCTGAACGATTTTGAGGAAGGCAGCGATGAGGTCCGCATCCTGCGCAGGGAAGACATTCTCGGCGTGGCCGAAGTGATCCTGAACCTGAAGGACGGCATTGGTGAGGTTGACGACATCGACAACCTGTCCAATCGCCGGGTTCGCTCCGTTGGCGAACTGATGGAGAACAACTACCGGATCGGCCTGGTGCGCATGGAACGTGCGATCAAGGAACGGATGAGTTCCGTCGATATCGACACCATCATGCCCCACGACCTGATCAATGCGAAGCCTGTCGTGGCCTCAGTTCGCGAATTCTTCGGCTCGTCCCAGCTCTCGCAGTTCATGGACCAGACAAACCCGCTGTCGGAGATCACCCACAAGCGGCGCCTCTCGGCGCTCGGCCCGGGCGGCCTGACCCGGGAGCGGGCCGGGTTCGAAGTGCGCGATGTGCACCCGACCCACTATGGCCGCATCTGCCCGATCGAGACGCCGGAAGGCCCGAACATCGGCCTGATCAATTCCCTGGCGACCCATGCGCGCATCAACAAGTATGGTTTCATCGAAAGCCCATACCGCAAGGTCGAGGACGGCACGCTGACCGATGAGGTGACTTACCTGTCGGCGATGAAGGAAAGCCAGTATTCGATCGCTCAGGCGAACTCGGTCATTTCCGAGGACGGCAAGCTCGCCAACGAGTTTGTCCAGGCGCGGCGCAATGGCGAGGCCATGGTGCTTCCCGCGTCCGAGATCGAGTACATGGACGTGTCGCCGAAACAGGTCGTGTCTGTTGCGGCTTCGCTGATCCCGTACCTTGAGAATGACGACGCCAACCGCGCCCTGATGGGATCGAACATGCAGCGCCAGGCGGTTCCCCTCGTGCAGGCCGAGGCTCCGCTTGTGGGCACCGGCATGGAAAAGATCGTCGCACGCGACTCCCGCGCCGCAATCGTGGCCAAGCGTGAGGGCGTCATCGAACAGGTTGATGCGACACGGATCGTGGTGCGCGCCACGGCGGACTTGGACAAGGAAAAGTCCGGCGTGGACATCTACCGCCTGGCGAAATTCCGCCGGTCGAACCAAAATTCCTGCATCAACCAGCGCCCGATCTGCAAGGTCGGCGATGTGGTGGCCAAGGGCGACATCATCGCCGATGGCCCATCGACCGACCTCGGCGAGCTGGCCCTGGGGCGGAACGTGCTGGTCGCGTTCATGCCCTGGAACGGCTACAATTTCGAGGACTCGATCCTGATCTCCGAGCGCATCGTGCGCGATGACGTGTTCACCTCGATCCACCTGGAAGAGTTCGAGATCGCCGCGCGTGACACCAAGCTCGGCCCGGAAGAGATCACCCGCGACATTCCCAATGTCGGTGAGGAAGCCCTGCGCAACCTCGACGAGGCGGGCATTGTCGCCGTGGGCGCCGAAGTCCAGGCCGGTGACATCCTGGTCGGCAAGGTGACGCCGAAAGGTGAGAGCCCGATGACGCCGGAGGAGAAACTCCTGCGCGCCATCTTCGGCGAGAAAGCCTCCGATGTGCGCGACACCTCCCTGCGCGTGCCGCCGGGCGATGCCGGTACGGTCGTCGAGGTGCGCGTGTTCAACCGCCACGGCATCGACAAGGACCAGCGCGCCCTGCAGATCGAGCGTGAAATGATCGAGCAGCTCCAGGAGGACAAGGAAGACGAGCAGTCCATCCTTGAGCGCAACACCTATACGCGCCTCCAGGATCTTCTGGTCGGCAAGGAGGCCGTCGCCGGACCCCAGGGCTTCAAGGCCGGCAAGGTCAGTGCGTCGGACCTGGAAAACGTGGCCCGCCGCAACTGGTGGGAGATCGCGCTGAAGTCCGAGGCGGCCCAGGCCGAGCTTGAGGCCCTCAAGGACTCCTTCGACGAGTCGATCGCCGAACTCGAGGCACGATTCAACGACAAGGTCGAGAAGGTCCAGCGTGGCGATGACCTTCCACCTGGCGTGATGAAGGTCGTGAAGGTCTTTCTGGCGGTCAAGCGCAAGCTCCAGCCGGGCGACAAGATGGCCGGCCGCCACGGCAACAAGGGTGTGATCTCGAAGATCAATCCGCTGGAAGACATGCCCTTCCTTGAAGAGGGCACACCTGTGGACATCGTGCTCAACCCCCTCGGCGTGCCGTCGCGTATGAATGTCGGCCAGATCCTCGAAACCCATACGGGGTGGGCGTCTGCCGGTCTTGGCCGCATGGTGCAGGATGCGCTGGAGGAATGGCACCATAACAATGATGCCGAAGCCCTGCGCAAGACCCTCAGGACGGTCTATGGCGATGATCAGGAGCTTCCCGAGAGCGATGGTGACATCGTGGAACTGTCATCAAACCTGACGCGCGGTGTGCCGATCGCCACGCCCGTGTTCGATGGCGCCCGCGAACCCGACATCGTCGAAATGCTCGAACGGGCAGGGCTCGACGGCTCTGGCCAGGTCAGGCTCTATGACGGTCGCACAGGCGAGCCGTTCAAGCGGCCCGTGACGGTCGGCTACAAGTACCTGCTCAAGCTCCACCACCTGGTGGACGAGAAGATCCACGCCCGCTCGACCGGTCCATACTCCCTCGTCACCCAGCAGCCGCTGGGCGGCAAGGCCCAGTTCGGCGGCCAGCGCTTCGGCGAAATGGAGGTCTGGGCCCTTGAAGCCTACGGCGCCGCATACACCTTGCAGGAGATGTTGACGGTGAAGTCGGACGACACGGCAGGGCGCGCAAAGGTCTACGAGGCCATCGTCCGTGGTGACGACACGTTCGAAGCCGGCATCCCGGAAAGCTTCAACGTGCTGGTCAAGGAGATGCGTTCCCTCGGCCTCAACGTGGAATTGATCGAGGAAGAAAGCGACGAAGACGACGAGCCACCGATGGCCGCGGAGTAGACGCGGACCGATTTAATGCCCCAAGGGGCAGTTAGAAGACTGAACAGGCCGGGCGGCGCCCATCGCCCGGCTGCCAACTCCAACAGGAGCGGAAAGCACCCCATGCGCCAAGACGTTGCCAGCATTTTCAATCCGAACACCCCGGCCCCGACCTTCGAGGCCATCCGCATTTCAATCGCATCGCCGGATAAGATACGGTCCTGGTCTTCCGGCGAGATCAAGAAGCCGGAGACGATCAACTACCGCACGTTCAAGCCCGAGCGCGACGGGCTGTTCTGCGCGCGTATCTTCGGTCCCGTGAAGGACTATGAGTGCCTCTGCGGCAAGTACAAGCGCATCAAGTATCGCGGCATCACCTGCGAGAAGTGCGGCGTCGAGGTGACCCTCGCCAAGGTGCGCCGCGAGCGCATGGGCCATATCGAACTGGCCGCGCCCGTGGCCCATATCTGGTTCCTGAAATCGCTGCCGTCCCGCATCGCGACTCTGCTCGACATGACGCTGAAGGATGTCGAGCGTGTGCTCTATTTCGAAAGTTACATTGTCACCGAACCGGGCACGGTGGTCGATCTCGAGCCGATGCAACTCCTCTCTGAAGAGGAGTATATGAAGGCCCAGGACGAGCATGGCGAAGACGCCTTCATGGCGATGATCGGCGCTGAAGCCATCCATGAAATGCTCAAGAACCTGGAGCTGGAGCAACTCGCCGAGGATCTGCGCGAAGACCTTGCCGAATCCACGTCCGAGCTGAAAACGAAGAAATACTCAAAGCGCCTGAAAGTGGTCGAGAGCTTCCTGCAATCGGGCGCCAAGCCCGAATGGATGATCCTTCAGGTCGTTCCCGTGATCCCGCCGGACCTGCGCCCGCTCGTGCCCCTTGATGGAGGTCGGTTTGCGACCTCCGACCTCAACGATCTCTATCGCCGGGTCATCAACCGCAACAACCGCCTCAAGCGCCTGATGGAACTGCGCGCGCCGGACATCATCATCCGTAACGAAAAGCGGATGCTGCAGGAATCCGTCGATGCCCTGTTCGACAATGGCCGTCGCGGCCGTGTGATCACGGGCACCAACAAGCGCCCGCTGAAATCCCTGTCGGACATGCTCAAGGGCAAGCAGGGCCGGTTCCGCCAGAACCTGCTCGGCAAGC
>CAZVES010000089.1:0-3829 GCA_964625835.1 uncultured Hyphomonadaceae bacterium
GGAGGGCGATCCGCGCGCGGCAGCGGTCAACAAGCTCCTGGAAGACAAGGAAAGCCTCATCGGCGCCATCCTGCTCGGCAACAACCTCGTGAACATCCTGGCTTCAGCCCTGGCGACCAGCTTGTTCATCTCCCTGTTTGGCCAGGGGGGGCTGGCCATGGCGCTGGCGACGACCGTGATGACAATCCTTGTGCTCGTTTTCGCGGAAGTCCTGCCCAAAACCTATGCCATCACCCGGCCCGATGACATGGCGCGCAGCGTAGCCCGCCCGATTGGCTGGCTCAAAAGCGCAGTCGGATGGATCGTTGTCGGCATTCAGGTCATCGTGAACACGGTCTTGCGTACACTGGGCGTAAAGGAAGCCGGCGACATCGTACCATTCGATGAGGAAATCCGCGGGGTTGTGGACTATCACCACTCCGAAGGCGACATGGCATCGGCGGATCGCCACCGGCTCGTGGGCGCACTCGAGCTCAAGGAGCTCACCGTTGAAGACGTCATGATCCATCGCAAGAACATCAACATGCTGGACCTGGAAAACGGGCCGCGTGAACTCGTGATGCAGGCCCTGGCCAGTCCCCACACGCGCCTGCCGTTGCACCGGGGCAATCCGGACGAGATCGTCGGTGTGCTGCATGCCAAGGACCTTTTGCGGGCCATGGCGGCCCAGGGGAATGACCTCGATGAGCTGGAAATCGATGAAATCATCCGCGAGCCGTGGTTCATTCCCGAAACCACGTCGGTGCAGGATCAACTCGACCAGTTTCTTTCACGCCGCAGTCACTTTGCCCTTGTCGTGGACGAATACGGTGCCCTGCAGGGCCTGGTAACGCTGGAAGACATACTGGAAGAAATCGTCGGCGACATCCGCGATGAACACGACGCCACGGTCCAGGGCGTGCGCCCGCAACCCGATGGCAGCATCAATGTCGACGGCTGGGTGCCCATACGCGATCTCAACCGCGCGCGCGGATGGAACCTGCCGGACGACGGGGCGGTCACCGTCGCAGGCCTTGTCATTCACGGGGCCCAGACCATTCCCGAGCCTGGCCAGTGCTTTGTCTTTCACGGCTACCAGTTCGACATCCTGCGGCGCAATCGCAACCAGGTCACCGGCCTGAAAATCCGCCCCGTCACCGATCTCGAAGAGCCGGACGGCGAAGTGATCGCCGCAGGAAAATAGGCGATCGCTTCAGCGCACTTCGGCAAACTGAAGCTCGGCGAGGCGCGCATAGAGGCCGCCCTGGGCGACAAGCTCGTCATGGCTGCCCTGTTCGGCCACGCGGCCCTCCTCCATCACGATGATCCGGTCCGCCCGGCGCACGGTGGCCAGCCGGTGGGCGATCACCAGGGTGGTGCGCCCCTCAGCAGCCTTGGAAATGGCGCGCTGGACTGCGGCCTCGCTCTCACTGTCGAGGGCGCTTGTTGCCTCGTCGAGCAAAAGGACCGGCGCATCGCGCACAAGGGCCCGGGCCAGGGCCACCCGCTGGCGCTGGCCGCCTGAAAGCCCCCTACCCTTCTGGCCGAGTTCAGCTTCCAGCCCGCCCCGGGCGTCGAGAAACGCCTTTGCTTCAGCCATGTCGGCCGCCTTGAGCAGCTCTCCATCGCTGGCTGAGAGGGCACCGAACGCGATGTTGTCCCGCGCGGTGCCGGTAAACAGGGCCGACTCCTGGGGCGCATAGGCGAATTGTCGGCGCCAGTCCTCAAGGTCACAGGCCGTGGCCGGAACGCCGTCGAGCCGGATCGCACCTGCCTCGGGATCAAAAAGGCGCAGGGCCAGGCGGAACACGGTCGTCTTGCCGGCTCCGCTGGGGCCCACAAGGGCAACGAACTCGCCCGGTGCCACATCCAGTGTGAACCCGGCCAGCGCCGGGTTTTCACCCGGGCCATAGCGGAAGGTCACATCGTCAAAGGTCAGTGCGCCACTGGTCCGTTTCGGCAAGGTCATGGCTTCGGCGGGGCTCTCGATCTCCGGCCGGGCGCTGAGGACGTCTGCGGCCCGGTCGGCCGCACCGGCCGCACGCATCACCTCGCCAAAAACCTCGCCGAGCATGCCAAAGCCAGAACCGGCATAGAGGGCATAGAGCACCATGGCGGTCAGGTCGCCGCCGGTCATCGCGCCGGTCGCCACGGCCCGCGCGCCCAGCCACAGCACCAGAGTGATGGCGCCAAAGGCCAGGATCGAGACAAGCAGCATCATCCAGGCGCGCACCGTGTTGCGCTTCAGGGCAGCGGAGAAAGTATCCTCCACCGCATGGGTGAAGCGCGCCGCGCGGGTGCGCCCCTCTCCGTAGGCCTGGACCAGTTCGATGGCATCCAGGGTCTCTGCGGCTTCCGCACCCGCATCGGCCAGGGCTGACTGGGTGCGGTTGGACAGGCGCCGTATGATCCGGCCCACGGCCATGATCGGGAAAATCGCCAGGGGGATGATCACCAGCAGAATGCCGCCAAGCTGCCAGTTCACGATCAGCATGGCCGCCAGGGCGCCGATCGTGTTGAGCAGGGTCCGTGTCGCCAGCGACATGGACGAGCCCAGAAAATTCTCGATCAGGGAAACATCGGCCGTCAGGCGCGAAACCGCTTCGCCCGACCGCATCCGCGCGTGATAGCGCGGTGAAAGGCCCAGCATATGCCCGTAAAGGTCTCGGCGAAGGTCTGCGGCTATGCGCTCTCCGAACCGGGATACGAAATAGAAGCGAAGGGCGCCGACACCGCCAAGGGCCACAGCCGCCACAAACAGGAGAAGGAAGTTCTGATTGATCGCGCTCAGCACGGACTCGGTGTTTGCCGCGGCACCAAAGCCCGCATCCACAGCGCTGCCGAACAGAAGCGGGATCATCAACGAGATCACGGTGCCCAACAGGAGGAAGACCAGAGCCGCGCCGACGGTGATCTTGTGTTGCAGGGCATACGGCAACAGCATCGCAAGGGGCTTGAGGCTCTTGCCTTTGGGCCTTTCATCGGCCCCCGCGCGCAGGTCCTCGGCCGAACGGCGGTCGATTTCTACGGTTTCAGCGTTCTGCGCCATTCATCCTCCAAGGGTCGCGGCAAGAAAGGGCACACGCCCGTCTTGATCAAGCCCCGGTGATCATGTATCCGACAAGCTTGAATTTTACGCGTAGTCAAACGCGCGCACCCGGCGTATGCGGCATGCAGCATAAAAGGCAGGCACGATGAAATCCGAAGGCCATCCCGACTATCACTTCATCACGGTGGTGATGAACGACGGCACTGAATACCAGACCCGGTCCACCTACGGCAAGGAAGGCGACCGCCTGGTTCTGGACATCGACCCGACGACGCACCCGGCCTGGACCGGCGGCGGCGCGCGGATTTCCGAGCGCGGGCGCGTGTCGAGGTTCAAGGACAAGTTCAAGGGTTTCATGTAGCCCCGTGCACACTAGCCAAAGGAAACCCCGGCCGCATAGCCGGGGTTTTTTTGTGGCCGCGATCGCAAGGCTCAGCCGGCTGACCGGGCGTTGCAGAACAAGGTCAACTCATTGGCCAGGAATCCCGTGCACCGATTGCTGCGCTCTCCCTCACCGTCACACACGCCGCCAGGCGCCTCGAGGGCCAGTTGCTCGGCCACATCGGCGGCGGCATGCAAATAGGCGTTACGCGCGAACACGGCGGCATTGTCGCCGGTCTGGGCCTGTGTGCGCAGGGCATTCAGCCAGGTCGGCGTGCCGGAATTGGCCGCGGCATTGAACGCGCAGGCATTGGCGATCTGGCGCTCGGAGATCGGCGTCAGGTCCTGCTCGCCCAGGGGATAGGCGGCCACGGTTTCCTGGTAGGTCGGCCAGTCCTGGCTGACCGCCACGCCATAGCC
>CAZVES010000089.1:3929-10915 GCA_964625835.1 uncultured Hyphomonadaceae bacterium
CCGCCAACTGCAGTGGTTGCACACCCTCCGAGGGCAAGGGCTGCAGCGGCCATGAGTGTTGCGAGAGTGGTTTTCATCCGAGGGCTCCTTCACGGAATACAGGATTGATCACGGGACCGCCGGCCTCGCCCGGCTCGTCCGCGACAGGCGCCGGCGCATCCAGGCCACTTGACGGCGACACGCCAGATGACGTTCCGGCAGCCGACAGGGCCTTGCGTTCGGCTTCCATCACGATTCGCGCGATCGCCGCTTCCGGCACGGGCTGGTCGGGATGGGCGATCACTTCGGACGCGAACCAGCGGAACGCGTAGATCCAGTCATCGGCAGACAGCCGGCGCCCCTCAAGGGCCGGGCTGTCCTGGGACATGCGATTGAGCGTTCCGACGAAATCCACAAGCGCCGGCACTGTCTGGGGCCGCGTCAGCAACCGCGCATTTGCCACGGCCGTGTCGAGCACGGCCATCAGCGCGCGCGCCAGGGTTTCGCCGAACATGAGCCGTCCGCCATCGCGCTGCAGCTGGCCGCTGGCCTGGTCCTGCAAGCTCGCCGAGGCCGCGCCCAGCACCTGGGTGACCAGTTCAACCGCCAGGTGCTCGCGCGGGTCGCTCGCATCGAGGCTGAAGAGAGCGCCGGGGTTTCGCATGGCAAGGTCAGCCGCCTTCGCCGATACGCGTTTCCAGTCGGAGCGCGTGAGCAGGCTGGCATGTTCGTTGGCGACGAAGGCGGCAACGCCCTCGGCGATCTTCACGACCTCATCATTCACGTCATCCGGAAGGATCATGCCCGGCGTCTGCGCAGCCTGGTCAGCGATGATGCCGACAACTTCCAGCAGGAAATCGAGATCGGCCTCACCGGGGATCACCTGCCCGGACAGGCCGTGTTCACTGAACCGGGCGATCATGCCATCGGCGATGCGCGCGACGATGCGGATGCCCACGGCGGCCCAGGGCTCGGTCTCACCTGTCCCCAGCGTGTTGCTGGACCGGGCACCGGCCTGCCATTCGGCCAGGCCGCTGCGGGCCTCATCCACCAGAAACGTGCGCCCATGCTTGCGCGTGACCTTCATGCCCATTTCGAAGATGGACTGGGCCAGCTGGGGATCCCGGGAGACGGTGAGGTGTTGGTGCAGGGCGTTCATCATCGATGCGAGCAGTTCCTGGCCACCCACAACGTGCTGGTCCTTGCCGCGGATGAAGGCCTCGGGCGCATCGGCCACCGCGCGCAGGACCAGCGGATAGGACCGGCGCACGAAGCCTGGCGCGAAGACCTTGCGAATGTCATCGGGCGTGGCCTGGGCCTGGTCGATCACGCCCTGGAACAGGGCTTCGGTCACCACGCCGGCTGCCGAGGATTTCTCGGGATAATCATCAAAGAACAGCGCCCGATTCTCGTGCAGAGTTTCCAGCAAACCCAGCACGACCGGCCCGCGCAGGGTCTCGCGCACGGCATTGACCCGCTGCATCACCGACAGGCCCTGGCCGGTGTTTTCCATGTTCAGCGTGCGCAGCGGCTCTGCCACGGCCGTGACAAGGTTCTGGACGTGCTTTTCCTCGCCAAAGAGTTCCGGCCGGGTCGCGGCCATGTCGAGGCTGGTGGAGATGAACATGTCCAGCATCCGCCGGGGCATGCCGGCGGAAAAGGCATTCTCCACGAAACCTTCGCGATGGGTGTCGAAATAGGTGTTCAGGCTCGAGGCCAGTGTGGCGACCACGCCCTGGGCATCCTTACCCACGCCCAGCTTGTGACTGCCCGCCGAGAGCACCGAGAAGCTCAGCTGGATGGCCGAGAATATGATGGAATTGCGGTCACGCCGGGCGGCATCGGCACTGTCCCACTTGGCGATCTCGTGCAGGTAGAACTGGTCGCGCACATTCATGTCCGCGCGCACGTCGGAAGGCACCGGGCCAAACCGCTCGTCCCATAAACCGTCAGGCTTGGACAGAAGGCTCAGGATATCCGCCACGAGTTCCGAGCGGCGGGCGGGATCGCCCTCGGTGCTTATGAAAAAGCTGAACTCATCGGCATCGATCACATCGCTGTAGCGCGCACGCAGGTTCGGGAACAGGCCCGCGGGCCCGAAGAAGTCCTCATTCGACAAGAGCGCGGTTGCCACGGCTTCGGGATTGCGCGGCGCCACTTGCGGGATCATCACGACCATGTCCTGCAACTGGGCGCGCGTGTCGATGAACTGGCGCACCGACTGGCTCATGCCGAAAACGGCCTGCACCACGCCGAGAATGCTTGTCGCTGCCAGCATCTTGACCCTCCCTGGTCTGTCCGTGCGGCCTTCTGGCCTACACCTTGTCGCCTGGCGCCACTTCGGGCGGCAGCGTGCCGATGATCCGGCCGGGCGGCGGCTCGCGATGGCCGCTGTCAGAACCGTCAAGTTCGTCTTCACCCAGATCAACCTCGGTGCCGCGGCCCATGACAGTGAGATAGGCCCGCTCCAGTTCGGGCGGCCTGACGTCAAGCGGGCGGCGTACGCCGGCGATCCGGTCGCGCTGGACATCCGTCTGCACCTTTGCTGCGGGCTGGCTGACGGTGCCGCCGCCGGGCGCACTCAGGGTCAGTCGGGCCATGGGCGCGACGATGGCCGCGCCGCGCGCGAACAGGCGGAACCAGAAAGGTGCGCCAAGGCCAAGCAATCCGCCGCCGATCAGAACGCCAACAAACCACATGAAGAATGTGCCGGGGTTCTCCCCTATCGCCTGGATACGGCTCCAGCGATAACTCAGCCACGCGCCCCATGACGGCTCTGCGCCGCGCAGCTCCTGACTGCGAAAATCGACATAGCTCAGCTGCCAGGTCTGGTTCACATTGGCCTGGTTTGGCAGGCCGCAGCGGTCATCGCGATAGTCTTCTGAGGAGATGGCCCCGCCGCTGGCTTCCACCTTATAATTCTCGCAATGGGGAAACATCTTCCGCCCGACCGGAACGCCCATGTCGAGGAAAGTGGTCTTCAGCCCGTCAAGGTCTGTCGGCTCGAAGACGGCGGTTACCATGCTGCTACCCTCACCGGTGAAGCTTTGCTGGGCTTGCTGGAAGCGGGCCGTATCGGCCAGTGTCGACAGGCGCGCCGACAGCGTCGCATTGGTCGCCAACTCCTTGTAGAGCGTGATGGCATCGAGGTTGACAACAAATGCGACCGCTATGCCGGCCAGCACCGAGATCATGTTCGCGCGCGAACGAAAATAGTCCGACTGGGCCTCGCCGACGCGCTCGAACTCATAGGCTGCGGCGGCCAGCGCGCGGCGCAGCTTCGGGCGTTCATGGCCAGCAAGCGCCTGGCCCTCGGGCGTTTCGGCCAGCCGCTCAATAAATTGCAACGTGCTCATCCGCTGAACGCGCGATGACAGGATCTGCCCGATCAGGGGCCAGCGCCGAATATACCAGGGGCGAAGGTTCTCGGATGCGGCCCGGCGGGTCATCCGGCGGGCAAACTCGCGCGCCTGTGGCGAGGCCACGTGGCTGCCCGTGGCAGTTGGCGCACCCAGTTCCACCGGTGTGTCGGTCGGCTGGAGATCGGCCAGTTTCTGGTCGTAGAAATTGCGCAGCATTTCCGACATGCCGGCACTGCGCAGGGCGAACACCTTGTGGATGCCCTCCACGATCACGGACACGATGGTCGAGTAAACCGCAACAACCGCCGCAAATCCAACCAGCGCGAGAAGCAACGACATGGGGCGATCCGCCTTTTACACTCTAACTGGACCTGACTAAAGCATTGGGGCACATTCCTGACAATGTTTCAGAGACTTTTCGGAAGGCCGCCGCCTTGGGACAAAATCTGCAGGTGACCGCGCGCAGCGGGCTGAATATTCGCCGGTTTCCGGTCGAGACGGCTGATCGCCTTGCGGCCATGCCAAAGGGCATGGTGGTCGAACCGCTCGACCCATTGGTCTGGAATGGACGGTGGCGCCGGATCAGAGCCACATTCTCCAGCAATGGGATCGTCGAGGGCTACAGCGCGCAGGACTATCTCAGCCCCGTGGACGCGCGTGCTTCCAATACGGTTCCGGTGGCCCCGGCACCATCTCTGAAGCCCCCGTCTGAGGCGTTGAGCGATGCGCGAGCCAATGTCTCGGGCTTCGCGCTTCGCCAGTTGCAACCGCTGACGCCAGTCGGAACCGCGCGACGTTATGAAAACGAATTGCACAAGGCCTTCCTCGAACGGGTGCACGACCTCCTGGACCGGTGCCGCCGGCGCAACCTGAAATTCCGCCTGTTCGAGGCCTACCGCCAGCCTGACCGCCAGGCTGACCTGTTCTTCAGTGGCCGGGGGGTGACGAAGGCCGATGCCTGGCAATCGATGCACAATTACGGCTTTGCCGCAGACATCATCCTGAATGTCCACGGGGTGGATCCTTGGGAAACCGGCACGGTGAATGGCCATGATTACATGCGCGACTGGATGACCATGCGAGACCTCGCGCGCAACAGCGGCTTGCACGTGCTCACCGATTCCAGTGGTCGCGACTATGACTTTCCACACGTCGAGATGCCGGGCCTGGATTGGCGCGCGTTGAATGGCGGGGCTTTTCCACCTGGCGGAGGGGCCACCTGGGCGGCCAACCTTTTGCGCAACATCAAGGCCTATCCACACGGTGCCCCGACGGAGTTTGGCGCGCTCGACCATGGAGGCGCAGCGGGCGGCCCGGAAGGCGAGGCCGGCGATGGCCCGGCCGATGCGGATCTGATAGCCTGACGCGCAGGGCGTGCGGCCCCAACATCACCGGCTGCGTGCCGCAACGGCGCCCCATTTGCCGGCCATGGTCGGGCCTACAGGATGGAGACGCCCATGAAACGCACACTCACCGTCGGCCTGACAGCCTTGCTGATGGCAGGCACGATCCAGGCCGCACCATTTGAAGAGGGAGACAATGAAATGCATTCCTACATACTGCTTGATCGCACCGGCTCCATGTCCGGCATCTGGGACGAGGCGCTGACCTCGGTGAACGCCTACGCCCGGGCGGTGGGCGAAGAGCGCGAAGGCGAAGCTGAAGACGCCCTCAAAACCGAGGTCACACTCGCTGTGTTCGATCATCAGGGCGGGTTGCAATACGATATCCTGCGCCGCCAGGCGGACGCCGACCATTGGCAGGACGTGACCTCCGATGAGGCCAGCCCGCGTGGCATGACACCCCTATTCGACGCGATCGGACGCACGATTTCCATGGCCGAGGAAGACAATCCCGAGCGCGCTGTCATTGTCATCATGACCGATGGCCATGAGAACGCCTCCCAGGAATTCACCAAGGACACCGCCCGTGCCGCCCTCGACCGGGCCAAGGCGAAGGGATGGGAAGTGATCTTCCTCGGCGCAGACTTCGGCCAGTTCAGCGATGCCGAAGGCGTCGGTGTGGCCGCCAGCAAGTCCATGGGGATGAGCGCCGGCACCATGCAGGAATCCATGAGCCGCCTCGCCTTCAAGGCCCGCAGCTATGGCACCGGCGAGGAGGCCGAGGTGAATTTCGACGATGAAGACCGCACAATCGCCCGCGAGGCAGATGTGAAGGGCGACGGCAACCGATAAGGCCCGCCTTGCCCGCGGGGCATGGACATTCAGGGCCGTCTGCAATTAGCAATGGCAGATGGCCCAGCACAAAGACCTGCTTGTCGCGCTCCGCAGGATCACGCGCGCGATCGACCTGCATTCCAAGCAGCTTGCGCGCGAGACGGGGCTGACCGCGCCGCAGCTTCTCGTCCTGCAGAGCGTGGCCAGGACCGGGCGCGCGAAGCCCAGCGACGTGGCGCGGGAAATTCACCTGTCCGGGGCGACCGTCACGTCGATCGTCGACCGGCTCGTCAACCGGGGCCTGGCCCGGCGCGAACGCAGCGCGGCAGATCGCCGGAGTGTAGAAATCGTCCTCACAGAGGCCGGGCAGCAAAGCATTTCCGATGCGCCGGAATTGTTGCAGGCCGGCTTCCTGGCCGCCTTTGACAGCCTCAGGGATTGGGAAAAGTCGCTGCTTGTCTCCAGCGTACAGAGAATTGCCGGAATGATGGATGCCGAGCGCATCGATGCAGCGCCCATACTGGAAGTGGGCGATATCGAACCGCCAGACGATTGAGAGGTTTGGGAAGCCGGCGGGCAGGGCTCGTTGGTCCGGGAAGCCACCTCATCAGGCGGCGCTGATCTGTTCGATTTCGTCCTCTGGCGGCGTGTCCCATGGGATGTGCCGGTCTTCGAGGGCGACGAGGTTGTCCCGGCTGACAAGGGTCGCGCTGGTCTGGAACCCAAGCAGCTGCTTGGCGGGGATATCAGGATTGCGCGCCAGGATGAGGGTTTCCTCAGCCGTGAAGTTGGCCAGCCCCCTGGCCCGCTCGGTGCCATTCTCATCATAGATATGGATGACATCGCCGCGCACGAACGTGCCCTGCACCGACTGGATGTCATCGCGCCGCACACCGCGTTCGCCCCGGCAGAGCGCGTCCGCTGAATCACTGGAAACGACCACGCTTCCGGCCATTTGCAACCGGTCTGTCAGCCAGGCCGTCCAGGCCGAAGCGGGCTCCACCTGCGCCAGGCACCTTGTGTGCCTGCGATCGCCGTCCAGCAGCGAGGACACCGGCTTTTCGGCTTCGCCATTGCCGATCAGCGTCTCGCATCCGGCATTCTGCGCCATATTGGCGGCCTGCATCTTGGTCAGCATGCCACCGCTTCCAAGGTCGCTGACGCCATCGGTGACGCCAAGGTAGGGCGTGACATCGTCGAGCACCTCGACAAGCTCGGCGCCCGGTTCGGAGGGGTCCTTGGTGTAGAGGCCATCGACACAGGTCAGGATGACCAGCGTTTCGGCCTGGACCATCTGGGCCACCTTGGCCGCCAGGCGGTCATTGTCACCCACGCGGATTTCCTCGGTCGTGATCGAGTCATTCTCATTGACGATCGGCGTGACACCGGCCTGGAGCAGCCGGTGCACCGTGTTCTTCGTGTTCAGGAAGCGGCGGCGGTCCTCCAGATCCCGCAGGGTGACGAGGAC
>CAZVES010000090.1:0-10688 GCA_964625835.1 uncultured Hyphomonadaceae bacterium
TATGCCGCGCCGACCATCTATCTCTTCCTTGGTGGGTTCGTGATCGCGCTCGCCATCGAGCGGGCCGGGCTTCACCGGCGTGTGGCCCTGACCATCTTCCGCTTCGTGGAGGCCAACGGCAAGGCGCTGATCGGCGGCTTCATGGTCGCCGCAGCCCTGCTCAGCATGTGGATTTCCAACACCTCAACGACCCTGATGATGTTGCCCATTGTTATGTCGGTGCTCGCGGTGATCCGTGACCAGATGCCGGGCATGGCCGACAAGCAGCGGGGCGACTTCGAGACCGCCATGCTTCTGGGCCTCGCCTATGGTGCAACACTCGGCGGTATGACGACACTGGTCGGAACACCGCCCAACGCCTTCATGGCTGAGTTCATGAACTCGAATTACGGTGTCGAGATCGACGTGGCGCGCTGGATGCTTGTCGGGGTTCCGCTGGCGCTCGTCATGCTTCCAGTGTCATGGTTTTTCCTCACCCATATCCTTTTCAAGGTCGATTTCCGTGCCTCACCGGAGGCCCAGCAGGACCTACGCAGCATCGGAAGCGATATCGGGCCGATCAGCCAGGCCGAAATCCGTATCGCCATCGTCTTTCTCCTGCTGGTGGCTGGCTGGATCTTGCGCAAGCCCCTGTCGGCGGCGCTTGGGCTGGAAGGGATCACCGATGCCGGCATCGCTATGACGGCGGCCGTGCTGACCTTTCTCATCCCCAGCGGCAGCCGGCCCGGCAACCTGATGACCTGGACCGAGACCCAGCGCCTGCCCTGGGGTGTGCTGATCCTGTTCGGCGGTGGCCTGGCGCTGGCTGGCGGGATGACCTCCTCGGGCCTCACCCTCTGGATCGGCCAGCAACTCGCCCCGCTCAGCACCTTCCACATCGCCGTTCTCATCATTGCGGCAACGGCGCTCGTGATCTTCCTGACCGAACTCACCAGCAACCTCGCCACCACGGCGACTTTCCTGCCGGTTGTGGCGGCGCTGGCGGTCGAAACCGGCAATGATCCCCTGCTCTTCGTTGTTCCCGTGACGCTTGCGGCGAGCTGCGCCTTCATGCTGCCCGTGGCGACACCGCCCAATGCCATCGTTTTCAGTTCCGGTTACCTGTCCATCCCTCGCATGATGCGCGCGGGCATTTCTCTCAATCTCATCGGCGTGGCCGTTCTGTCGGTGATCGCCATCTTCCTGGCGCCGGAGGTGTTCTGATGCGTGTTGTGCTGTGTGCCTGTCTCGCGACCCTGCTGGCGGCCTGCGCCAGCAAACCAGTCCCCCTAGGCCCGACCTGTGAGATCGGCCCTGTGCAACTGCATGCCGATTTCCCCCAGGCCCGCGCGGCGGGTTGCCAACGCACCGGGCCGGAGAGCTTCAGCGTCACCATTGCGCCGGAAGCCACACCAATCAATCCGAGCCCCTGGTACGCTTTCGACATCCGCGCTGACCAGGACGCAGAGGTGAGCGTAGCCCTGAATTACACCGAGTCTCGCCACCGCTACCGGCCCAAGCGCGAGATCGCCGGCGCCTGGCGCGTGCTGCCCGAGGGCGCCGTGAGCTTGGAGGAAGACGGGCGCCGGGCAGTGCTAAGCCTCAATGTGCCTGAAGGGCGCACCAAGGTCGCAGCCCAGGAATGGTTGCCACCCGCAGAACGCCAGGCCTGGGTTGCGCGCTTCGCCGCGCAGGCCGGTCTTGCAAGCCGCAATATCGGCCAGACGGTGGACGGTCGGCCCGTGACCGCGCTGAGCGGCGGTTCAGACGCACCCGGCGCGCCGCTTGTCATCATCCTGGGTGGACAGCATCCCCCGGAAGTGCCGGGTGTGCTCGCGCTTCGGGCATTTCTGGAGGCCCTGCTGCTCGACCCCGCACGCGCGCGCGCGTTCCTGCAGTCCCACCGGGTGCTGGTCGTGCCCGAAATGAATCTGGACGGGGTCCAACGCGGCCACTGGCGCCTGAATACCGGCCTGGTCGACCTCAATCGCGACTGGGGACCGTTCACCCAGCCGGAAACCCGGGCCGTGCGGGATGAGATCGAACGCCTCGTGGCGGCCGGTCACCCTCCCGCACTGATGCTCGATTTCCACGCCACCCGGCGCAACGTGTTCTACACAGCGCCCGACGAGGCCGGGCTGAGCCCGCCGAACTTCGCGCGCCGCTGGCTTGCCGCAATCGATACCCGCTGGACCGGCGAGATGCCCAGGCGGTCCTCAAGCCACAATCCCGGCCTGCCCACCTCGCGAACCTGGTTTGTGGAGACCTTTGCCGCGCCCGCGCTGACCGTCGAATTCGGCGACGAAACCCCGCGAGGGGACATTGAAGACCTTGCAGGCGTCTATGCCGATGCACTGGTCGAGGTGCTTGGCACCGCAACTGCTCCGGAAGCCGCGCCATGATCCGCCAACTGTTTGCACTGGCACTCTGCCTTTCCATCCTGCCGTCACTGAGCGGTTGCGCCAGCGCCCAGTCGGTGCGCGACATTCCGGGCCTCTTTGAGCCTGATCAGCGCAACAGACTGGTCATGGAGATCGAAGCGGCGATTGCCGGAGCCCAGGCCGAGCTTGGCATCGTGCCGCAGGACGCTGCAGCCGAAATCGCCCGCAAGGCCGACACACGCTATGCCCCCCAGGACGAGGTGAACGCCGAGTATGAGATCGTGCGCCATCGCATGGTGGCGCTGCTGAATGTCTGGCGCCGCTCACTCAGCGATGAGGCCAGCGACGCCCTGCACCGCGGGGTCACCACGGTGGACATCTATGACACGGTGAAAGTGCTCCAGTTGCTTGAAGCCGTCGACCTGATGATCCTTGGTATGAACGACATCGAGCAGGACCTTGCCTGCCTCGCGCTGGAGCACCGTGACACGCCGATGATGGGCCGCACGCTTGGCCAGCACGCCCTGCCCATCACCTTCGGCAAGAAGGTCTCCGTCTGGCTGGCCCAGACCCGGCGCAACACTGACCGCCTGTATGAAGTCCGCGCTCGCCTGCGATCCAGCGGCGTCCTGAAAGGTGCGGTGGGCAGCTATCTCGGCCTCGGTGAACAGGGCATGGAGGTGGAGCGGCTCGTATCACAGCGCCTTGGCCTCGACGCGCCGGAACCGGCAGACTGGCGCCCGGCAAGGGATGTGTTTGCCGAGTATGCCCAGGTCCTGGCGCTCATCGCCAAGTCGAATGCCGGGATCGGCGGGGAGGTCTACCGCCTCCAGATGACTGACATCGGAGAACTCGTCGAGCGCCGCCCGGCGCGCGCCGTGGGCTCCAGCACCATGCCGCACAAGCGCAATCCGAGCCTGTCGGAGGCGCTGGTCTACCATGGCCGGACCATTCCGGCCCTGGCAGGGGTCATCCTTGACGATGTCGAGGCCATATTCGAGCGCGACAACACCTCCCGCCCCAACAGGACGCTGGAAGCGATCAGCCTCGAAGCTGCCGATATGCTGGGTGACACGCAACGCCTGATCGGTCGGCTTGAGATCGACACCGAACGCATGCGCGAAAACCTCGGCACGACCGACGGCATGATCATGTCCCAGCGCATTGTGCTGTTTCTTGGCGAAACGATGAACCGCGAGGAGGCCGAGGCGCGCGTGCGCGAGGCCGCGAACAAGAGCCTCGACACGCAGCAAGCCTTCCGAGGGGCGCTGCTGGACGATCCCGTGATCGGACCCCGCCTGGAAGAGGATATTGACCGGCTGCTCGACCCGACCACATCGCTCGGCCTCGCGGCCCGCCAGGTTGATGCAACATTGGACTGGGTCGATGGCAAACGCACAGCCCGGGGCGAGGACCGGCTGGCGAGGAACTGCAACGCAGAACAGTGAAAACACTGGCGGTCCGAGGATCTTCATAACTCTTGTTCGCGACGGTTGGAGCCTTTTCACCCGAATTTGAACCGTCTGATGGATTGCGGCGTTCGTGCTGGCAAGCCTCCCGGAATGCCAGCATCTTAGGACCGGCGCGCGACGACGATCCTGGCGGAAAAGGCAAGCGGCCAAGTGGTGCAATTTGGCCGGAAAACGCCCTGGCGAGGCAAGGGATGAGGGTGTGCCGTGTTTCGAGGAAGCGGCCCGGCGCGTACACGACGAGCATCGCCCCACTGGCTTTTCCTCCATGATGGATCGCTGTGTAAAACGATCCCATCACTCTGTCGGACTGAATACTCAGGGTATCATCGACCAGAAGACAGGGTGATGCCGCCAGGGCGGCGTTGAACCTGTTTCGCGCAACTGCACCTTTCAGGCCACACCAAAAGGCGAAACATCGCCGTGCGCGAGACTTTCGCGGTTCATACAAAAAACTGTTGCACACCACCGATACCAGCAGGCCAGACCGATAGGGAGCTATTTTCATGAATTATCGTCTTGCCATGCTGTCCGGCGTTGCCGCGTTCAGCTTTTTCTGTGGGGCCACAGCCAAGGCCCAGACGCCGGGAACAGAACCGGCCAACGGAACCGATCAGATCAGCAATGACGGCAGCGAAGACCCTATCCTTCGCGCCGAGGAAGTCGTTGTCATCGGGCAGAACCTTTTCCGTAACCGTTCCGGCGAAACGGAGCCGATTCTCGAGTATGATGCGGAATACTTCCAGCGTTTCGAGCCCCTCACGGCGGGCGATGCGCTGCGCCGCGTGCCATCGGTCACATTTCTCTCGGATGTTCTGGAGTCCGATGCGCCGCGCCTTCGCGGACTGGCGCCCAGCTTTGCCCAGATCCTGATCAATGGCGAACGCGTGCCCGGCGGCGAGGATGACCGCTCCTTCTTCCTCGACCGGATCCCGGCCGAACTGATCGAGCGCGTCGAAATCATCCGCTCGTCTTCGGCGCGGCGCACCGGTGATGCCGTGGCCGGCGCGATCAATATCGAATTGCGCGATGGTTATGACCTTGACGGCGGCTATGTGCGGGCTGGCGGGCTCTACTTTGACGATGGCGAGTTGAAGCCGAGCTTCGGCGCTGTCTACGGGACCGAAGCCGGGCCGGGCCGGCTGCTTCTGGGCGCCAACATCCAGGGCCGCTATAATCCGAAATTGAAATCATCCCTGCGTTACGGTGACAGCCCGGAAAACGACCCGGATTTCCGCACCAACGAATTCGATAATCGCGAGGATCAGACCGACACGCGTGACGGCACCGATTACTCTTTCAATGGTCGCTACACGCAGGATTTCGCCAATGATGGCGAGTTCGAGATTGGCGGTTATGTCACCCACACCCAGCGCGAGGAAAATGAGCGCTCCTTCGAATATGACGATCCGACAGCCATCAATGGTCCGGTCACGACGGGTGGCAATCTGCTGACCGACAACCAGCAATTTCAGGACATCGAGCAGACCAGCTTCTCCATAGACAGCTCTTTCGAGAGGGACCTGTTTGGCGGCAAGATCGATGTGCGCGTCGGCTTCGCCTCGTTCGAGAGCACCAATAATGACAATGAGGACGAGATCGATTTCGAGGATGGCGTCTCTGAACAGGAACGCGAACTTGAAGACGTCACTGACGAAGAGGTCACCTTCGAGATCGCCCAGTCCTGGGATATCAGCGACAAGCTGGAGTTCGAAACCGGCGTCTACTGGCAGGACAAGCAGCGCGACACCAGCCTACTTGCCGGCGACACGGAAGTCGATTTCACCGGCGACTGGGACCAGTTTTCCGACACGCCCTTTGACCTGCGCGCCGGTCAGCCCGATGTCAGTGCCGATGATGGCGGGATTGCCAGCGTCGAGGAAACCCGGTTTGATGTCTATGGCGTCGTCAATGGCGACAATGGTGCGCTCCAGTGGGAGGCGGGCCTGCGCTATGAGACAACGGATTTCACGGTGTCCGAAGCGATCTCTGAAGTCAGCGCTGGGGGGGACTATGCGTTCCTTCTGCCGTCAGCCAGCCTGAAATACAATCTGACGGCCAATGACCGGATCACAGCCTCGGCTGCGCGCACGGTGCGTCGCCCGCGCTTCAGTGAATTACTGCCCTTCACTCTGGAGGAGGAAATCGGCGATGATGATTTGCGCGGCAACCCACTGCTTGAGCCGGAACAGGCCTATGGCTTCGACATCGGATACGAACGGCGCCTGCCCGAAGGCGGCGTGTTTGGGGTGAACATCTTCTACCGGCAAATCGAGGACCTGATTGAACTGGTCAACACCGGAGAGCGCGGCTCGGAAAATGACCCTGCCCCGGCACCGATCGAATTCACCATCTATGAACCGCAGAATATCGGCGATGGTGAGGTTTACGGCATCGAATTTGATCTTTCGAGTTCACTGGGTTTTGTCGGTCTTCAAGACACGGGCGTGTTCGCGAACCTCTCGCTCCTGGACTCAAATATCGAGGACTTCATCGGTGAGCGCCGCTTTAATGACCAGTCCGACTATGTCTTCAATGTCGGCTTCATCCAGACATTGCCACAGTTCAACGCCGCGTTCGGCGCCACCTATCGCGAACAGGGCGACGCGTTTGGCCGCGTCGAGACCGAAGAGGTCACGACGTCCTACGGAGCTGATCTAGAACTCTTTGCCGAGCGCAGCTTTGGCGACAATCTCACCGTGCGCCTTGTCGGCCAGAACCTGCTGGATGCGTCGAAGGATGAGGTGTTTAACAAGTTCGACAGTGTGGGCGAACAGATCGCTCGCGATTTCGACGAATATGAGATCGAAACTGAAGAAGCCGGCCCGGTTGTGCAGCTAATGTTGCGTTACGCCTTCTGATCCTTCGTGACCAAGCGAAACTGAACTGGCACAGCCGCGCCCGGCTTTTCACTGCTGGGCGCGGCTTTTCCTATTATCATGAAAACTGCAGTCTTTCATTTCGCTCCATAAATTCGATTTGGCCTTTTTGGCTGCGCACGTGAGCGTTCAACGCAAAATCCCCGAGCCTCTTCCGTTTGCTTTGCGATGCGTCGTGAGAGGCGGTGAGGGTCCAGGCTTCGGATGAAGGCAACGCTGGTTTTCCAGTGCTTTGAGAGGCGGCTGCAACGCCCGATCGCCGCCGGGTGCGTTCGACGACCCAGCGCCTGGCGATGAGGACAAAACCTTTTGCGTGACAGGGCCAGCGGACGATCTCGATGGCGGGGCCACCGGTCCTGAACATGTGCGGGGTGGACGCGGGCTAACAGAGGGTTCACACAGTCCGTTGCCGGCCCGACGGCCAGCTCCACGCGCATGCTGCGCACCTCGAAATTGCCGCTCCCCGGGAGCCCAGAGCGCCGATGCATCCCCGCGCGCAACCAGTCCTCAGTTGCTATGGCACTGTAGTCATTAAAAATGTCATTCCATGGCCTTTGGCGCAAGATGAGAGAGACGGGGGTGCCCGGCCGGTCCATCAGTTCAATTTGACGGCCGCGCGCACACCAAAGGTCCGGGGTTCGGGCAGATATGCGACGATTGCGCGCCCGGGGGCAAAGCCTTCAGGATTGCCCGGATCGACCTGGCGCTGGGCCGAGCGGATGGTGTCATCATCGGTAAGGTTGCGCACGAAGGCCGTGAGAGTCAGGCGATCAAGTTCTACCCCTGCGGTCAGGTCGAAGATCGTATGGGCCGGTGTCCAGGAGAGGTTGGCCTCATCGACAAAGCGCTTGGACCGGTAACGGGCTGCCGCGTCGACGAACCATTCATGGCCATTCTTGCCGAAGGGTCGGCTGTAGAGGGCGTTGAGGTTGAGCGCGTGCTCGGGATTCTTGGGAACGGCGCGGCCGCTGAAATCGGCGCAGATATTGCCTGCCTCGGCGCGCACCTGTGGCGAAGAGGTCTGCCCGTTGGGTACACCACAGGCGGAGAAGTCTTCTTCCGTTGCGCCAGCAGGCGGGCCCTGCACATAGGTCTTGAAGGTGGCGTCCGTGTACGCATAGCTCAGGAACAATGACAGCCCATTGTCGAGGAACCAGTCTGCATCAAACTCAAAACCCTTGGTTTCGACTTCACCCGCATTAACGAGGCCAGGCACCGCCACGATCGAGCCGCCCGAGCCCTGCTGGTTGCGCTGGACGCCAATCTGCTGGTCTGTGTAATCGTTCAGATAGACGTCAGCATTGACGATGAGACGGCGATTGAACCATTGGGTTTTCAAGCCGATTTCGTAGGCCGTCACGAACTCTGGCAGATAGCCTTGCCCGTCGAGCTCGTTGACCTCGTTGACGTTGAAACCACCCGGCTTGTAACCGCGCGCGACGCTGCCATACAGCATCGCATTGTCGCTCGCTTGCCAGTCCACGGAGAAGCGCGGCGTGAGCTCTGAAAAGCTTATCGTTTCCGAGCGCGGGCAGGCCTGCACCGTGCCGGGTGGCGGCACGCCCGGCCCCGGGACACCAGCAAAGGTCGCGCCTTGCGGAATGTCGGGCAGGCAGACCGGTGTCAGGCGCGAAAGCGAGGTGTCCTGCAATCGCCAGCCCGGAAGCGTGTAGGTGATCTCATCCTCGTTCTGGCGCGCTTCAAGGCCGATGCGCAGGGAGTCGGTCGCATTCCACAAAACGCGGCCGAACACAGCGCGGTATTCTGTGTTGCGTGTGTAGAATGCCGGGAAGGGGTTTATTTCAGCCTGATTGGCGAGGAAGAAGGGCGGGCCGGCCAGCGGCGAGTCCGGATTGCGCATCCAGAACTTGCTGTCATTAAGCAGCGTTGAATCCTCATCCAGCACCTGCGCGCCAAAAAGAAGCTCCAACCGGTCGAGCGAATGCACCCAGAGGAGGGTGTGATCGATCAGTTCGTTTTCGTAATTCAGCTGCTGCAGGGCCGAAAGCGAGAAGACAAATCCCGGCGGGCCTGCAAAGTCTGTGAAGTCGCCATCGGCTTCGATGTAGCTTTCATTCTGGTGGTAGCCGAACAGGTAGCGGAACTCGCCAAAATCGGTGTCCCATTTCGCCTGCAGTGATCCTACCGTCTGGTCCACACCCATGCCCGAGGGCGGGCGGCCAGTCAGCGGGTTCAACCCCATCTGGACGTCGCTTTCACTGGCCTCGATCGGGCCTGTTATCGTGCCGCGGGTGCAGGCGGTGAAAACCGCATCTGGGACGCCCTCAAGACTCTCCGGGCAAGGGGTTGGCGGGGTTCCGGGCGGTCCGGCGGTGAAGGTGCCCCCCGGAACCGGCACACGCTCATCGGCAAAGAGGAACGCGGTCGGCAGGTCAGTCTGCTGGGTGTCTGTGATCTGGATGCGGCCGGTAATGTCTATGTTTGGCCGGGGCGTGGCCCGCAGAGACAGGCTCCCGCCATCAAACGTCTCGCCGCCGAGCCGGCCACCATTGACGGGATTGGTATAATGGCCATCAGTTTCGCGCGTGGCGAGATTGAAACGATAGGCGAGCTTGTCGGCAATCAGCGGACCTGTGAGCGAAACGCGCGCTTCCGTCGTGTTGGCTTCAGCCAATTCGATGCTGGCGTTGAATTCCGTTTCAAAGTCCGGAATTTTCGAGATGTAATTGATGGCACCGGCAAAGGCGTTTCGCCCGTAAAGCGTCGATTGCGGTCCCTTGACCACCTCGATCCGTTCAATGTCGAGAAGGCTGGTGGCCACCCCGGCCGTGCCTCCCGCAATGGCGAGATTTTCTCCAGAGAGGTCGATGCCATCGAGCATGACCGCGACACTCGGACGGCCCCGTTCCGACTGCATGCCGCGCACGGCCGGGCGGGTATCATTCGGAAAGCCGCCAATATCATAGGTCAGTCCGGCCGACAGGCGGGCCACGTCTTCCATGCCGCGCACATTCGCACGGATGATCTCGCTTTCGGTGATGGCCTGAACCGCCAGCGGCACCTCCTGGAGATCCTCGGTCACGCGGCGGGCCGTGACAATAACTGGTGTCAGGACCACCGCGTCGTCAGACGGCTCGGTGGGAGGCTCTTCCGATTGCGCTGTCGCTGTTGCGATCTGCGCTGCGATCGCGAAAGCAAGGCTGACAGTCGAGGACCGCTTAAAGGTTGCCTGATCCATGATAGAACTCTTCTCGGTGTCAATTTAAGTTGACGCTCATTAGTCGAGGCGAGCGTTCGGCGTCCAGACATGCTGTAGTGGGTGCGGCATAAAAGCCCGGGTGCCTTCCCGGCGCTCGCGCGCTTTGAAAGCGTGGCCAGCTGCGCCTGTATCTGGATAGCCTCAAGATACTTAGATGCCCCCTTCCTTGATTTTGAGGTGAGGAGGCCCGTGATGTGCAGGGGCAAACTCAACGATAATTCCCCGTGGAATGCGGTGGCTGAAGCAGAGTTGGCGAGGGTCCCCTAACAGCGCGACATCGACAAAGGGGCCACCGCCGTCGGGACCAGGTTTGCAAAGTGAGGCACGCGTTCTTCGCCCAACACCGCCCGCTGTTCTCGGTGCGGGCGATGTGCAGGTACCTCCGCAAAGATCTGAGCGGCTTCCATACTTTCCCGAAGATCAGGGTGCTCGTGCACTCTCATCAGGGCCAGCAGTTCACCAGCATCGACTGAACATCGTTTCTGAAGACCCGAACCCTGCCATCGCCCGAGGATTGCGACGCATCCCTGGCGCAAAGGGCCAGTGCTCGGGTGGCTCAAATTCGAGTGAAACGGCTCAACTGAGATGAAATTGAACCCTCGCCTCTTAGGATAGACGGCAAGCCACATCTGTTTGTGGGGACAAACCGGTGCACAGCCAGAACGGCAGGTTAATAACGCCTGAAAATAACGTATGCTCCGACCATACACTGGCGGTCCGAGGAGGATTCGAACCCCCGACCCCTTGATTCGTAGTCAAG
>CAZVES010000091.1:0-10582 GCA_964625835.1 uncultured Hyphomonadaceae bacterium
CCGAAGTCCATCGCGCAGCGAAGCGCCATCACTCCCCCTCGCTGTCGTCGCCCTTTTCTGAGCGTGATTTATCCATCAGGCGGCTGACCTTCCAGAATTCCCAGAAGGCCAGGGCCAGGATGATGCCGAAGAAGGCCAGCATTTCGATGCCGAACAGCATGTTTTTCATGGGCTGTCTCCTCGCGCAAGCTGCGCGATCAGCGCGCCGCCTCCACAGGAAGATTGCGCGCATGGAGGCGAAGGCAAACCTCAAGTATCCGGTCGACCGGTGCCAGTTCGCCCAGGGCGCTGGTTTCCTTTGGCAGCGGAGCGCTCACCACCGCGTCGACCAGGAACTGGTTGGCCGCCAGGGCCGCAGCGCTCGAGGGTGGCGTGCCCGCTACCGCGCCGGTCGCCATGGCGCAGCCCACCAGGGCGAGTTTGCGGGGCCCGCTGACACGCGCGCGGGCGCTGACGCTGTCATGTCCGGCCCGGGCAATTGCAGCGCCAATGTCGCCATAGATCAGCCCGGCCGCCCGGATCGCCGCGCGGCAGCCCGGCGGAAGGAAGCGTACCCCGGACAGGCCCCGCGCATAGAGCCGGTCGGCTTCGTCAAGCAGCCGGGCCACACAGCGGCGCAGGCCGTCACTCGGGCCTGGCCGCGACAGGAATTCATCCGGCGAAACGCCCTCCTGCCTCAGCCAGTCCAGGGGCAGGTAGATCCGTCCGCGCCGGGCATCCTCGCCCACATCCCTTGCTATGTTGGTCAGCTGCATGGCCGTGCCAAGATCCGTCGCGCGGGCCAGCGCCGTCTGGGAGCGCGCGCCCATCACCAGCGCCATCATCGCGCCCACCGTGCCGGCCACACGGGCGGCATAGTCTTCAAGCTCGGAAAGGGTGGCATAGCTTCGCCCGGCATCGTCCCAGTCCAGACCCTCGACCAGCGCTGCAGGGATCGCCTGCGGAATGGCGAAGCGGCGCACGGCATCGGCAAAGGCGCGGTCCACTGGCGTGTTCAGGGGCTGGCCCGCATAGGCGCGCTCAAGCCGGGCATCGAGACGATCGATCCGCTCGCGCCCACCGGTGGTCTCGTCGATGGCATCGTCACAGGCCCGGCAGAACCCGTAGAGCGCGAAGGCCCCGTCACGCACCCGGGGCGGCAAGAGGCGCGAGGCAGCATAGAAACTGTGCGAGCCCTCCGCGATGATCGCGCGCAAGGCCTCCCCATCGCCGGGCTCTGCAAAACGGCGCTCAGACACGCTGGCTGGCCAGTTCTCTGGCTTCGGGCACCACCGCATCCATCGCGCGTGCCGACGAAAGGACGCTGGGCACACCAGCCCCGGGGTGGGTGCCGGCCCCTACGAGGTAGAGGTGGTCAATGCCCTCGGCGCGGTTGTGGGGGCGAAACCAGGCGCTCTGGGTCAGGATCGGCTCGAGGCCAAAACCGGCCCCCCGGAAGGCCCGGTAGCGGGTGACGAAATCCCTCGGATCCATCAGCTTCTCGGTCACGATATGACTTTCGAAACCGGGCAGGATCGTCTCGTTCAGGCGATTGGCGATCAGCCGCTTGTAGGGCTCGGACTGGGTTTCCCAGTCGATGTCAGCGCTCAGGTTCGGGATCGGCGAGAGCGCATAGAAGCTGTCGCAACCGGGCGGGGCAAGTTCCGGGTCGGCATGGGTCGGACGGTGGACATACAGACACAGGTCATCGCTCAGTTCGCGCTTGTTGAAAATGGACTTCAAAAGCGCATTGAAGTTGCGCCCCATGACCTTTGTGTGCTGGCCGACCTCTTCATATCGCCTGTCGAGACCGAAATACCAGACGAAGACGCCCATCGAGAAACGCGAGCGTTCCACGCGCCTTGCGCTCCAGCGTCGGGAGACCTGTTCTGGAAGCAGCCTGTGGTACAAGGTGGCGCTGTCGATATTCGACACGACAATGTCGGCGTGGAGCGTTTCACCCGATGCCAGGCGAACGCCGCCCGCGCGCCCATTCTCCACAAGCACCTCGTCGACGTCTGCGCCATAGGTGAACTCACCGCCATGGCGTTCGATCAGGTCGACCAGGCCGCGCACAAGCGCACCGGTCCCGCCCTTCGGGAAATGGACGCCCCATTCACGCTCCAGCGAGGGGATCATGGCGTAGGCCGAACTCGCCGTCAGGGGATTGCCGCCAATGAAAAGCGGATGGAAGCAGCAGATCTGGCGGATCCGCTCGTCCTTCACGAACTTGGAAACCACCGTGTAGACCGGCAGGTGGCCACCATGGCGCACCAGATCAGGCATCGCCTTCAGCATGGTTGCAAGGTGGGTGAAGGGCACATGGCCCAGCTGGTCGAAGACAATTTTGCGCAGGTCCGCGGAATGGCGCATGAACGCACGGTAACCCTCAAGGTCGCCCGGGCTGATCCGGGCCACCTGGGCTTCCATCGCGTCCGCGTCGCCGTTGTAGTAGAACATCTGCCCGTCGTGGAAACGGATGTTGTAGAAGGGATCGATCGGCCGGAGATCGACATGGTTTTCCAGCTTTTCGCCAAGCAGGCCCCAGAGGTCGTGGAAAAGCTGGGGCACCGTGATCACGGTGGGTCCGGCGTCAAAGGTAAAGCCGTCCTGGCGAAACACGGCCGCGCGACCGCCGGGTGTGTCGAGGCGTTCCAGAAGTTTCACGCGGTATCCCTTGGCGATCAGCCGGACAGCGGCGGCAAGGCCCCCGAAACCTGTGCCGATCACCAGCGCGGTGACCGGGGCAATCTTCGCATCGAACGAACGGGCTGTATCAACACCTGTCAACATTGCTAGACACTATGATGTGTCTGCCGCAGCAGGGCAAGGTAAAAGTGACGGCGCGACTACCTGTCTTTCAGAGCCTGGGCTTTCGTGATTTCGCGGCGGGCCCGCCAGACGCCATAGGCGGTCAGGGCCAGCACGGCGGGCGCGGCAAGCCCCATCACCAGGTCCGCATTGATTGGGAAACCGGACGCCGCCACCCCTTTGGCCATGTAACCGATCACTCCCACGATGTAATAGGTGATTGCGGCAATGGAGAGCCCTTCAACCGTTTGCTGAAGGCGCAGCTGCAATTCCACGCGGCGGTTCATGCTGTCGAGCACATCGGCATTCTGGCGTTCCAGCGACAGATCCACCCGTGTCGAGAGCAGTTGCGCGGCGCGGTCAACGCGTTCCGAAAGGGCCGCCTGGCGCCGTTCTGCGGACGTGCATGTGGCCATGGCCGGGGCGAGGCGGCGTTCGGTGAACTCACCGAGTGTCTGCATGTCAGGGCGTCGCTGTTCGCGAAGCTCCTCAATCCTGCGATTGACCAGGGCATGGTAAGCCGCGCTGGCGCTGAACCGGAACTGGCTTTCGGTATAACTCTTCTCGATCGCGGCCTGCAGGCTGGTCAGCCTTTCAAGGAGGATCGTCTCGTCGGTCACGCCCTGGTCGGTCATTTCGGATGTGATGCCTGCAAGGCCGCCTTCCCATTTCGACAGGGTCGGCACGATTTCCTGGGCCACGGGAAGACCCAGCAAAGCCACCACGCGATAGGTCTCGATCTCCAGAAGCCGCTGCGCCACCCGGCCCGCGACCCAGGGCGTCATGCCCCGGTCGATCAGCAGGAACCGGCTGAATCCGTCCTTGTGAATCCTGAAATCCGTCATGGCCGTGGCCCGGCCATCTGCGATGTCGCTGCCGATCAGAGCATGTCCGCTGAAGTGGGCTTTGGCGAGGGCGTCGATGTCATCCTTCACATCCGCTTCCGGAAGGATTTCGGCATGGGCTGCCACGATCAGTTCTCCGGGCAGGGATTTCAGCCAGTCTTCGGGCACGGCGGCGATCGCAGGCTCCGAAAACGGTTTGTCATCGGCCCTGGAGATGAACATGTACCGGATGAATTCCGTGTGGCGCTCCCAGACCAGCCTGAAATCGCTGAGGTCCACACTGTAGTGCTTGGCGTTCTTGCCGGGGGGCACGGCGCCATAGCGCTCGGTCAGGTCGACAACGCGCTGGCGGTCGTCATCGCTATAGGGCCGGTCCAGTTTCAGCGCGATGATCGAGATGCGCGTGGGCGGGGTGACCGGCTCGGGCGGGCGCGCATGGACCTCGTTGCTGAGAACGAAGCGTTGCGGATGATTTTCAAGCAAGGTGGACATGGTCCCGCGTCTCCCGGGTCGGATGCTTTTCAATCACCTAGGGCGACTGTGTGTTTCTGGACAGGAATTCTCCCAGCGCGTCCATCACCGCAGCCGGATCTTTCTCATGGGCCAGGTGGCCCAGATGGGGCAGTCGCTTGGCTTCGCCCGTGCGCGCTACGCTGGCCAGTCTTCGGGCCTCAGCCGGCGAAATCGCCTGGTCGGTTGCCCCGGCCACGAACAGGAACGGTGTGTCGAGGCCTTTCAGGTCTGTTTCGATCCCACCGAGGTCCCAATTGGCCATCATCGAAAGCGTTGACGAGATATGGGATGGGCATTGCAGAAGCCTCTGATAGTTTTCCACATAGCCTGCGCCCGGCGCGCCGCCGGTTTGTTCTAGCAGCCGCTCGACACGTTTTCGATTTCGCGCGGCCTGGGAAAACATGTTTGCTGCCACCCCGCCAAGGTTCAGCGTCTTGGCCATGGTCGGTGCAATGTGGCGCAGAAATCCCGGAAAGGGCCTGAGAGCGCCGTTCAGGCTGACGATGTGTGTCGGGCGGACGGCGCTGTCGCGGGCCAGGCGCGTGGCGATGGCCGCGCCGGCCGAATGGCCGACCAGGAGGGCCGGGTCCAGTTCAAGCGCCCGGAGCAACTCTCCGATCGCGTCGGTCATGTTTCCCAGTGAGGGCACAAAGCCCGGCGCCGGACGGGTGAACCCCTGCCCGGGAAGGTCCAGCGCCAGCACGTCAAAGCCTTTGGCAAGAAGGGGCATCAGCCCGTCCCAGGAATGGGTCGCTGCACCGGTGCCATGGATCAGCAACGCCGTGGGGCCTGATCCCATGCGTTGGATATGCCAGATGGTGCGCCCCACACGCCAGAACTGGCTGGCGGGGCGATGCGGCCAGTGGGCCCCTTCGACCGACCAGTCCGGCTGGCCCGGCCGCGCATTGGGCGGTGCATGGAGTCGCTCAACCATTTCAGCCTCGGCCGATCGTGTCGCGCACATCAGCGGCGACCGTCTGGCTGGCGCGCGCCGCAGGCAGCGGCTTGTAGGCCGCGCCAAGGCGGTCACTGAGCGCGCGCGCACGCGGCGACGGCCGGCGCGATGTGTCGAAGAAAAGCGTACTGGCACCGAGTGCACGCAGGCGGGCGGCGGCGGTTTCGGTGTCCGTGTCTGCCGCTTCCCGGCCATTGCTTGGATCCAGGGCAACATTGCCGCGCCCGTCTGACAGGATGACCACCAGCGGCGTGCGCCCGCGCGCCATTTCAGTGGCGGTCAGCGCCTCGGCCTGCACCAGGGCAGAGGCCAGGGGAGTTGTGCCGCCGGCAGGCAGGCCGGCCAGGGCCCGCCGCACGCGGGTCAGTGACCGCGTCGGGGCCAGAAGCATCTCCGAGGCTTCACCGCGAAAGGCGATGAGGCTGACATGGTCTCGACGACTGTAGCATTCGCTCAGCAACAATTCGATGGCGCCCTTCACGTCCGCCAGTCGGTTCAGCGCGGCCGAACCGGAAGCATCGACCACGAAGACCACCGACGTTTCGGCGCGGTGCCGGTGTCGTTTGACATGCAGGTCGCTCGGGCGCAGCCGAAGGTGCCCGTCGCCCCGGTCCCGGATATTCTGCCAGGGCGCGGCGGCGCGCAGGGTCGACAGGAGGTCGATGCGGCCCTGGCGCTGTCCGGACGCCGGGCGGGGCCTGTCTGGCCGGCCCTTTGCGCCACCCCTGGAACGTGCGCCTGAGCGGCCTTCGGCATGGGCGCGGCGCTGGGCCTGCGCCCTTGCGGCATCTTGCAGCGCGCCAAGCAACGCCGCATTCTGGACCGCCGCGATGAGCTGGTCCTCCAGCTTGCCTTCCGGGAGACCCTCAGGCGTTTCGTCCTGGTCGGGCTCGTCCTGGGGGGCGTCCTCAGGGGGCGGCGGTGCCTCCTCCTCCTGTTCGGGCGGCGGGCTTGCGAGGTGGGCAAAGGCCAGGTCGCAGGCCGTCCGGACATCCGGCTCGCCGGCAACGTCCCGCCCCGCCAGCGCCGCAAGGGCCCGGGTGAGTTTCAGGCAGAAGAGCGGCGCACGCAGGCTGGAAATTGCCAATGCGGCCGCCGTTGCAACGATGGGTTCGACCAGATCGTCAGGCACGGACACGCTGTGAAGGCGGCCGCGGGCCTGTGCGATGTCGGCAGGTTCCTGCTCCCATTCCCCTTCGGCCAGCCGGGCCGGGATCAGCGTCAGGTCGAGGAACAGGCCAAGCCGGCCAGCGAGGCTGGCGGGCAAGGGCGCATCGAACCCTTCTCCCTCGTCGAGGGCAAGGACACCGAATCGCGAAGGGTCGCGCCGGGACGCGCCCGAGCGCTCGACCTCGATCTCGCCGCTCTCAAGCGCCGTTGCGATGATGCCAGCATTGGCGGGCTCGAGCCGCTCGGCCATGTGAAGGCAGAGGACACCGCCATCGGCGCGTGACAGGAGGCCCGCCTCGGCCAGCAACGTGCCCGACCGGATCGAGCCCTCTATCGACACACCGCCAATCAACTTGCCTTCCGGCGTTGCGGCCGGCACCTCGACCATATTCAAGTCCGGTGACAGCCTGCGGATCTCGCGAAGCAGCGCGCTGCGAACCGGGCCCGCGGGGCTGCGCACATGAATGCCGCCGAGACCATGGGGGTCGACCAGAAAGGCCGAAGCGGCCGCCTCGGCTCTGTTCCAGAGCGCATAGCCGGCCTCGAAGGCCTCGTCCAAAGCGAGCGCGCGCGCCTCACGGGCAGGGGTGCCGGGCGCGTTCACGCCTCGCCAAGGACGGTTTCCACCGCCCTTTTGACGCGCACCGTCGAATCGCTGTCATCGAGCGGGTCCTTGCGCAGACGGTGGGCCAGTGCCGGGGCCGCGATGTCACGCAAATGGCCAATTGTGACGGCCAGGTCACCTTCCAGGGCCGCAAGCGCCCTCGCCGCGCGCAGGAGCGTCAGTTCACCGCGCAGGCCGTCTGAGCCGATCGCGATGCACAGCTCGGCCGACTGTTCCAGCACCTGGTCGGGCGTCTCGACCCGCTCAAGGCGTTCAGCGGCCCGGGTGATTGATGCCTGCAATGTGTCATTGGCCTTTTGCCACTCTGCCACGAAGGCAGCGGGATCACGCTCGAAGGCATCACGTCGGCGCACGATCTGGACGCGCACCTTCGGATCGGGCGGGGTGCGCACATCCACGAACAGGCCGAAACGGTCGAGGAGTTGCGGGCGCAGGTCGCCCTCCTCCGGGTTGCCGCTGCCCACGAGCACGAACCGCGCCGCATGGGAGATGCTGAGGCCTTCGCGCTCCACCGTGTTTCGACCGGAGGCGGCCACATCCAGCAACACATCGACCAGATGGTCGTCCAGCAGGTTCACTTCATCGACATAAAGAAAGCCCCGGTTCGCCCGTGCCAGAAGGCCCGGTTCAAAGCGCATCTCGCCATTCACCAGCGCCCGTTCCAGGTCCAGCGCTCCCAGGACGCGGTCCTCGGTCGCGCCGAGCGGCAGCGTCACCACCGGCGCACCATCCCGGCTCGCAACCGGCGTCTTGATGCCGGAACAGTGGGGACAGTCCGGGTCAATCCGGGCCGGATCACAGCGATAGGGGCAGCCCTCGACAACATCCTGGCCTGGCAACAGGGCCGCCAATGCGCGAATCGCCGTGGTCTTGCCCGTGCCGCGATCCCCAAAAGCCAGCACACCGCCGATCGTGGGATCGATTGCGCAAAGCACCAGTGCGCGCTTCAGTTCATCCTGGCCGACAATGGCGGAAAACGGAAAGGGTGGCACGTGAACTCCCATTTGTTCAGCTGGCTTGACGTCAACCATAAAAACGCGAAAGCCGCTGAGCATGCAACTCGGCGGCTTCCTTATTTAACAGAATGTCGTGGCGATTACTGGCCGGACTCCCGCTTGATGTAGGCGATCACGTCGGCACGATCCTGAGCAACTGGCAGACCCGGGAAGGCCATGGACGTGCCGCGAATGAATTCCTGGGGTTTTTCCAGGTAAGCGAACATGACCGGCTCGGTCCAGGTGATGCCGGAATTGGCGTTGGCGTCGGAGTAACGGAAGCCTTCGATGGACCCGGCCTGACGACCGATGATGCCGTAGAGCGACGGTCCGACGCGGTTCTGGCCTTCGGCGACCACGTGGCAGGACATGCACTTGGTGAAGACACGGCGACCGGCGTCCGGGTCACCCGTCAGGGCTTCATAGGCCGACACGGTTTCGGCAGTCACCTTGTCAGCGGCGACACCCGCAGCGGCCGCGATGTCGGTGGCGGCGCCCTCAGCAGCGTCAGTGGCCGCCTCGGTGGCCTCGTCAGCGGCATCCTGCGCATCATCCATGGCGTCGGCGGCTGCGCCAGCGGCGTCGTCCATGGCGCCTTCAGCCGAGTCCATGGCTTCTGACGCAGCGTTGCTTGCGGTTTCAGCTGCATCATTGGCCGCGTCGCTGGCCATATCAGCCATGTCAACGGCTGCCTCGCCAGCGGCGTCAGCTGCATCGCTCGCGGCTGCGGCGGTTGCATCGGCGGCGTCACCAGCCGCATCGGCGGCTCCACTTGCCGCATCGCCGGCCTGCTCCATCACAGAGGGCGTGTCATCGGCGCTGTCGGCCGTATCACCGCCGCCACCGCATGCAGCCAGGGCCAGCGCGGAAGCGCCAACCATCAGAAAACCGAGTTTACGTTTCATGTTGAATGTCAAGGTGTAACCCTCCTCTTGGTCACCAACTCGAAAGACGTTAGTTCAAATCACACGCCTTCCAATAACAAAACTGTCGCGGTCCCCTTAAACCTGTTCCACAGGGAAATGAAGCCCCGGTTTCAGTTGGTCGGCTGCAGGCCTTCAAGGGTCCTGTCCCGGGCCGCATAAATCTGCGCCGCATGGCGCTCGAAGTATTTCACCAGCCAGACCGCATAACGATCCGGGCGGGCCTGCAGGTCCTTCCTGAGATCATCGAGATCGACGTCTGCATAGGATGACACTTCTTCCGGATTGAGCCGGCCGGGCGCATCTGACACGCCGAACAGGACATGGACCAGTTCATTCTCGATCATCCCATTGTCGAGATCGGCCCGGTACCTGGCCAGGAAGCCTTCCTGGAGCGGAACCACCAGTCCGGTTTCCTCCTCCAGCCGGCGCTCGGCGGCTGCGATGACGTCCTCGCCCGGGCGCGGATGGCCGCAGGCCGTGTTGGCCCACTTGCCGGCAGAATGATATTTCACCGGTGCGCGCCGCTGGACCAGAAGCCGGCCATCGCTGCGGAACACGAAAACCGAAAAGGCCCGGTGCAGGGCGCCCGAGCGATGGGCCTCAAGCTTTCCGGCCGGGCTCAGCACCTTGTCATTTTCGTCCACAAGGATCAGTCGCTCGGTGGTGTCGGTCTTCGACGGCATGGGGACTCCAGGAAACACTTGTAAGTCTTGTCGCGCAACCAGCCTTTGACGTCAAACCAAGTTTACGACTGCCCATGCCGAGGACAGGCTGACACGCCAGACGATGCGGGCCGCCCCCCGCCGACCGGTTTCCTGTTTGCTCCGTCGTCCGGGCCAGCCTAGGCTGGCGGAAGAAAACACTCGGGGAGTGCCGCGCCATGGCCGTCACGGTCGACTTCATCTTCGATTTCGCCACCCCGAATGCCCACCTTGCGCAAAGGCCGCTCTAAGCGATTGCAGCGGAAATGGACGGTCAGCTGGGGCCCTATCTGGAAGCCGGGCTGAAGGCGATGTGGGAAAACGGGCTGAAGATGGACGAGCCTGACGTGTTTGTGGCTGCGATGGAAGCGGCCAACCTCAACGGCAAGGCGCTACTGGAAGCGACCCGGGACCCGGCTGTGAAGCAGAAACTGTTCGACAACACCGCCGCCGCCGTGGAGCGCGGCGCTTTCGGCATTCCCACATTCTATGTCGGCGAGGAGATGTTCTTCGGCAAGGAGCGCCTCGACCAGTTGGAAGAGGAAGTCCACAAACAGGCCTGACGAGTCGCGCCAAGCGATCTTCGCCTGCAACCCCCTCAGGCAATTTCAAGCAGTTTCGAGTTGGGCCGGCCAAGGACCGCCCTGTCACCCTTGATGCCAATGGGCCGCTGGATCAGCTTGGGCTCGGCGGCCATGGCGGCGAAAACGGCATCGTCATCGGCGTCAGCGGCAAGGCCGAATTTCTCGGCATCCTTCTCGCGCAGGAAGGCGCGCGGGCCTTCGCCCATTTTGCTCGCAATCTCGCGCAGCTCCTCTTCAGTGAGCCTTGAGGTCGCGTTCATGTACTTCCTGATTTCGGGTTCGATCCCGTTCTCTTTGAGCAGGGCAAGTCCCTTCTTAGACGAACCGCAGCCGGTGTGGTGGATCAGGGTGTAGGTCATGGGGACTCCGCATCGATTTATGGGTCTGGATGCCAAGATAGATGGGCCGTCCCCCGCGAAAAGGCCGGCCCGATATCCCACACCTTCTCCGCCCCCCTTGCGGCCTGGCGTATACTCCA
>CAZVES010000092.1:0-5404 GCA_964625835.1 uncultured Hyphomonadaceae bacterium
TTGTATGTCTGGGGTTGCGGCCAAGGTTGAGGCTGATCAATACACGGTCTCGCTTGGAGACTGGGTCTTTCTCGCCATTGTTTGCCTGGCAGCCTTGTCGCTGAGACTTGTCGGGATTTCCGGTGCCTCGCTGTGGACCGATGAGGGCTACAGCATCTGGTTCGCGCAACAGTCCTTTGGTGAACTCTGGGGCGAAATCGCACGGAATGAATACAATCCGACCCTCTATTACATCCTCCTGAAAGCCTGGATGTCTGTGTTCGGGGAGTCGGTCACCTCGATCCGCAGCCTGTCAGCTGTTGTAAACACGATGACCATTCCATTCGTTTACTTGTCGGCCCGTTGGGCTCTTCGCTCACCTCAGGCACCACTCGCGGCGATGCTTGCCGCGGTGCTTTTCACACTCGCCCTTGCGGAACTCAGATATGCCCAGGAAGCGCGAACCTACACGCTTTGCGTGCTCGCCGTTGCGATGGCCACGGCCGCGACCATCCGGATCATCGGCGCATTGGCACAGTTGAACGAACGCGGCTCGCCCTCCCCGCCCGCATGGCCTTTTGCCTTGCTGGGTGCGGGCGCGGCGCTGGCGCTCTGGTCCCATTATTCGGCCATGATCTTTCTTGCCGTGCTCGGCGCCTTTCATCTCTGGCTGATATGGGTGAACCGGCGCAACGTCGGAACAATTATGGGCCCCTATGCCATCTCTGCAGCCGTGTTTGCCTTGCTCGGCGGGCGCGCCCTGTGGCTGATGCTGGCCTATGCCCTGCCCGCCTCCAGCAATTTCTGGATTGGTGTCCCAACGGTTTCAGATGTCATTGATACCACCTCGATTGTGTTCGGCGGCAGTCTTGGCGTCCAGTCCTGGGGAATTGATGTCTTTCTGCGAGGTGTCGTGTTCGGCATCTGGCCGCTGATCGGCGCATTTGCGCTCTGGCAGAGGGGCCATCAGGTCGAACGGCACGCACTCCTTGCGCTCGTTGCCATCAGTATTGTGTCCTTTGGGGCCTATCTGGGGGTGACCTATGCTGGCAAACCTGTCTTCCTGCAACGCATCGTGCTGCCCGCGCAGGTTGGCTGGATCATTCTGTGCGCCGCATCGATCCTGTACTTTGAGAACAGGAGGTTCCGCGAGATTGCGGCGGGCCTGCTGGTGGCCGCATTCGCGATCAGCACTGTGAACTATATGGCCAGCGGATATGGCAAGGCGGACAAGGAACCCTGGTCAGACGTTGCTAAAGAAATCGCAACCAGCGCAGGCCCAGGCGAAACAGTCTATGTCATGGCCACGGGAGAGATACTGGTTGGATACTATCTGAAAGCGTATGAGCGCGCGGACATCAAGCTCTATTCAATCAATGGCCGTCTCAGGACGCCTCCCCCAAGGCGCTATTTTGACCGCAGCAGCATTCACTATGCCAGCCCGGTATCCGACCCGGCTCTTGCGGAATTTGAGGCCCATCTTGCAGGTGCACCCAGCGCATGGCTCGTTCTGCGCAATCCCGACGGCGAGAGATGGAGAGCCGTGAGATCTGTTTTCCCATCGACCTATGACAACAGGTTCGAGCCTGGCCCGATCGGCCTTTATCGCAAGTCAGGACAGCCAGCCGGGGCCACGCCAACGGGCACGAGTCTTGCGGGGCCCGAGAGATGACCCAAACGCCTGGCCAAACCCACCGATCGCATCGCCTTCTGAACTTCTGGTTCAACCTGCCGGCCGGGGTGAAGTCCCTTTTCAAATGGGGCGCGCTGGCCGGCGTGGCGGGCCTTGTCTTCGTGGCCGGATTTCAGGTCGCCTATCGCGAGTTTGGCCCCTATGGCTTCCTGGTGAAGGTCGACCGCAAACTGGCCGCCCCCTTCGCCTCAGCGGCCGTTCCGGCACTGGAGAGCCAGGACTATGCGTCCACGCTGCTGACGCTTGAAGCGAGGGTTGGCGTCGTGGCGACCGGACTGGGCGCGCGCGGGAGTGTCCGGCTTTACGAACATGGCGGCGGGCTGACATCCTTTGGTGATGACGTGTTGTTGCTGCCCTACACTGGCGAAATCTTCGCGGCTGTGTCGGCTGACCAGATCCGCAAGACCGCCATTCAGGCGCCGGACACGGGACGCGCGGGGTACCTCGAACTGGCCGACCAGCACGATGCCCCATACAACTTTCATCGTGGCTACATCCGCTACAACGACCTTCTCTTCGTGGACAGTCCCAGCGCACGCGGCCTGTTCGCATCCTATAGCGAGTTTCACCCCGACGAGCGATGCACCACAAATACCGTATCCTTTCTTGCCATCGACGCCGGCGTGGTGTCGATTGACAGCATCACGGCAGAATCTGATGACTGGGAGGTGGTGCATCGCACCGCTCCCTGCCTTCCCCTGAAGGAAAAACACTTGGCGGTGGAAGGCCAGATGGCGAGCGGAAAGCTGGCCTTTGTAGCACCTTCTACACTCTATCTGACCAGCGGAGACTACCACCTCGATGGAATGCGCGCCGAGGGCGCGCCGATCGCCCAGGACCCATATGCGCAATATGGGAAGGTGCTGTCGATCGATCTGGAGAGCCGCGAGGCGAGTGTTGTCAGCATGGGCCACCGGAACATGCAGGGCATCGCCATCGGCCCGGACGGCGCGCTCTATGTCTCCGAACACGGACCCCGGGGCGGGGATGAACTCAACCGAATCGAGGCGGGCCGCAACTATGGCTGGCCGCTCGTGTCCCTGGGCACCGCCTATTCCGGAACACCCCTGCCAACAGCGCCGGCAATCGGGGAACATGACGGCTTTGAGCCTCCCATCATGTCCTGGGTTCCCTCCATAGCGCCTGCCGGCATGGCGAGGCTAGACGGTTTCCACCCCAGTTGGGACGGCGACCTCCTTGTCGGCAGCCTCCTGGACCGCGCCCTGCACCGGGTCCGGCTCAAGGACGGCCGCGTCCTCTACAATGAGCGCATCCCCCTCGGCACCCGCATCCGCGTCGTCCACCAGCATAGCGATGGCCGCGTGGTCCTGTGGACCGACAATCAGGAACTCATCTTCCTTACCGCCAGGGACCTCGCCTCAGCCGCCACCCAGATCCCCGATTTCATCGCAGGTCTCGACATGCCTGACCGGGTGAAGGCCGGCTTCGAGACAGAGATTGGCCGGTGCATGGAATGCCACTCGCTGAATGCGGGCGACCATGTCCGAGCCCCAAGTCTCGCCAGCATCTATGGCAACCCGATCGCAGAGACGCCCTATGAGGGCTACTCGGACGCGTTGCAGGCCAGATCGGGGCGGTGGACGGAAGACGCCCTGAAAGCCTACCTCACCGATCCTCAAGCATTTGCGCCCGGCACCTATATGCCCGCGGTGGGCAGCGATGACCCCCGGGTTGTCGATGCCCTGGTGCAGTACCTCCGCCACCTCGACAACCAGTTCTGAGCCCTGACGTTACGGCGCGGGTTTGCGCCAACCGACTTGCTGTCTACAGTCCATCCGGACAGAAGAATGGGAGGAGCACCATGCTCGAGGGCATCAAGGTCGTTGAGTACGCCACCTATATGGCCGCACCGGGCTGTGGCGGCATCCTGGCCGACTGGGGCGCAGAGGTGATCAAGGTCGAGCCGCCCGGCGGCGATCCGATCCGCAAGTTCTTCAAGACCATCGGCACCGACATCGCCGACAATCCCGTCTTCGACTTCGACAATCGCGGCAAGAAGTCCATCGTGGTGGACACATCACAGCCGGAAGGCCAGGCCATCCTGCGCAGGATGGCGGAAGGCGCCGATGTCTTCCTCACCAATGTGCGCCCCGGCGGTCTGCAGCGCTCGGGCCTTGACCATGAAAGTCTGCAGGCGATCAACCCGAAACTCGTTTATTGCTCGCTCACCGGATATGGCCTGACGGGGCCTGACGCTGATCGTCCGGGCTTCGATGTGGCGAGCTTCTGGTCGCGCACGGGCGTGGCCTCCATCACCATCCCCAAGGGCCAGGACCCGTTTCCCCTGCGCACCGCCTTTGGCGACCACACCACCTCCATGGCAGCCGCCGCTGGCATCTGCGCAGCCCTTGTCGAAGCCGGGCGCACCGGCAGGGGCCGGCTCGTCGAGGCCTCCCTGATGCGCGCCGGGCTATATGCACTGGGCTCCGACATGGCAATCCAGCTCTTCTTCGGGCGCATCGGCTCTACCAAATCGCGCGAGGAGCAGATCCAGCCGCTGATGAACTTCTTCAAGACCAGCGATGGCGCATGGCTCTGCATCGTCTCGCGTCAGGGCGACGTGGACTGGGCGCCCATCTGCCGCGCCGTGGGCCGGGAAGACCTGATCGAGGACGAACGCTTCACGACCGCCAAGGGCAGGCGCGCCAACAGCGCGCAGCTGGTCGCGTTCCTCGATGAAGGGTTTGCGAAATACACCAAGGAAGAAATGGCCCAGCGCCTCGATGACAATGTCCTCGCCTGGGCGCCGGTCCAGACCCTTGCCGATGTCGCCGCCGACCCGCAGGCCGAAGCCGCAGGTGCCTTCGTGGAGACCCCCAGCGCGAAGGGCGATGGCTCCACATTCCGCGCCCCTGCATCCCCGATCCGTTTTCCCGGCGCCGATGACGGACCCAAGGGCCCCTCCCCGGCCATCGGGCAGCACACGCGGGAAATACTGGAGGGACTTGGCTATGGCCCGGAAGACATCGATACAGCCCTGAAGGCCGGCACCGTGCTGGCGCCAGCCGACTGAGGAGCCCGCCCCATGAGCAATGTCATCCTGCTTGAGAAGAATGGGCCCATCGCGACCCTCACCCTGAACCGTCCCGACATCCTCAACCCTCTCGGCCAGGCAGGAGACGGGGAGGCCGTGCGCGCGGCTTGCCAGGAGATCGAGGCGGACACCTCCATCCGCTGCGCCATCCTGACCGGGGCCGGCCGCGCCTTCTCGGCAGGCGGGGACGTGAAGGCCATGAAGGAGCGTTCGGGCGCCTTTGGCGGCAGCCCCTATGACGTGCGCGAGGGCTATCGGCGCAACATCCACCTGATCGTGAAGTCGCTCTACAATCTAGAAGTCCCGCTGATCGCGGCGGTCAATGGCGCAGCCATAGGCCTCGGCTGCGACGTGGCCTGCATGGCAGACATCCGGATCGCCTCGGACAAGGCGAAGTTCGGCGTCACCTTCCTGAAGCTCGGCCTCATTCCGGGCGATGGCGGAGCCTGGCTGATGCCGCGCATTGTCGGCGCATCGCGCGCTGCCGAGCTGCTGTTTACCGGCAAGGTGATCGATGCGGCAACGGCCGCCGAATGGGGGCTGGTCAGCCGCACCGTGCCCCATGACGCGCTGATGGAAGAAGCCATGGCTCTGGCGAACGGCATTGCTGCACAGCCGCCCCAGACCCTACGCCTCGCCAAGACCCTGCTGCGCCATGGCAACATGGCCAGCTATGA